>JAKEGK010000126.1 GCA_022627515.1 Gammaproteobacteria bacterium
TACTGTGGAATTCCTGCTGGACGGTCAGGGCAATTTTTATTTTATGGAAATGAACACCCGCCTCCAGGTGGAACACACCGTCACGGAACAGATAACCGGTATCGATATCGTTCAGGAACAAATTCGCATTGCCGCCGGACTGCCCTTAAGCTTCCGCCAGGAAAATATTCAGCGCCGCGGCTTCGCCATGCAATTTCGCATCAACGCGGAAGATCCCAAAAACGATTTTCTGCCCAGTTTCGGGCGTGTAACCCGCTACTTCGCGCCCGGCGGGCCGGGTGTGCGCACTGACGCCGCCATTTACACAGGTTATGAAATACCGCCGTTTTACGATTCCATGTGTGCTAAATTGACAGTGTGGGCGCTTGACTGGGAAAGTCTGTTGCGCCGTTCACGGCGCGCTTTGCTGGATATTGGCGTATTCGGCGTTAAAACCACCATCCCCTACTATCTGGAAATTTTAAAATCGGAGGAGTTTCGCTCCGGTAATTTCAACACCGGATTTGTTGAAGCGCATCCGGAACTTACCCAATATTCGATCCGCCCGGCTTCCATTCACGTGGCAGCGGCGATCGGCGCCGCCATCGCGGCGCACATGGGCAATTAATACACCCGATAATCCCTTACTGATAACCGATAGCGCTATGGCCAAATCGAACAAAACCAGCAAAACCCCTAAAAACAGCAAGACCAGTAAAACCAAAAAGAACGGATCCCAGGTATGGATTACCGATACCGTGTTTCGTGATGCTCACCAGTCCTTACTGGCGACCCGAATGCGCACCGAAGATATGCTGCCCATTTGTGAAAAAATGGATTCGATTGGTTTCTGGTCCTTGGAAGTCTGGGGCGGCGCCACCTTTGATGCCTGCCTGCGTTTTCTCCGGGAAGACCCTTGGGAACGCTTACGCCAATTGCGAAAGGCCCTGCCCAATACTCGCTTACAAATGCTATTACGAGGCCAGAATCTGCTCGGTTACCGGCACTATGCGGATGATGTAGTGCGGGAGTTCGTTAAACACGCCGCGCTTAACGGCATCGATGTATTTCGCATTTTTGACGCATTAAATGATATCCGGAATATCCGCGTGTCCATTGAAGCGGTGAAAGCACAAAACAAACACGCCCAGGCCGCTATCTGTTACACCACCAGCCCGGTGCACACTCAGGAACAGTTTGTTAGTCTGGCCAGGGAACTGGAAAAAATGGGCGCGGACAGCATCGCGATCAAGGACATGGCCGGATTATTAACTCCCAAAGTCACCGGCGATCTGGTTGCCGCCCTGGTCAGCGAATTGAAAGTACCGGTCCACCTGCATTCCCATGCCACCGCCGGCCTCGCCGCCATGTGCCAGTACAAAGCCATCGAAAATGGTTGCCGCCATATCGATACCGCGATCTCAACATTATCCGGCGGCACCAGCCATCCGCCCACGGAAAGCATGGTCGCCGCGCTGAAACATACCGAATACGATACGGGGCTCGACTTAGTGGCCCTGCAGGAAATCGGTTTTTATTTTCACGAGGTGCGCCGCAAATACCATCAGTTTGAAAGCGAATTTACCGGTATCGATACGCGCGTGCAGGTCAACCAGGTGCCCGGCGGCATGATTTCCAACTTATCCAATCAGCTGCGCGAACAAGGCGCGCTCAATCGCATGAACGAGGTGCTGGCGGAAATTCCCCGGGTGCGCCAGGATCTGGGCTACCCGCCCCTGGTGACTCCGACTTCCCAGATCGTGGGAACCCAGGCGGTGTTTAATGTCATCACCGATGAGCGTTACAAAACCATTACCAACGAGGTCAAAATGTATCTGCAGGGCCGCTATGGCAAACCGCCCGGCAAGGTTAACAAAGCCTTGCGCCAGCAAGCCATTGGCAATGCGGACGTGATCGATTGCCGTCCCGCGGATTTGATGCCGCCGGAAATGGATAAACTGCGGGAGGAAATTCAGGCGCTGGCGCAATCCGATGAAGATGTGCTGATCTACGCCATGTTCCCGGAAATCGGCAAGGATTTTCTGCAACAACGCAAGGACGGCACCCTGGTTCCGGAACCGCTGCTGCCGCCCCACGCAGGACAGGAAGCCCAGTACTGTGTTGCCGCCACCGAATTCAATGTGGTATTGCACGGTGAAACCTACCACATCAAGGTCAATGGCACGGGGCATAAGCATCAGGAAAAACGCGCTTTTTATATCAACGTTGATGGCCAGCCCGAAGAAATTATGGTGGAAACCCTGGATGAGATGGTCAGCGTGAGTGATGCCGCCACGGCAGCGTCTGAATTATCCCGAACCTCGCGGGGCAGTAAACGCCCCAAAGCCACCAAGCCTGGCCATGTAACCACCACCATGCCCGGTTCTATTGTTGAAGTTTTAGTCAAAGAAGGTGATAACGTCATGGCAGGCGATCCGATCCTGGTGACCGAAGCCATGAAAATGGAAACCGAAATTCCGGCACCCATCGATGGCGCCGTCAACAAAATCTATGTAAGTAAAGGCGACTCCGTTAATCCGGATGAAATATTGATTGAAATCGACTAGGGATAGCCCGGCAACTGACATTTTTTTGGATCAGAAATCCGTCATCCAAAACACCAATTATCCTGACTTAACAGTAACACGTTTTAACTAGCGCTTTGGTCAGCAGCAATAACCTCCTGCACTTGTCATCAAGTAATTGGCGGATAGCATTACGGTTGCTATATTAATTTATTATGCCGATAATGTTGCGATTACAATAAGTTACTATCTCTTTCTAACATACTTTATAGAAATTATGTCGATAAAAAAAATCCGGCCTGCGATTACTTGATTGCCAATGCCAAGTGCCGCGATCCTGATTAATCTCGATCGCGACTATTAAAAAATTTTCCGTAAACCACTGGAAATCGCTGACAGTATTATGGTATTCCTATTACGTATTCCTGTTGGGTATATTCAGTAAACCATCTTTGTAAGTTTTGGCAATTCGTGTTTCTGAATCTTGTCTTGGCTAATCAATGAATTACGGAGCAATAGCATGAACTGGATCAGTGTTGATGACCGGTTACCGGAATCGTCCGACGATGTTCTGGCATATTCGCCCGATGACGGTTGCTATCGGGCATGGTGCGATAACAACATTTGGTTTTCCCATGAGACCGTAAACAGCAACCGGCCTACCCACTGGACACAAATGCCGCCTGAGCCCAGCCAGCAGGTGCTGAATCCCAGTGGATGTTACGGGATGACGGATAAACTGATTAGCAGTGAAACCCGCCCTTACTCCGTTTGGAGTGAATCCATGGAAACCGCCAAAGATATTAAAGAAGTATGGGAACACCGCTTTGGCGGACCCTACAAGATTTTAAAATCCAATCATGGTTACGAAGTAAAATATATGGGCGAATGGAAAAACGATCCCCATATTATTCGCAGCGCCTGATCAATTACCGTAGTATTTAGCAACATTCAAAAATGCCCTGCAAGTTGTGTCGCAGGGCGTTTTTGTTTGGCGGCGCTGAAATATTCGGACTGTTCTATTGCAAAATTTCCTTCAATTCGGTTACCCGATCAGTAAATCGCTGCTCCATAATTACAGTGCCCCAAACGGCGATAATCTGACCTTTGCATCCGGCAATGCAGTCTTGCCGTTATCGCACTATAATCGGGACTTTCAGTGAAACCGGGAATTAATACGTATCACGCATGACCACCCTGAAGTCCAATGTTCCAATCGTGGGATTTGCCGCTTTTAGCGGCACGGGCAAAACCACTTTGTTAACCGCTATCATCCCCCTGTTGAAACAACGCGGTTATCGAATCGCCATGGTGAAACACGCCCATCACCAGTTTGATATCGATCAGCCCGGCAAAGACAGCTATGAACTGCGCAAGGCCGGCGCGGATCAGATGCTTGTCGCTTCGCGCAAACGCTGGGCGTTAATGGTGGAAAATACTGACGATACTCATGATCCTTCGTTGCAGGATCTCATCAACCGCCTTGACCTGACAGCCACCGATATCATCCTGGTCGAAGGCTTCAAAGCGGAAGCTTTTCCCAAGATCGAACTGCACCGCAGCGCAGTCAAATCTGATTTTATGTACCCGGCAGATAACAACATCATCGCCATCGCCTCGGACAAAACATTAGATACACCTGAACATATCACATTGCTCAATATCAACGATCCCGTGCAAATCGCAGACTTTATTGTTGCAAACATTATCGGCACGCATTCAAGGTAACAACTATGGACCAGGAAAAATCCTCCCAAACATCCAGCTGCATGGACGACTATGATCCTCAGTCACTCTCTATCGATGACGCTATAAAACGCATCCAGTCCGCGGTAACGCCTATCGCCGAGCATGAAGCAGTATCGATTAAAGATGCCTTGAATCGCGTGCTGGCAGAACCGGTTCATTCATTCATCAATGTACCGCCCTATACCAATTCCGCGATGGATGGCTATGCTGTTCGTAGTTCGGACATACCACTCTCTGGCGAAAAACAACTCAAACTCGCCGGTACCGTGATGGCGGGCAAACCCATTGCACAGCGTATCAATGCCGGTGAATGCGCCCGCATTTTGACGGGCGCGAAAATGCCGGATGGCGCTGATACTGTCATCATGCAGGAACATGTCACAATTACAGGAACGCACATTACGATTGGCAACCGACACCGCGCCGGTCAGAATGTCCGGCATACGGGTGAAGATATCGCGCAAGGACAAATGGTATTGACAAAAGGCCGGCGTTTGACCGCTGCGGATGTGGGTTTGCTTGCATCACTGGGCGTCACCACGGTGAATGTCGTAAGAATGGCGCGCGTGGCATTTTTCTCGACCGGCGATGAACTCGTTGCGCTGGGCACACCGTTGAAAGACGGACAGATTTACGATAGCAACCGTTATGCATTGACCGCCATGCTGCAACGTTTCGGCGCAAACATTATTGACCTTGGAGCAGTCAAGGATAACCGTCGGGACATCGAAGAAACTTTTAACACCGCGGCAAGGCAAGCGGATGTGGTTATTACCAGCGGCGGTGTGTCAGTTGGAGACGCCGATTATGTCAGGGAAACCATGGAAAAACTTGGCCGTATCAATTTCTGGAAAATTGCCATGAAACCGGGCCGCCCGCTGGCTTTCGGCAAAATTGACCATTGCCTGATTTTCGGATTACCCGGCAATCCGGTTTCCACCATGGTAACGTTTTATCAATTCGTCTTGCCGGCCTTGCGCAAATTGCAGGGAGAAAGCGCCACAGAATTCATGACACTTCAACTGCCCTGTGTTACTCCGCTGCGAAAAACGGCGGGGCGTGTGGAATTTCAACGCGGCGTCATGGAAAAAAACAGAGCTGGTGAGTGGACAGTTAAATCGGTTGGCGGTCAAGGATCACACTTGCTCAGCTCCATGAGCAAAGCTAACTGCTTTATTATTCTACCAATGGAATGTGAAAACGTCGAACCGGGAACTGTCGTTACAGTTCAACCTTTCTGCGGATTGATATAGAAAACCTGTTATTTTCGCATATTCCCGCTAACGGCTTAACACAGCCACATTCTGCTGCGGCACTGGCAATCGAACATATAGTACCGTCCCTTTTCCAGGATGTGACTCAAAACTGATACTTCCTGCATGGCGGTCGATAATGGACTTCGCGATGCAAAGCCCCAATCCCGTGCTTTCCGGGTGCTCGGCATGAAAATACCTTGTCCGCGCATATAGATTAAACAGGTTCTCATGCAGCTCAATTGGTATGCCTTCACCATAGTCTTTAATCACCACCTGCAACGCGCCATCAACTATCCCGGCGGTAATTTCCACACTGGCGCCCAGGGGAGAATGCCTGGCGGCGTTGGATATTAAAATACTGAACAACTGTACCAATCTTTGCTTGTCGGCGATTAACACAATATCCTTGTTTTTAACTACCGCGGTAATGTTTACGCGATATTCCTTCGCAACTTCACTATTCGCCATTAATAACGTATCGAGCAGTTTTTTAAATTCCAAAAACTCCAGGTTAAAGGCGGTTTTTCCTGTGGCAATATTTTCTATGTCGAGAATATCATTGATAAACAGCAACAACCTGTCGGTATTTTGATAGGCGGTATCCAGTAAAAATTTTTCTTTTTCGCTGATGTATTTGGACACCTCACCAGATAACATGCCAATAGAACCCCGTATCGAGGTCAATGGCGACCGTATCTCTTCACTTACCGATGTAATAAATTCATCCTTCATTTTGATCTGCTGCCGTGAATCAGTTACATCCTGAACTACGCCGATAATTCTTGTCACGGCCAGTTCGCCATCAAGTTGCGGATTCCCCTGGATCTGCACAAATTTAGGCGTGCTATTCGTGACCGGCACTCTTACATCAATGATGAAGGGTTCGTTATCCAGTATGCAACGTTCAATAGCCAAAACCAATAGTGGCTGATCTTCCACGCAAATGGCATTAACGAAGTATTGTAACTTAAAACCGCGTTTCTCTATCGCAAAGATATGATACGTTTCATTCGATGCCGCAATCTGCTTGGTTTTTAAATCCAGTTCCCATGTTCCGGCGTGTACCATACGCTGCATATTAACCAGCGCCTGGTCGGCCTGTGTAAAGATGGAACCAAGGTTCTGCAAATGCGATAAATCAATGATAGTGACGGTGAACATCTCCGCATCGCCAATCTTGAATTCACTTACCGTGAATTCGACAGCGAAGCAGCTGCCATCCTTCCGCCGGCCCTCGCTTTCATGATATTTCGATGCGTCACTCGCCGCATATTGCTCCCGGAATTCCTGGTGAAACAATTCCGGTATCAAGCGATTGATATGCTGATTTATCATTTCTTCACGCAGGTAGCCAAACATTTTCTCCGTGGCCGGGTTAACGGTTTCAATAAATCCTCCCGCATTTATTGTAACAATACTATCAGATACAGTTGCCAGAATTCTTCTAAGCAATACTTCCTTTTGTTCCAGATCCTGAATTGTGCGATTCTTTTGATTATCAAGCCGGCCTGCAACCACCACGTGTCCAATAGTATTCAGCAGCGGTTGCAAATAGTCGACCAGCGATTGATCGTAACCACCGCGCCGGTTAGCGATACCTATTACCGAAACAATCCTGTCATCGTATAGCACCGGTAATGCGAGGAAGGAATGCAGCGGAGGATGTCCTGGCGGCAATCCACCACTGCGCGGGTCACGCGATGGATCATTGGCAATCGTGGGTTTTTTTGTTTGCAATACCGCGCCAAAGAGATTGTGGCTGTTGTGAAACTCCATATTGGGCGGCGAATATTTTTCTACAAACCTCTGTATGGAAACGTTCTGGCCTAATTTGGAAAACGTATGAATTTTAATAAAAGGCTTGCCACGGAATCCTTGTTTAACATCTCCAAAAAAACCGTATTCGCTTTCCGATAAATGCACCATTTGTTTTAGGATTCGTTCGTTCAATTCCTTTATATTTTTCTTTTCGATGTAACGCGTTTGAATGTCCCTGATTGTATCTACCAGCAAGTGCCTGCGTTTCTGTGACAAACCGTTTTGAAACAACTTTTCCGAGGTTCTGTTCAGCGTATGTATCAGTCGTTCCACTTCCCTGGAACCGGTTTGTAGTTGTAAATGATTGCCTTGCGCCATATCCAGCCATTCGGAAAATTCCGTTGCCCTGCGCAGCGACTGCATAGGTTCACGCAATATCCGTTGCACTATCAACAAACAGACCGCGATGGATAACAGCAGCGCGGTTATTGATATTTTCAAAAATTCCATTGTCAGGCCGCCAAACGGATCCATCCTCCGGCTGATATAAATCCATCCCAACGGATTTGCCGGTGCGATTTGCTGCCAGACTTCCAGAATCCCGTCATGCACTGCCGTGTATTGGCCGGACGCAACAGGGGCGATTCGTTTTTGTTCTTCCTGAAAAACGGTTACACGCTTATCTTTGCTATTGCGTAACGCAATAAGGGTGTTAAAAGCGACATCTTTAATATAGATATCATAAGTTCCATCCACCATCATGAATGAACTGACAACTTCCTCGAGCTCTTCCACACGGCCTGATGCAATGAAATTCCGGCTTACACCCGCGATTTGCGCAGCATATTCCTTATATTGATTGACCGTGGATGCAGCCTGATAAGCGGACCTTTCAATCAGGCTGTACCACGACAGCCCTCCGATCGTTATTAACAGAATGACAATGTTGGTTAGAGCAACTTTATGGACGATTTTCCGGGGCCACAGTTTGCGTGTTTGCCTGCCAACATTTTCGAGAAAGAAACCAACACGCATCGGGGAATGGATTACTTCTAGGTTTGTCAGTCGTTGTTATTACTTTGAGAACGTTTGCTGAGTAAGTTTGCCGGTTATTTATCTGCACAGCGTTTTATGACTTTTTATTAATATCATTATTACAACTATCGGAAAACCTTGTATATTTGATTGATATGTCGGCAAATTCGCCGGAATCTTGAACGTCACTGGCGACTTTTGTGCAGTAAAGCGGGAAATTTAATAGTCTGGTATTCCGGACATTGCAGCCGTGCAGATTGATGGGATTGAAATATCGTGGCTGGAGATGTGCAAATCAAGATTTGTATTTTGACCCCTTCAACGATTTGCGTACAATAGACTGCCTTCGAAATGTGGTGAAAAGCCGGGTTGCGGTATAAATAATTTCTTTATTCAAACAGTTACCCAAGGGATGCAATTGATATGAAAAACCAGCCGCACATGAATATATCAGACCGGCGGTCCGGAAACGAACGGCGGATATATGAAACAGATCTGGGATTTCCTTTTGTGGATGGTCACGGTCAGCTTGTGACTGAAGAAAGGCGTAAAGTTACCGACCGCCGCACAGGTTACGGCAATCTGCGCACCGACACGCTGGAACAATTCACACTGGGAGAACAGACGGCATAAAAATTCTCAGGATCCGTACGAGTCCGTTACCGGAATTCATTTCAATCGCCCATTGATATCAGTTGCCACAGTCTGTTTGCCATAGTGTTCCATCTTCTGCACCACCACCTGCAGAGCTTGCTGCCGCTCGTGGGTGCTTAATGTTTTGTTTAACACCCGCAGTGGATCGGCGGCCGGTTCATATCCGTTGTTAAAAGCTATCGCGAACCATATGTAAGCCTGCGTGTGATTTTCCGGGACGCCATGACCATTGGCGTACTTCAGACCGAGGAGATATTGCGCGGCTGAATCTTTCTGTTCGGCAGCTTTTCGATACCATGAGACAGCTTCGCCGTAGTCTTGCGGAACTCCCAGACCCTTGTCATACATTTGTCCCAAAAATCGCTGCGCTTCCGCCTGGCCTTGCTTGGCCATCCTCTCGAATTCACGCCGTGCGGTTCGATAGTCGCTGCTTTCATACGCCGATATAGCTGAGGCTATACTCTCTCCGAACCCGTCAGCGCCAGCCATTGCACAGCACGCTAACCCACCGCTAAAGATAATAATATTGCCTAATGAACGGAAGTGATCACGCATGCACCTCCTGCCTCCCCCTTCTATTCCCTGTGCTAGAATTCCATTCCCAGAAACCGCACATAGCTTAATATTATCTCTGCCTAAATTCTACTAATGAGCCGTGAACGGATTTTTTCCAGATTCACGCACGTTATGTCATAGATATTTAAAGATAAATCGTTAACGCATCTTAAAATGACATATATCAGATTAAATGTGGTTTATCGCACGAATTGTTTAGTGCAGCGTGGTTCAGTAATAACCTACCTCAGTTAACAATTCGTTATAATCGATGTTAAGTTAATAGCGCGGCAGGGTCTTGAAGTCTTCCCTCGCTTCGCGTTGAGTTTTTATAAAATGTGAACTATTCCCTTTTTAATGTTTATCTAAATTGCTTGCGAATTACGCGTGGTATACTCCTTTCAGTTTTTGAAACATGCAGAAATAGCGATTCGGTATTTCAGTTTTGCAAGCATTGGCTTTAAACTGATCATCAATTAATCAGTTATCGGCGGTGTGATATTGAAATTGACTCGGTGATTTGAAGATTATTGTTAATTTAACGCCTGAGTTAACCTGACCCATTAACCTTTTTCCAGAAAAAGCGTTATACAAATTAAAAAGGTTTTTGCATGGAATCTGAGTTGTTGAAAGTTCCAAAGGTGCCGCGGGCAGTCACCTTCTGGGTACACCCTGAAGGCCGGGTGGTTGGCTCCATTTTTTTAAGGAAGCAAAGTGTTCATCATGCTGGACTGGAAACACCGCTTGAAGCACTTAATCACCCGGAACCTTTTATCGTGTTTCAGCGCGAGAACCCTGAACAGTTACGGTTTTATAATCGTAAATCAGTAATTCGCGTTGAATACGAAGGGAGAGATTATGATGTTGCCACGGCAATCAAACCTTTGTCGTGCCAGCTGGCTTTAATGGATGGTTCTTGCTTTAGCGGCACTATTCACGAGCCACTGCATCCCAACCGGGCGAGACTCCTGGATTATTTAAACAAACAGGACGACCAATTTATAAAATTGCACGTTGATAACAATACTGTGCTAATAAATAAAAACTATATCATTCATGTGTTTGTCGACGAATTAATCGACAACGATCAATAGAATACATAAAAAATGGTGTTGCTCGTTTATCGAATGGCGCCAGCATAAAAACATCGGTGTTAATATGAGTTTTTTGGCGGGGTTACAGACCAACAAAGCAATAGCCACTTTATTATCCAATCAGGTCAGCACACCTGAAGGGAAACGCGCGCTGCTGAAACTCAAAAAAATTGGCGCGCCAGCAATACCAAAACTCATCGACAGCCTGGCTTCCACTCAAAATACTCTGGTTATCGAAAACCTGCTGATCAGTTTTCTGAATAACACCACTCTGCCCATCTATATGGAAGCGCTGGGCAGTGACGAAACAAAAATCGTAGCCAGCATTACCAGGGTACTCGCAAAATCCCGGGAATATGATAGCGCCAGGCTGCTGGATGAATTCACCAATCTGAATATTTCAAAAAAAGCCCTGGGTGAGATTCTGCTTGAACATCATGATGACTTGAACGCGAGTTCAATTCTGGCGCTCCTCGATAAAGTGAGCAGCAACACCCGCCCGATTCTGTACCGTATTCTTGATAAAGTCGTTAATGAGCAATCGATTGATAGCCTCATCCAGAAATCCAGAAGCAATGAGCCGCTGGTCCGCACGCACATTGCATCGTTATTGTCCCGATTCAACACACCCTCATCTGTAAGTACGCTGATTGAATTGTTAAAAGATCCGAACAAAAGTGTCCGGCAATCCGCGTTAAAAGGTCTTGCCTTGCTCAGGGCTCCAGAATCAGTACATCCGATATGCCAGTTACTCCGCGACCCGGACCTCATGATTCAATCCACAGCCATTGACTCGCTCATCAAAATCCGGGATGAAAACACTGTTAAATATCTCATTGAAATACTCCAGGACGAATCCGAATACGTCCGCCGGGCGGCGGTTGAAGTATTAAATGAAGTCGGGGATCAACGCGCCATCAAGGATCTGCTGAACGCATTGCGCGATGCAGATTGGTGGGTAAAAGTCCGCGCCGCCGATGCGCTCGGCACAATCGGCGGTCCAAAGGTTATTGATGCTGTCCTGCTATTGATCAAAGATAAAGATGAATTTTTGCGCCGCACGGCAGTGGAAATACTCAATACCAGTAACGACCCCCGTGCGTTTGAAAAATTGACAGAAGCTTTAAAGGATGAGGACTGGTGGGTTCGGGAAAGAGCCGCCGACGCATTGTCATCATTAGGCAATCCCAAAGCGGTTGGACCGCTTATTGACATGTTAAACACCAATCCCGAGGCCAATGAAGTCGTACTTAAAGCATTGGTTACACTTGGCGACGCGCGCGCGGTTAGACCACTCATCGAACATTTGAAACATGAATCATCCGATAAACACCAGAATACTTTACAAGCCTTAGAAAAATTGACCGATGAAAATCACGCAGCTGATGTACAGCAGGCAATTACAACATTGATCAATAATGAAAGCACCGAGCTTTCTAATGCGGCGCAGCAAACGATGCGAACCCTTATCGCCAGATTTGGCAATAAAACATCGGGCAAAGCAGTGGCGCGTCCAGCAACTTCCAGCGGTACCGGCGAAATCAATGAAAGCATGTCATTGCATCTGGATTTCAGCGAGTTAAACCGGGGCAATATAATTGAAGCCACTAAACTGAAAACCGGCGACATGTTTGCCAATCGTTACCGCATAATACGGCATGTGGGCAAAGGCGCGTTCGGCGTTGTGGTGCTGGTGGAAGATACGGTGGTCAGAGATGAGTTCATCCTGAAGTTTCTCAATCCGCACTTTGCCGCGGACAGCGAAATGATTAAACGTTTTACCCAGGAGTTACGTTACTCGCGAAAAATCACTCATGAGAATGTGATCCGCATCTATGACCTGGTAAGCCATAAAAACACCTATGCGATATCCATGGAATATTTTCCCAGCCACTCCCTGGCTGAAGAAATAAAGAACGGCCGGAAACTATCAATCAAGCGGTCATTAAAGCTGCTGGATGAAATATGCAACGGCATGAGCGCGGCGGAACAGGTCGACGTCGTCCATCGCGATTTGAAACCCAGCAATATTCTCATCAACGAACGTGATCTGGTTAAAATTGTCGATTTTGGCCTGGCTGCCGCCGCAAGCTGCCTGGATTCCCGCCTGACAAAGACCGGAATTCTGCTGGGTACTCCAACCTACATGGCGCCAGAACAGATCCAGAGCAAGACCATCGATGCAAAAACCGATATCTATTCACTGGGCGTAATAATGTATGAAATGTTTACTGGCACAGCACCGTACAAAGGAGATGGCACTCTAGCCGTTATGTACCAGCATGTGGAAGGTAAGCCGAAGTCACCACGGGAACTTAATCCTGATATTCCTGTTTCACTGGAATCCGTCATTCTAAAAGCAATGGCGGCGGACCCCCTCCAGCGATTTAGCAGTTTTAAAGAGTTGCGAGAACAATTGCAATCGATTGCCAGGGAGTTGCAATAATGCCGCGAATTGACAGTTTTCTCTCACTAGGCCGCGACCAGGGATGCTCGGACATTCATATCGCGGTAAACACTCCACCTTTGCTTCGGCATAACGGCGAGCTATCACCGGTAAAATACCGTGATCTAAGCCAATCCGAGCTGGAAACCCTGATTGGCGAAATACTGTCTCCTGAACAAAAATCCGCGCTGCAAAAAAACTCCAGCATTGATTTTTCATATACCAGTCCGGAGGCAGGCCGTTTCAGGGTAAGCGTTTTCCGGAAAATGGGTGGTTTGGGCGGCACGTTTAGAGTTATTCCACCGGAAATCCCGAGGCTGGAAGATTTAAATTTACCGCCAGCAGTTAACAAATTACTTTCATACCAGCAAGGAATGTTATTGGTAACCGGTTCCACGGGAACTGGGAAAACCACGACCCTGGCATCAATGGTTAATGTGCTTAACACCACGCAACGTTTGAATATTATTACGCTGGAAGATCCCATCGAGTATATACATAAAAGCAAACGCTCGCTGGTGGTCCAGCGTGAAATTGGTACTCACGTTAAAAGCTACAAGGCGGGGCTGCGCGCCGCCTTGCGGGAAGATCCGGATGTCATTCTGGTGGGTGAGTTACGGGATCCCGAAACGATCATGATGGCGATGACCGCCGCCGAGACAGGACACCTCGTACTGGGCACGCTTCACACTACTTCCGCGGCAAAAACCATTGACCGTATTATTGATGCCATGCCCACCGAAGCCAAAACACAGGCCGCAGCGTTTCTTGCTCAACATTTACGGGGCGTCATCAGCCAGAAACTGGTGCGTACAGCGGATGGCCGTTCCCGTAAAGCCATCGTGGAAATTTTTATAAATACGCCTGCCATTGCAAATCTGATATTATCGTCGAAGGTATTCCAGATCCCGTCCATGATTCAAACCGGTAAAGGACACGGTATGCAATTGATGGATCAGGCGCTGATGGAAGCATTGAATAAAAAGCAAATTGACCCGGATGATGCCTATATTCATGCAACCGACAAGCAGCAATTCCAGCGCTTTGTCACGAACCCCGATTTGTTGCCACAAGTCAATCTGGCGATAAGTTAAGGAAATTTTATGCCAAGGGTAGACGCATTCCTGGAATTATTACTCAAGCAAGGCGGATCAGACCTGCATCTGATATCCGGCAACGCGCCACGCGTCCGTCTGCTTGGCGAAATTCACCCCGTCAAATACCGCGACCTGACTGAAAATGAGACTTTGAATTTTCTAGTCGAAATCATGCCGCAACACATACGCTCCGCATTTGAAGAACATGGCGGCGTCGATTTTGCTTACGAAATTTCTGAAAAATCCCGTTTCCGGGTCAACGCATTTCATCACCTTGATGGCGTTGGCGCCGTGTTCCGCACTATTCCCACCCGCGTCCCGACGCTGGAAGAATTAAAACTTCCCCAGGTGATAAAAAGCCTGACGCGCCAGCGGCGCGGCTTGATCTTAGTCACCGGCCCAACCGGCTCGGGAAAAACAACCACGCTGGCCAGCATGATCAATCTGATCAATAGCGAACGTCGTGGTCACATAATAACCATAGAAGACCCTATTGAATATGTTCACGTCAATAACCAATGTCTGGTTAGCCAGCGCGAAATCGGCCTGCATACTCAGTCATTCGGTGAAGCCTTACACTCCGCGTTACGGGAAGATCCTGACGTGATCCTGGTAGGGGAAATGCGTGATCTGGAAACAATCAGCCTGGCCGTTACGGCTGCTGAAATGGGTATACTTGTGCTAGGCACCTTGCATACTAATGGTGCAGCCGCCGCGGTCAACCGCATCATCAATGTGTTTCCCCCGGTGGACGAACCCTATATCCGGACTATGTTATCCACCTCATTATGTGGGATAATCTCGCAGCAGCTGTTAAGAACAGCCGATAACAAAGACCGTATCGCCGCGGTTGAAGTATTGATTAATAATTCTGCAACCGCCAATATCATGCGTGAAGGCAAAACCGAACAACTGGAAAACGTAATACAAGGTGGCGCATTACAGGGAATGCAGGCGATGGATACCATATTGCGGCGGTATTTGGATGAAAAACTAATCACTGGGAATGAAGCGTACCGCGTAGCAAAAAACAAAGCGGCTTTTGAACAATATCGGGAACCAGTGGAATATTCCGCCGAAGCTTCGCTTACGAAAAACCAATTCACTAACTAACCGGTAATCCCGTTACTATATACTATCCGCGTAAGCGCCGGTCCCTTATTGATCCGATAAAACCACTATTGAATATCAAATATTTAAGCAGGCACAGGTAAGAATTTATGTCTAATAAACTTATTCTTGCACTTGATGGTGAAATACTCCGCGAATATAACATTGAGCGCGATTTCATGAGTATTGGCCGCAAACATGAAAATGATATTCAGCTTAATGATCTTACCGTGAGCGGCCGTCACGCGCTCATCAGCAAGGTAGGTGACCATGTCTACATCGAAGACCTCAACAGCACCAACGGCACCCTGGTTAATGGCAATTACGTTTCTAAGTTTGCTTTGCAACATGGCAATGTCATACAAATCGGCCATTACCTGTTTACTTTCTTTAACGATGACAAGGAAACCTACGAACCCACCATGTTCATCAAGGCTGAACTTGACGACACTCAAGTAGTGTTGCCGGAGTGGGAAATGAACGAACGGGCCATCAACATGCGTGGACAACCACTCGGCGCTTTGCGCAAACTACATGACCCGGTGTCAAGCGTGGGCATTGAAATGCGCAAACCATTCAGCACAATCGGTTTTGAAGGTAAAAAACTGGCGCTGATTAACCGGGGAGCGAAAGGTTATAGCATCGTTGCTATAAAACAGGATGCCAGCCGCAAAACAGCGGAGATCCCGCGCCTCAATGGAAAAGAAATCGGACCATCAGCGGTAACACTCCATGAGCATGATATTATCAGTATTGCGGGGATCGATATGGAGTTTTACTACATTAACTAGTTCTATTTTGTTACTTTAATTTATATTAATGAACAATCCCGCACGGCTATTTAATGTAACAAAGTAGAACTAGAACCTATCTCAAAATTGACAAGTTTGCGGTTTCTGGGTCTGCAATTCAAAACCTTCTGTAACAGCCGGCTATTCACCATATACGGTCAGTGTAATACGGCGTTGATGATTTTTCTTGCGGTGCTCCCACAAATAAATACCCTGCCAGGCACCCAGCGCACAGCGCCCTTGAGTAACCGGAATTGTCAACCCGCTCTGGGTTAATACGGTGCGCACATGCGCCGCCATATCGTCAGGTCCTTCATCAATATGCTGGAACATCGGGTCACCATCCGGGACCAGCTTTCGCATAAATGTTTCCAGGTCATGGCGCACCACGGGATCGGCATTCTCGCACAATATCAATGAGGCGCTGGTATGGTGAACGAAAACATGACACAACCCGCTTTGGAGCGTTGACTCCTTAACAAACGCGTTGACTTCACGCGTGATATCCAATGTGCCCCGGCCCGGGGTTGTGACAACAATCTGTTTTTGAATCACCATAAACGGTTCGGCTGTTTACCCACTTTTAGTTATCTATTTTGATAGAGCGATAGAATAACTACGTGATTGAACGTGTGATTGGCGGCAAGTTCCGGATGCCGTCTTTGTACCGTGATGCTCACCCAAAATTGCCAATGTCTGCTAGACTGATCGTATCTAACATATTTATCTACCGCGCTGGTGTTTATAACATAATTTTACCAATGATTCGAAAAAGATAACCACCGACAGTATTACAACATGAATCGCATCCCGTTCGCCTTGCAACCTTTCGCTGCCGGTAACAGGAAAAACCTGCCTGTTTCTCTGGCAGGCTCGCTACTGCTGCGGAACAATAAAATCAGTATTTGGTACCGGCTGACCGGTGATATAAATGTAATTAATTTTCCGGACATATCACTTCGCCCGTCACGCAAGGATCAATTGTGGCATTCAACCTGTTTCGAATTATTTGCCGGGCCGGCCGGACAACCAGGCTACTGGGAGTACAATTTGTCTCCTTCTCATGATTGGGCCGTATTCGGGTTTACTGATTACCGGCAAAACAAAACCGACGAACCCGCGATTTCTGAAATTGATGTAAATACGGCGTTTGACAATGGCAGGGAATTTAATCTAAATACTATATTGACATTACCTGATGCGTTAGCCGGGCACCGACTGGATATTGGCATATCATCGGTGATACAAGACAAAATGGGCAACCTGTACTACTACGCCTTGAGTCATGCGGGAGAACAACCGGACTTCCACAATCGAAACTGTTTTACTATTTACATTAACACAGACAAGCTAATTAAGTAATGAAGGATCATGCGCAATGCAACTGGGTGTAGAACGGCTCATCTCTAACAAAATATTAAGAAAATCCCTGCACGGCGCAAAAATTGCGTTGACCGGTCACCCTGCTTCTCTTACCAGCCACATGGTTCACAGTCTGGATGCGCTCGCCGGCTGCAGCGATTTGACGATCAGCGCAGCGTTTGGACCACAGCATGGCATGCGTGGTGATAAACAGGACAATATGATCGAGTCGGATAACTTTGTCGATCATAAGCATAATATCCCGGTTTTCAGTTTATACGGAGAGGTGCGCAGGCCAACTGACGAAATGATGGCAACGTTTGACGTATTACTGTTTGATGTGCAGGATCTCGGTTGCCGGATATACACCTACATCACTACCCTGCTTTATCTGCTGGAAGCATGCGCCGCCAAAGGGAAACGTTTCCTGGTGCTGGACCGGCCCAATCCCGCCGGCCGGCCGATTGAAGGCAATATCCTGGAAGACGGTTGGCAAAGTTTTGTCGGCGCCGGATGCATTGCCATGCGTCACGGCCTTACGGTTGGCGAAATGGCAAAATGGTTTGTTAAGCATCATAACATCGACGTGGATTTACAGGTCATCGCGATGGACGCTTACGATCCTAACGCGGCGCCGGGCTACGGATGGCCGGTGGGAGAATTAGCCTGGGTCAATCCCAGCCCCAACGCATCCAGCCTGAACATGGCGCGTTGTTATTCCGGAACCGTAATATTGGAAGGAACAGAACTTTCTGAAGGCCGCGGCACAACTATACCATTGGAAATCATGGGCGCCCCCGATATCGATATCCACCAGGCGCTGCATAAAATGTCCGAGCTGGCGCCGCAGTGGCTGCATGGCGCATTTGTCCGGCCGTTATATTTCGAACCCGTCTTTCACAAACATGCCGGCAAACTCTGCCAGGGATTCCAGATGCATACAGACACCATGCATTTCAATCCCAACACCTTCAAACCGTTCCGCCTCACTTTGTTATTTCTGAAAGCCATTCGACTGCTCTACCCTAATTACAAACTCTGGCGTCAATTTGCTTACGAATATGAAACTGGCAGACTGCCTTTTGATGTGATCAATGGGGGGCCAAAAATACGTGAATGGGTTGACAATCCAGGCGCCAGCATCCATGACCTGGATAAATTTCTCAAGCATCACGAACAGGAATGGTTTGATTCCGTTCAGGAGTTTCTAATCTATTGACATAAACCAGTAACATCAGCAGGTTTCATCGCACAATGTCTTTATCCGAGTATTGTAGGTACATTGTGATTCCTGTGATTACCCCGCCTTTTCGGTTAATAAAAGTACAACTACTATACCGCCACTCAGAAAGAATAAATCTTTACTCGCTTAAATCCGTTAAACTATTTACAATTTTGAAACAACTTTTATGGGAAATTGGATTAACATCATAATGATGCGGAAGAATCTTTACAAATATGTACTGTGTCTGCCGGTACGAAGCCAATTGATATAATTTATATAGTTTATATAGTTGTTAACTTCGTATAAGCATGAGTATTGGAGTCGTTACAACAGGTATGAAATAACACTAACAAAAACCAGTATTGCAATAAGTAACTTAAGTAACTATTGCATTGCGTAACAAGGGGCTCAATCATGGAAACCCAACAAAGTAACATCAGTATCGGATTGATTTTCTGGCCAGCACTCGCAATGATGTATGGATTGCTAATTACGACAGCAGTATGGATTCTCTGGGGTTAATGGATTTCGGCAAAATCACGCCCCTATTAAGTTGTAGTCTTTAATTAATCTAGCGCCAATCCTACGCCTTGCAAATACGATGGCGTCAGGCGTCGTCTCCCCCGCAATTTCATTTGCCTCTGGTAACTGCATCACAAATCCCCAAAATTACTTCAATTGATTACAGCAGATGACCGTTTTTTTGAAGTAATAATGTTTAAAAACATTGGTAGTTACCTCACTTTTCAATACAATCACTGCGCTGATAGCCTGTTGAAATTTAATCCTAAAACAGGCATATACATTGCAGTATTCTAATTAAGTGTCTTTTTAAAAGCCAATAGCCGCAAAAGCTGAAAGCTACCGCAAAACAGCGGAATACAACACGGTTATGCGATTAAATTTTGAGTTACAACCTGCCGATTGTTGTAGCTAGTGTGTTGTACTGGTCCGCTGGTGGGCAGTATCCAGGAAAACGACTCTTATTTCAGGAATTGATTCGGACCTATACCGTTGCTGAACCGTCAACTATTGATCATATTTTTTACTGTTCTCGTCTTGGCGGGTACATATACTTCCGGCTTGCAATCGCTGGAAGAGTTTTCTTACGACGGATTTGTCCGTTTGCTACCCACTATCGAAACCGAAGCGCGCAGCGCGGTTATCGCGATTGACAATACATCCCTTGAGAAATTCGGACCCTGGCCCTGGCCAAGACAACGCCTGGCCACGATTATCAAGCAACTCGAAAAATATCAAGCGGGCGCCATCGGCATGATTGTGCCGCTGGATCAACCACAGTCTTTGTCTCTGCCCGAAACCTATCAAAGTGTACTGGAAAACGCGTCACCCGAAGTGCGCGAGAAAGTTCTCGCGCTGGTTGATAAACTTGATCCCGACGCGATTTTCACCGACACGCTGGTCAAATCAGATAAAGTCGTATTGGCCATTCCCTACTGGAGTGAACAGGCCGGCCTGATCGGCGCGATTTCCAATGATCTATCGATGATACTGCAACCGTTGCAAACTATCGCGCCGGTGAAATTCAAGGACAAATTGATCGATGCCTTGATTGCCACACCCTATGTTAAACGGCACATCGGCCAGGCGCCGGTATCGGCATTCGCCCTGTCGTCATCGGGTGTTGGATTGGCGCGGCTGGGGCGTGAAGACGAAACCGTGCTGTCAGAATCCCTGGCTGTCCGGCTGGGTGATAAATATGTGCCATCATTTGCCTTATTGCTTGCCGCGCAAACGGTTGGCCTCAGTCAGGACGCCATTACTGTCATACAGGCGCGCGGCATCGGCTTTGGCAGCGCCATGTATCATACCGATGCCGGATTAAAATATTATCCCCGCCCCATTATTGATAAAGAAGGCGAACCCTCCCGCATACCCGTTATTTCCGTCGCCGATCTTTTACAGGGTAAGGTCGACAAACAACTCATAAGGAATAAAGCCACTATTCTGGGTTTTACCTCGACAACCTATATTGCGCCATTCGCCGGTCCGGGTCAGATGCAACTGACACCGGCCGGATGGTCGGCTCATGTCGCTGATTCATTGTTGGCGGGCGCCTCGATCAATATTCCCTATTGGGCGTTGGGACTGCAACGGGGCCTGGTGATATTCTTCGCCCTTTACCTGTTATTTTTGCCCCGCATATTGCGCGGCCGCATGGGTCAGTTGCTCAGTCTGTTATTCGCTTTCCTGTTGCTGAACGCCAGCCTGCTGGCAATCCTGGTCAAGTCACTCTGGCTGCCGCTGACCATTCCCGCGGTATTCGTACTCGTTGGTCATATGCTTATTACGATTTATCACCGCCTGGCGCAGAAACTTGCGGCGCAACGCACCGAAGTGGCGGTTGCTTACCTTGATCTCGCGGAAAATCTGCACACACAGGGTAAGCTCGACCTGGCGTTCCAGAACCTGAAAAAATGCCCGTTGAACGCATCCATCCTGGAACCGTTGTATACCATCGCACTGGATTACGAACGCCGCCGCCAGTTCAGTAAAGCGATTACCGTTTATGATTACATCGCGGGTATCGATCCGAATTACCGCGATATCCAGGAGCGGCGTGAACGGCATCAGGCCGTGCCGGATGCCACTTCGTTTAATGGAGCTGCCACTTCGAATCTGACCGCGACCCTCGTCGTCAACGACTCCAAGGTTGAACGTCCGGTGCTGGGCCGCTATCAAATTGAAAAAGAGCTTGGCCGCGGCGCCATGGGCATGGTGTATCTGGGCAAGGATCCCAAGATCGGACGCACGGTGGCGATTAAAACCTTGCCGCTGACTGACGAGTTTGAATCCGCCGATCTGGAAGAAGTGCGCACCCGTTTCTTCGTGGAAGCGGAAGCGGCGGGGCGTTTGAACCATCCGAATATCGTCACCATATACGATGCGGGGGAAGAACATGACCTCGCCTACATCGCCATGGATTATATCGAAGGCGCAAGCCTGGATACTTTCACCACGCCTGACAATCTGTTGCCCCTGAACGAAGTGTTCAAGATCGGTATCAGTGTTGCGGATGCGCTGGACTATGCACACAGGAAAAATGTCGTCCACCGGGACATCAAGCCGGGCAATATTCTTTACAAACGGGAAACTGACACGCTTAAAGTCACCGACTTTGGCGTCGCCTGCCTGATCGATACCAATAAAACCCGCACCGGCACGGTATTGGGCAGTCCTTCCTACATGTCACCGGAACAACTGGCGGGTAAAAAAGTCGACGGCCGTTCGGATATCTTTTCCCTCGGCGTCACCCTGTACCAGTTGTTTACCGGGGAATTGCCGTTTAACGCGGATTCCATGGCCGCGCTCGCATACAAAATAACCAACGAGAAACCAAAGGGCGTGCGCCGCATCCGGCCTGAGTTGCCCACCTGTCTCTCTCGAATTATCAACAAAGCGATGGAAAAATCTCCAAAACTACGCTTCAGCAACGGGAAAGCGCTTGCCGAAGCCCTGCGCCGTTGTGAACCAAAATAAGCGTTATTTATCGGCAGCAGTTCACTTAATTTTGACTCGCATTTGACGATAATAATGCTAGGGTTGCTGGGTAATCTCTGATTGTTTTGAGAAATTGTTTTGAGAGATAGAAATTTTGGTAATTGCCGGTTTTGGGAATCGTTAGTTTTGTAAATTGTTAAGTGAGCAAAGAATCAGCCATGGCTAAAATTATCCATACACGCGAAGGTAAACCCTATAAGGAATACACCCTCAAAGCGGGCACATTAACCGTCGGGCGGCGCCCCGACTGTAATATTCAGTTGCTTGACGACGTCACTGTCAGCGGCAATCATGCAAAAATCATCGTCACTCCAAATGACTACCTGGCAGGCTTGATGGACGTCGTGATCGAAGACCAGCGCAGCACCAATGGCACCTTACTTAATGGTAAAAAAATTAAAAAGCACCGCTGGAAACACGGAGAACTCATCAAGATTGGTTCCCATGAATTTACCCTGATTGACGAAAAAACCCGCGCCTTCGAACAAACCAATATTATGCTGCCGGACAAATAAACAGGATTCTTCCGCTAAATCCTCGGGTCAGTTCAATACCATCTACAAAAAGCGCCAACGTTTAGTACCACTGAACTACAACCACTCTACCGAAAAATCGTTGATTGACATATCGGTAAGGCCAGCCAGCATCGCCTGGAGCGTATCAACGTCCTTTTGTAATTTTTGTTTTTCATTACTGATCATCACAATCCCCAATGCGGCGCGCTGCCACTTGTCCAGGTAACCAATTTCCGCCACCGACGCGTTAAAACGCGCGCGTACCCGGTCTTTAATGCGGTTGACTACGCTGCGTTTAACCTTCAGGGAATTGGCGCCATCAATCAGCACATCAAAACTGATTAAGACAATATATGTTCTATGATCGTGCAGCATGGTTAGTTAGGTATTCTTTAGTTCTACTTTGTTACTTTAATTTATGTTAATGAACAATCCCGCACCTCATTAGTGCACCGCTCAATGGCTTTATATTACAATAGCGCATCAAGAGGCTGGTTTTGGTGCATAAATCCTCTAATTTATTGATTTTTACCCTGGTAAGGACATTGCAATGAGAGTAAAAACATTGCATCTCTTTTTGGCTATCTTAACTCGGTGACTTCACTATGTTATCAAAAACTCTGGCTATTGTTTTAGCAGGCGGCGCGGGATCCCGGCTTCAACCACTTACCAATCAGCGCGCCAAACCCGCTGTGCCTTTTGGCGGTAAATACCGCATTATCGATTTTACTCTGACGAACTGTTTGCACTCCGGATTGCGCCGCATCCTGGTATTGACTCAGTATAAATTCCATTCCCTGCAAAAACATTTGCGCGACGGCTGGTCTATTTTCAATCCGGAGCTTGGCGAATACATTACAACCATTCCTCCCCAGATGCGCACTGGCGAAAACTGGTACACCGGCACCGCGGATGCTATCTATCAGAATCTTTATCTCGTCGAGCGCAGCGAAGCGGACTGGGTCATCGTGCTATCCGGTGATCACATCTACCGGATGGATTACGCGCCCATGATTGAGTTTCACAAACAATCCGGCGCTTCAGCCACTATTGCCTGCATGGAAGTTGCCATCATGGATGCGCACCAGTTTGGCGTTATGTCGCTGGATGCTACCGGCAAAGTAACAGGATTTGAAGAAAAACCGGCGCATCCAAAGCCCAGCGCCGATAGTCCCGGCCTCGCCCTGGCATCCATGGGTATTTATGTTTTTTCAACCGAAGACCTGATTAAGGAAATAACCCGCGATCATGGCGATGCCGCCTCGAACCATGATTTCGGAAAAAATATTCTGCCCCGGATGATGGAGACACAACGCGTCTACGGCTACCGCTTTGGCGGTGAAAAGGGCCGCGTCTCGCCGGATAAATACTGGCGGGATGTGGGAACACTCGACGCCTACTATGACGCCAATATGGACCTGCTGGAAGCGGTTCCGCCGCTGAACCTGTATCAGAACGACTGGCCGATACGCACCTACTCCGGTCAGCATCCCCCCGCGCGCACGGCGCAGGGCAGTTACGGCAGCGAAGGTATTTTTATCAACTCCATAGTATCCAGCGGTTCGGTGATTTCGGGCGGCAGCGCGCAGGAATCCATCCTGTTTAACAATGTCCGCGTCAACAATGAAACTATCGTGGAACGCTCATTGCTGTTTGAAGGCGTTGTTGTAGGAAACGGCGTGCGCATCAAGAACACCATTATCGACAAGAATGTGAAAGTACCCGATGGTGAGGAAATAGGTTACAACCTGGAAAAAGACCGGCAGCGCTTTACGTTGTCAGCCAACAACATCGTGGTCATTCCCAAAGGTTATGTGTTTGAGAAGTAGCGTGTGTTTATAATTGGTACTCAAGTTATCATCAAACGGCGCGGATCAGCGACGCTCTAATGCCACAAGATCTTTGGCATTGAAAAGCATGTGAGACAGCAATCAGGTGACCTAAAATTACCAATGCAGGCTGGTGCATGGATTCCCCGGCTATCATTTCAAATCATTTTACCTCTATACTTAGCACTCATTACTCCATGACTCTTCCGACGGAGCGTCAAGATGATCACTCATGTCAAACTGGTCAGTATCGTGGTTACGGACCAGGATAAATCGCTGGCATTTTACACCGAAAAGCTTGGTTTCAAGTTAATCGTGGACGCGCCATTTGACAAAACCGCCCGCTGGATTGAATTGCAACCGCCACAAGGACAAACCCGGGTGGTTTTACTAAAAGTCAAACCCGGCGATGCCCGGCTTGGTTCACTCACCAACATCGTGTTTACATCAGACGATGTAGAAAAAACCTATTTCGATCTTAAAGTCAAAGGCGTGCGTTTCAAGGAACCGCCGAACAAACAGCCTTGGGGATTGTTCACGCAATTTACTGACCCGGACGGCAATGTATTCGTACTTGCTTCGCAGTAAGTCACGCCGGCGTTTCACCCGGCTGTGCTGTAATCGTAATGGTTCCATGCATACAGCGCGTTTTC
Organism: Gammaproteobacteria bacterium; assembly: GCA_022627515.1. Lineage (GTDB taxonomy): Bacteria > Pseudomonadota > Gammaproteobacteria > SZUA-152 > SZUA-152 > JAKEGK01. The sequence continues at coordinate 25,156 of JAKEGK010000126.1, forward strand.
AGCAGTAATTCTATTCTCTGACAGCATCCAGGCTTATCACCGGCTCATGGCCCACCACCTCCGCGCTGTGCAGTGTGCCATGCGGGAGTTCCAGCGTGTCGCCCGCTTCCAGTATCACCGCCTCTCCTTCCACACGCAGCATAAATTGTCCGGATAATACGCCGTCGATTTTATCCACTTCATGCGCGTGATCGGGGAAGTAAGTTCCCGGCGGGTAAATATAACGTGTCACGCTATAACCTTTGCGTTCCAGTTTCTCCCGCATCGCCATCTCGGATATTTCCCCGTCGTTTTCCACATTCCAGTGCTCGATCGTCAATGTCATCGCAACACACCTCTCTGTCACAACCGGTCCAATAAAATGTTTTTAATTTCCTGATCCGTAAGAACGATGGGATTGGTTTTCATGCTGCTACCCCGTGAATTGGCGACCACCTTATCCAGCGTGTCATTGTTTAATCCGTAATAAGACAATAATGGAAGCTGCAATTGCTGCGTCCAGTCCCGCAGCAGTTCCACCAGTTGATCCCAGGCTTCCTGCCGGTCACGAATGCGTTTTTCGCACAAGACCTCGGCTACTCGCATATATTTTTCCAGCGCCCGGTTTCGCGGATCACGGGCCAGCATGCTCTTTATATTAATCTCCGTTGCGCTGGCCACCAGTGTTCCGCACGCAACACCGTGAGGAATGAGATAAAACGCTCCCAACGGCGAAGCCAATCCATGCACTGAGCCCAAACCCACCTGCGCCAGGGTTATACCGGAAATTAACGCCGCATAGGCCATTTTTTCCCGTGCATCATGCGCTTGCCCGCATTGATGAAACAATGGCAGCAATCCATCTCTTGCGGCCCGCAGTCCACTGATCGCCAGCGCATCAGTGAATACGTTGGCATTTAATGACACATAGGATTCGATCAGTTGCGTCAGCGCATCCATGCCGTTGGCCGCAATAACGCTGGGAGGACAGGTGCTCAATAAATCCGGATCAACCACCGCATATTGCGCCACCAGTTTTTCGTGGCGAAACGATTTTTTAAATCCATGCTCACCCTGAACGCTCAATACGGCGTTTTTGGTCGCTTCACTGCCGGTGCCAGCGGTCGTCGGTACCGCAATAAACGGCACCGCAGGCCCTTCGTAAGTGAGTTCCGGCCCGACACCTTCCAGATAATCCATCACCGAACGTTGCACTTTCAACAAACCGGCAATGGCTTTGGCGGCATCCAGCGCGCTGCCCCCGCCAATACCCACTACAACTTCGAAAGAATAGTCCGCAAAGGCTTTAACAATTTCATCGATCAATTGGGGAGAAGGTTCTTCGGCGACTGTGCAATGTTCCCAGATGATGCCGCGATCATTGAGTTGTTCGACGAAATGATGCCACTTATCCGAGGTGCGGAATGATTTGCCGCCGGTGACCATCAGAATACTGCTGCCATATCCCGCGATTTTTTCCGGCAACTTGTTAAATGTCCCGGCGCCGAATTCGATGCGTGGCAAACGCGCTATGGAAAAATCAAACATTATTCACCATCATGATACAAGCCGTTATAGGTGATGCCCTGGCGTGGATCCGCCATCCAATCGGCGACCGTTTCCCGCCATTTTTGGTAGTGCGCGGTATCTTTGTGCGCCGCGGCGTCATCTTTGGTTTTATAGGCTTCATATAGCACAAACCGGGAAGGATCATCCGCCAGTTGCAACACATCGAACCGCAGGTTGCCTGGTTCCTTGACTGACTCTAGATGGTTGGCGCGGCATGCTTGCATGAAATCCTCTATATTGTCCGGCTTCACCGCGACATGAACAATCGTGACATACATAAGGGTTTCCTCTTTAGATCCTGGTTTTATTATTTTACTCTTAACGTTTATAACATAGTTGCCAATACGGCCGCCGTCCCGAGAAACGAAAAGAATCCCACCACATCGGTCACGGTGGTTAATATAATCGATGACGATTGCGCGGGGTCCTGCCCGAAGCGGCGCAGCGTAATGGGAATAACCGCGCCAGAAAAACCCGCCGCAATCATGGATATCACCATGGCGATTGCGATCACCAGCGCCAATCCGGCAGACTGGCTCCAGATGTATACGCATGCTGCCGTCGTCAGCGCAATGGCGGCGCCATTGAGCAGTCCAACATTGACTTCCTTGAGAACCACCTTGGGCCAATGACGCACACTGATCTCCCGCAATGCCAGTCCGCGCATGGTGACAGCCAGGGACTGCGCCCCGGCATTGCCTGATTGTCCGGCCACGACCGGCAACAACACCGCCAGTGCGGTAAACTGCGCGATGGTGCTTTCAAAAATACCAACCACCGCGGACGCCAAAAAAGCCGTGAGCAGATTGATATGCAGCCAGGGCAAACGCTTTGCAACCGCAAAGGATGTTTTCGACAGCGCGCGCTCATCCTTGCTGGCGCCCACCATTGTCTGGATATCCACGGACATTTCTTCCTGGAAAGCTTTTAACAAACGGGCGCTGCGAATTACACCAATCAACTGCATATTGAAGTCGACGACCGGTATGCTGTTAAGCTTGTATTTCTCCAGCTTGTCGACAACGTCTTCTTTCGGATCCAGCGCCTGCACATAGGTCAGAATTGGCGCCATGATATCCTGAATCGTGGTATCCGGATCGGCAATGGCGATTTCCTGTATGGCAACGCGCCCCGCCAGCACACCCTGATCATCCACTGCATATACTTCATTGACCGCTTTTGGTTTGGAGGAACGCAGTTTGAGTTGCGCCTGTTCCACGGTCATTTGCGGCCGCAGGTTTACCGCCCTTGGGTCCATTAAGCGGCCTGCGGAATCCTCGGGAAATTCCAGTAAAGCTTTTATTTCAACCGCAACATGTTTATCCAGCGATGCCAATACAGAATCAACTTTTGAGCCGCCAGCCCGGCTGAGTATCTTAACACTTATTGCCGGATCCAGTTCTGTGAGCAGTTTCAGCTGCCTGACTTCAGTCAATTGCAAAAAGACGTGTTCGGCAACGTCAACCGCAAAATACTGCCACAGCGGTAATACCGCACTGATCACCTGCGCCTCAAGTATTTCCGCGATCACGCGCGCCGGCATGGTTTCCAGAATCTGCGCCGCTTCAAAAGGGAAATCCAGCATGTACCGCTGGGTTAACGCCTTCTCCGCCACGAGTTCGATCGCCGTCTCGCTTATACTCATCGCTAGCCTCAATTTTGGTTGTTGGCAAAAATGATCGTCATAACACGTTTACGGAGATCCCTGAGATTTGGCGAGGATCGCGCCAAAAATCATCTTCCAGCCTGTCCAATAGATATCAAGAATGTCAGAGGCCAGATAACCATAGCCGGTGTCGCTTGTTTCATTAAGCTCCGGTTTTTCCAGAGCCATTGCCAGCTGGAATACACCAACGACCTGCTGATCGCGGTCGACAACCGGCAAGGTCGAACGCGATTCCCAGCCGGCATGAATTCCAACCGCGTGAAGTTTGGCGGTTGCCGCTATGGCGGGCACATTTCTGTCCATGATCTGGCGGATTTTTTTTTGATTGTCCTCACGCAACAGCGTCAGAATACTTACTGTTCCACAAAACCGCATGTTGTCATCAATAATATAAATGTCATATTGATGGTCGATTTTCATGTTTCTAACCGCCATCTCGACATCACCCACCGTCTGGTGCAAATTCGCGGTAATAAATTCCGTATCCATGACCGAACCAACGGAATCGGGAGCATAATCCAGCAATACCCTGAGCCTCGCCGATTTGTAGGCAGTCAGGGTTTTGAACACGCGCAGCCGTTGTTCGCCGGACCAGTTGCGTAAAATGTTAGCGGCATTACGCGGACCGAGTTGGAGGATTAGCGCGGTTTGGCGGTCATCCGTCAAGTGCAGCAGGATTTGGGCAGCCGTGGCCGGTGTCAACCGGCGTATCACCGGCAGTATTAGTTTAACCGGCAATTCTGCAAATAGAGCCGCGACTTCTTCCGCCGCCAGGTTTTCCAGCACGCGGGCGGCGTTTTCGGGATGCCTGGATAAAAATGCCTGCGTCAGTTCCCCGTTTTTCATCCGCTTCGCTCACCCTTGGTCTTCATCGATTATTGTTGGTAATTTGATAATGGGATTATCACTATATACCTTTGCCGGCACTGTCACGATACCGTCAGCCGTATCAAGAACAATGGTTGTGGTTGTCAGATCAAGAATCCTGCCGGAATAGTCCCATACCCTGACCTGGTCGCCGATCCGGTATTGCCGTTTCAGATAATGGGCGCTAATCATGTTGTGCACCAGCGTTTTGGATCCAAGGCCCACGGCAATCGCCAGCCCCGTCATAAAGGCGCCGATAATGATGGATAGCAGAATAATCAGAAAATTAACATTAATGCCGATCTGATCAACGCCTATCACAATCGCGGTAAATAAAATCACGGCGTAGACAATACGGCCTAATAACGCGCGCTGTTCCTTATCCGCGTGGGGAAGAGCCGCAATCAAAAGATCGCGCGCGATGGAACTGACCAGTACGCCGGCGAGAATAATGAGTCCGCCAGCCAGCAGGGTCGGCAGATAGGCGATTACGCGGCTTAACCAATCCGTAAATATTTTCAGATTCAGCACATGGGTCGCGGTAGTGATAAACACCAGCAACACCACCCAATAGATAACTTCACCAATCACCTTGCCGGAAACAATCGGCAAGCGGGTGCGTTTAATGCCTTTCTTGCTGGAATAATTCAGAACGATCTTGTCAATGACGCGCGTGAAACGAATCGCCAGGAGGCGTAATGTCTTGGCTAATAGCCATCCCGCCAACAATAAAAGTATCGCGCCCAGGATATTGGGCAGGTGTTGAGCCAGCCGTTCCACAATTAAATGGAAGGTGCCGTTCAACGCTGCCGTCCAACTCGTATACGTGTCCATATTTATTAAGCCTGTTTTTTTACAAATTTTTTTAGCCGGATCATTATGCCAGATGAACCCAACCAAGCACCAAAATTACCCGCAAAAACAGGTACCTCAGGAAATTAACAAATCGAATAGATCAATATTTATACAGTGCTTATCAGATCCTTTTATCACTCCGGTCATGTTAATTTAAGCACATCACGCATCACCTGGCTCATCAATTGACAACAACGCAACATTCCCGGCATATTGCCCCAGCGAATTAGCCGGATAACACGCGACGAACGCATCTCTTCTCATGGATATAGGACTGCTGAAAACCTTTCTCGAAGTGCACCGCACCCGCCACTTTGGCCACGCCGCTGATAACCTGTACCTCACCCAGTCTGCTGTCAGCGCGCGGATTCGTTTGCTGGAACAATCGGTCGGTGTTCCTTTATTTACCCGCGCCAGGAATAACATCGAATTGACACCCGCCGGTCAAAAGCTGCTTAAGTATGCCGAAACCATTGTCAACACGTGGAACCGCGCGCGCCAGGATATCTCACTGGACCAGACCGGCCAGGTGCCGCTGGTAGTGGGCGGTGTTCCAAGTTTGTGGGATATTTTTTTGCAGGACTGGCTGAACGATCTGACCCGCAAAAACACCAACCTCTCCATCCACGCCGAGGTGCACGGCCATGATACCCTGATCCGGCTGCTGCTGAATGGCGCGCTGGACATTGCGTTTATTTTTGAACCGCTGCAAATGGCGGAGTTATTAGTAAAAGAAATCATGAACATCCATCTGATGCTGATTTCCACCAAACCCAACCAGACTGCGCAAGACGCAGTGAATGATAAATATATCCTGGTTAACTGGGGAACATCATTCGCCATCCACCATGCCCAGAATTTTCCGGATATGACACCGCCAAAAATTCACGTGCATCTGGGCAGACTGGCCTACAGCCATATCAGGGAATGCGGTGGCTCCGCCTATCTGGCGGAATCAATGGTGCAGGACGATATAAAAAATCGGAGGCTGTTTGTGGTACAGGACGCCCCGGTCATTAAACGCATGTGTTACGCGGCATATACCGCGCACTCGGACCGGTTGCAGGATATTGAAAAAGCGATCAGGCCCCTGTTTGAACAAGTACAATGACAGTTTGCGGCGTTATTTGCTTTGCCCGCACATTGCCGCGAACAGGAATGAATTCACGAGTTATTAATA
>JAKEGK010000127.1 GCA_022627515.1 Gammaproteobacteria bacterium
ACCGTCCGATAGCGTGGATACTGCGCCGCATGGTGTTTCCCCTGGGCAAAGACTTCAAGGGTCCGGGCGACGCGCTGGATCAGCAAGTGGCCAACCTGTTATTGGCGCCATCGGCCGCGCGTGATCGCTTAACAAGCGGTTTATTTTTACCCATTGATGGCCAAAACAAACTCATCGAACCCATCGGTCGACTCGAATACGCCATGCAAAGTATGATGGACGCCGCGGGCGCTGAAAAAAAATTACAGACTGCAATAAAATCAGGTGCAATAGCAGCGCATTCGCGGGAACAGCAAATTGAACAGGCGGCGGCGCTTAACCTCCTCGACGCAAACGAGATTGAAGCGTTGCGCAAAGCGGATCAGGCGCAACGTGAAGCGCTCAAGGTCGATGACTTTGATCCCGCGGAATTATCACGGCAGTCAGTTGCTTATACCACAAAGGATAGGGCAAAGGAGTCTGCATAAATGACGCAAAAACGAAAAGTCTTGCACGACGCGTTCGTCGTGGATGGCAGCCGTTCGCCATTTCTCAAAGCCAAAGGCGCGCCAGGCCCGTTCACCGCCGCCAACCTGGCGGTCGCTACCGCGCGGCCGCTGCTGGCGCGCATGCCGTTTGACGCGGCAGCTATTGATGAAGTGATTCTGGGTTGCGTAATGCCGGGTCCCGACGAAGCCAATATTGCGCGCGTTACTGCGTTGCGCCTGGGTTGCGATCAGCACAAGCCTGCCTGGACGGTGCAACGCAATTGCGCGTCAGGGATGCAGGCGCTGGACTGCGCCGCGCAAAGCATCGCGCTCGGCCGGTCCGGCCTGGTACTGGCCGGCGGTGTTGAATCCATGAGCCATGCGCCGGTGCTGCTTGCCAATTCCATGGTCGCCTGGCTGGCGCAGTGGACCAAAGCCAAAACCTTCGGCGCGCGCGCCAAAACACTCGCGCAATTAAAACCCGTGTATTTAAAACCCATCATCGGCTTGTTGCGCGGACTTACCGATCCGGTGGTTGGACTTTCGATGGGTCAGACTGCGGAGATCATTGCGCAACGGTTCGGCATTGACCGGGAAGCCATGGACCGTTATGCCATGCGCAGCCACCAGCGCCTGTCCCACGCCATGGATCTGGGCTGGTTAAAGGAAATCGAAACCGTCTACGACACGGACGGAAATTTTTACCGGGAAGATGACGGCTTGCGCCGCGACAGCGACATGGAAAAACTCGCCAAATTAAAACCGGTTTTCGACCGGCCGTTCGGCAACGTCACGGCGGGTAACAGCGCCCAGGTCACCGACGGCGCGGCGTGGCTGATCCTGGCGAACGAAGCCACGGTAGCGAAATATAATTTGCCGGTGTTAGGCAAAATCATCGACAGTGAATGGGCAGGACTTGATCCCGCGCAAATGGGGCTGGGACCGGTGCACGCCATGACACCGCTCCTGAAACGCAACAAGCTCAGTCTCGATGACGTCGACTACTGGGAAATCAACGAAGCTTTCGCCGCCCAGGTGCTCGCCAACATCGAAGCCTGGAAAGACAGTAAATACTGCCGTGAAGAACTGCACCAGCGCGGCGCCGTGGGTGAAATTAATCAGGACAAGCTGAATGTGGACGGCGGCGGCGTCAGCCTCGGGCACCCGGTCGGCGCCAGCGGGGCGCGCATTGTGCTGCATTTGCTGCATGTGCTCAAACGCAACAATGCAAAACGCGGCATTGCCAGCCTGTGTATCGGCGGCGGCCAGGGCGGCGCCATGCTGCTGGAACGGCAAACCCTAACCGCTGCGGAGTAAGCTGATGACCAAACACTATCGACACTGGCGCCTGGAAACCGGCGACGACAACATAGTCTGGCTGTACGCCGACAAGGCCGATGAATCCACCAATTCATTATCGCGGGAAATGCTCGATGAACTGGCGGACATCGTCACCGGACTCGAAGACAGCACCGCCCGCGGGCTGGTGTTGCTGTCCGCCAAAAAGAACGGCTTTATCGCGGGCGCGGATATCAATACCATTTCCCAGGCCAAAACCACCGAGCAAGCGGCTGAGTTCATTCGTTTTGGACAGGACGTCTTCAACCGCATTGAAAAACTGCGCTTTCCGGCCGTGTGCCTGATCCACGGCTTTTGCATGGGCGGCGGTTATGAACTGGCATTGGCATGCCGTTACCGCGTGGCGCTGGATGATCCCGGCACCAAACTGGGATTGCCGGAAATCAATCTGGGCATCCATCCGGGTTTTGGCGGCGTCCTGCGCCTGCCGCTGTTGATCGGAGCGCCGGCCGCCATGGATATCATGCTGAGCGGACGCAGCGTGAGCGCGCGATCGGCCAAAAAACTTGGCATGGTCGATTATGTGGCGCCGGAACGCCAGCTGCGCAAAGCGGCGATCGACCTTATTAACACGAAACCGCCAGCGCATGAACTCAAGGGCTGGAAGACACTCACTAATCATGCGCTGTTGCGCCCCTTGCTTGCCGCTTATCTGCGCAAGCAGGTCGCGAAAAAAGCGCCGAAAAATCATTACCCGGCGCCCTACGCGTTAATCAGCATCTGGGAGAAACACGCCGGTAACCGCAAGCGCATGCTCCAGGCCGAAGAGGAGTCGTTATCCAGGCTGGTCGTTGGCGATACAGCGCAGAATCTGATCCGGGTGTTCTTTCTGCAAACCCGGCTTAAATCCATCGGCGATAAAAAGCTGTTTGCTCCCAAACGGGTGCATGTCATCGGCGCCGGCGTGATGGGCGGCGATATCGCAGCCTGGTGCGCTCTGCAGGGTCTGCAGGTGACCTTGCAGGACCGGCAGGAAAAAAATATCGCGCGTGTGATCAAAAACGCCAATGCGCTTTATAAAAAGAAATTAAAAGACCGCGTGCTGGTGCAGGCCGCGCTGGACCGGCTGTTACCGGACATGAACGGCCTGGGTTTGCGGCATGCCGATGTGATTATCGAAGCCATCTTTGAAGACAAGGATGCTAAACACGCCCTGTTCCGTGACATTGAGCCGAAAATCAGACCCGACGCGCTGCTCGCCACGAACACGTCCAGTATTCCTCTGGAAACACTGGGCGAAGCGCTGACCGATCCCGGCCGGCTGGTGGGCGTTCATTTTTTTAATCCGGTGGCGATGATGCAGCTGGTGGAGATTGTCCGCGCGAAACAAACCCGGCAGGAAGTGATCGACAAAGCCGCCGCCTTTACCCGTCACATAAACCGTTTGCCCTTGCCCGTCAAAAGCTCGCCCGGCTTTCTGGTAAACCGGGTGTTAATGCCGTATCTTGTTGAAGCCGTCGTGCTCGAGTCAGAAGGCATCAGCGCGCCGGTTATCGACGCGGCGGCGACCGGCTTTGGCATGCCGATGGGGCCGATAACTCTGGCGGACACCGTGGGTCTGGATATCTGCCTGTCGGTGGCGGAAAACCTCGCCGGCGCCATCCGCGGCGAAATACCGCAACGTTTGAAAACACTGGTGCAAGAAGGACACCTGGGACGTAAGACCGGCCGGGGTTTTTATCATTACAAGCATGGCAATCCCGCCGATGGCAAAGCCGGTAAATCGGACTACCGGCCCGCCGATATTCAGGACCGTTTGATGCTGCGTTTTATCAATGAAGCGGTTGCCTGCCTGCGCGAAGGTGTTGTCGCTGATAAAGACCTGCTGGATGCGGGTATGATATTCGCAACCGGATTTGCTCCATTCCGGGGCGGCCCCCTGCACTACAGCGGCCAGCAGGGCGTTACCGAACTGTACCGGAGGCTGGTGGAACTGGAAGAAAAATATGGCGACCGGTTTAAACCCGATGCCGGATGGAAACCTGACAAAGAACCACAACCAACTGTGGCGCGAGACTATGCTGGTAATGAACTCTAGTACGCTGGACATAATACAACTGGAACGCGTGGGAACACTGGGTGGTTTGTTGCGCGAACGCGCCCGGCGCACCCCGGACAATGTCGCTTACCGTTACTTCAACCGGAAAAGCAAAAGCTGGGAAGATATCACCTGGCAACAAACGGTCAACCGCGTGGCGCAGATGCAGGCCGCATTGGCGGGCGATGGGCTCAAACCCGGTGACCGGGTGGCGATCATGTTGCGCAATTGCCCGGAATGGGTTCAGTTCGAACAAGCCGCCCTGGGCCTGGGTCTGATCGTGGTGCCACTGTACACCAATGACCGAGTCGACAATATTTCCTATGTGCTGCAGGATGCCGGCGTCAAGGTGCTGTTGATCGAAGGCCAGCAGGATTTAAATAACCTCTCCGCCATCGCCTCGCAGATTGGCGGCTTGGTCAGGCTGTTAACCCTTGAACCCTGTAACAACATGTCCAGCTATTCCCGCTTAATGGAGCTTAACCTCTGGGTCGATAATTCGATCCAGACCTATGAAAACCAGCAACCGGCGCTGCAAACTTACCGCGCCGAGCGCGATGATCTGGCCAGCATCGTTTACACTTCCGGCACTACCGGGCGGCCCAAAGGCGTTATGCTGAGCCATAACAACATCCTGTTCAACACGTTCAAAAGCATTGAACGCATCAACGTGTACCGCGAGGACGTATTCCTGTCTTTCCTGCCGCTCTCGCACATGCTGGAACGCATGGCCGGTTATTACATTCCCATGATGTGCGGCGCGACGGTTGTGTTTGCCCGCTCCGTCCAGGATCTGGGGGAAGATCTGCTGACGATCCGGCCCACGGTATTGATTTCCGTGCCGCGCATCTATGAACGCGTTTATGGAAAAATCACGGCGCAACTGGCGGCCAAGTCGGAGTTCGCGCGCACGCTGTTCCATAAAGCGGTCGAACTGGGCTGGCATCGTTTCCAGAATCCACAGAATACCTATTTGTTGTGGCCAATCATGAAAGCTTTGGTTGCCAATAAAATCATCGCCAAACTGGGCGGGCGCCTGCGTATCGCCATTTGCGGCGGCGCGCCTCTTTCCAATGAAGTGGCGAAACTTTTTATTGGTCTCGGACTGAACCTGGTTCAGGGTTACGGACTGACGGAAACCAGCCCCGTGATCAGTGTCAACAGCCTGGAGAACAATGATCCCGTCAGTGTCGGTGAAGCGCTGGACGGGGTTGAAGTGAAGATCGGTGACAATGATGAACTGCTGACCCGCAGTCCCAGTGTCATGCTGGGCTACTGGAACAACGCGCAAGCCACCCGGGATATGACTGATGAAGATGGCTGGCTGCATACCGGCGACAAGGCGCGCATCGAAAACAAGCGCATCTATATTACGGGGCGGCTGAAGGAAATTATTGTTTTGTCCAATGGAAAAAAAGTACCGCCCGCGGACATGGAACTGGCCATTACCATGGATAATTTATTCGAGCAGGCAATGGTGATTGGTGAGGCATGCCCTTTCCTATGCGCCATTGTTGTATTGAACAGCGAGTTATGGCCCGAATTCGCCAAATCACTGGGGGTTGATCCGCTCCCGCAGTCCTTACAAAATCTGGCGGTTATAAAAGCGGTACAAGAGCGAATTGACAAACTGATCTATGAATTTCCCGGTTACGCAAAAATCCGGCGTCTCACATTGACCCTGGAACCCTGGACTATCGACAATGACCTGATCACACCCACCATGAAGTTAAAGCGGCACAAGATAGCTGATCGTTTTGCGCCGCAAATCGCGAAATTATACGAAGGGCATACGCTGGTATGAATCCGGAACAGCCAGTAAAGCTGCCGGACGAGCAGCCCACCATGCGCCTGCCCGCCCGGCCCACCGATACCAATGCGTCCGGTGATATATTCGGCGGCTGGATTATGTCGCAAGTGGACCTGGCCGGGGCGATCGTTGCCAGCCGGCGGGCAAAAGGACGGGTAGTGACCGTAGCGGTCAATTCCTTTCAATTTCACAAGCCTGTGTACGTGGGCGACCTGATTAGCTGTTATGCATCGGTGCAAAAAACCGGAAATACTTCCATTACCATATTTGTCGAAGTGTACGCGGAGCGTTTTCCAGAGCGCACGGAATGTATCAAGGTAACCGAAGCCACTCTCACCTATGTCGCCGTGGACGATAACAGGAAACCCCGTCCTGTGAACCAGTAACTCAATAACCTGGTTGCCTGGGCCATAGTTGATGCTTCCCTCTTGTTAACACGTCTGCGCTGGCGCGCCGGACCCGTTTAATTCGCCATGCATCGCCAAATTACTGGAAGCGGAAAGTAGGTAAAATGCGTTGCTATCGGTATAATTGCCGGTATCCAAACCGCCGCGGTGTAAGAACAATAATGCCATCAATAACAAGTAACGGCCGGCAGTGACAGTAGTTTATTAAATCAAGTTTCGGAGTTCATTTTCATGGTATCACGGCAAAGCGCGGTAAAACTGCGAACTCCGAAACTTGAGTATTAAGTACACTCTGTTTTTACGCCTTGCTGGCCGGATATCCGGATATTATGCATATTATGGATAATATGGATATTATATTGTTATTTCAGCGCAACTGTGTACGCTGCTTGGGCAAACGCAGCGCGGGCTTGGCATGAACAGGAAATGCAATGGAACGATTAAAAACCGATATCGACAGTATGAATATCAAACTGGATGAAAGCGTGCTATCTGAAATCGAAATGGTCCATACGGCGATTCCCAATCCCAGCCCATAACAACAATGATAAACATCGTGCCTGATATGCTTTGTAAAATGATTGACGTCACCGGCCGCCGCTGGGGCAACTCCACGGAGCACTGCAACATGCACCGCAACAATAGCCAGCGGTCCCTGGCAGCTTGTGTAACGATCATTCTGCTGTTATACGGATGCGGCAATCCGGTTAATGTCAAACATTCCCAGGTTCAAACCGGCGCGCAGGAGGAATACATCGCCAAGGTGTATTTCATCCGGCCCATGCCGGTTAAATATAAAGGCATTGCCGATAACAAAGTGCGGGTTGATTTCAATAATGAGGAACTGCTGACCCTCAATGAAGGACAGTACACGATGGTGAAGTTAAACCCGTCCAAGGGGGAGGTTTCGACACATTCCAGGACCAAATTCACGAATAGCAACCTGCCCATTGAAGTTTCCCGCAAACGCGAGTACCGGTTCCTCGCCGGCAAAACCTATTTCATTCATCTGAAGCGGGTGGATGAAGAGTTTCGCGGCATCTTCTATGACCCCGCGCCGGTAACGCTGGAACAGGCGCTACAATTATCTAAGCGGCTGAGAGCATTGGGCATCGCAGCCGATGAACCTATCGACCAGATCAAATCAGTAGCCGAAGCGCCGGATCCGGGTCCGCTGGTGCCCGCGCTACCGGAAAAGTTATACCCGGGCAAACCCTATCTGATCAAGGGTAATCCGAAATACGAAGCGGAAAAACCGCAGCCTTCTGCAACACCTTCCACAGAACCGGCGGCAGAACCTTCCACGGAAAAAAATGAAATCACCTTCGACCAGCCTCCGGAAAACACTGATGGCAGTAAATAAATAGCAATCCGGCTCATCCATTTATCGCTTTGTCATGTATTGCGGTAACTATCCTCAACAAAATGTCAGATTTAAATTTATGTGGAATCAGGATTTCAAATTATTTGCTGGTGGCTGTTTTTATCTGCTGCTGATTGCCGGTTGTCATTCTGATCCCCGGTTCACCCACAACGAAACGATCGAGGTAACCGCTGGCAGGCCTGTCACGGCAACTATTAATGTCACGCACTGGAGCGATGAGGATCAGCTCGTGCTGATGCCGGGAGGACCTTATGTTGCTGACCACTTCCCGTTAACCCACCCTGTCAAATTCATACATGCCGTGGGAGAGGAGGTTGTTGCGGTGGATAATAACAACCAGCTTTCCGTTATCGATTTTTCCGTGCGTCCCGCGCGGCGCGTGGCGCAGCTGGAATTGGCGGACCAGGTGACGGCAATAACACGTTATGGAAAGTTATTGATTGTGGCGTTGAAACAGGAAGGACTTCTCGCGTTCAATCTGTCTGATCCGCCGGCAATTAAAAACGCCGCTCAGTACAGCGCCGCCACCGCAACAACCAAACTGAAAATCTTTGACAATAAAGTTTTTGCTTTAGTAAATGACCGCCAACTGTTGGTCCTGGAAAGTTACGCGCCGGAAGCTAACCAAATCGGGTGGCGGCACGCAAACACCATCAATCTTCCGGCGCCGAGCATCGACTTTGAAGTCCTGGGCAACTACGCCATCACCATCGGACCCGGCTATGGCATCGGCTCATTGTTGTTGGCCGCGCCGCAACAATTCCTCGCAACCGCAAGCCTGCAAAACATACCCAAAAAGTTGCAGGTAGCGGATAACATCGCCTATGTGGCGGACGGCGAAACGGGATTAGTGTTGTTCGATGCAAAAAATCCGGAGCAGTTGCAATGGCTGGGCAGCCATAACAAATTTGACACCGTGGATAACGTGTTCGTCCGCGGCAACCGTGCCTATGTAGTGGATCGCGGCATGCGTTTGGCAACGTTGAACATCACTAACCGCACTTTGCCGATCACCGGCAGTTTTTATAAGCCGGCGAATCCGGTCACGGATATTTTCGCCGCGGACGATGAAGTTTATCTCGCCACCGGACTGAACATTGAACGCATGCGCTTTCCGGCGTCACCGCATACGCAAATTTCCAACGAAGGCATCAATCAGGGCGGCAGCCGCCGCGCGTTTATCAGCAACAATATCGCCTATGTGGCGGACTGGTTTTCCGGATTGCATCTTTACGACATTAGCGACCCGGCGCACCCGCGCCACCTCTCCAATTACCATACACCGGGATCCTCCAAAGGCGTTGTGGTGGATGGCGATTACGCCTATGTGGGCGACGACGATCATGGATTGCAAATCATTGATGTCAGCAATCCGGAACTGCCGGTAAAAGTTTCCGAAATCATGACCACGGGACTCGCCTACACGCTGCAAAAGAAAGAAAACCTGATTTATCTTGCTGACCACCGTGGCGGCTTTCACATCATCGACGTAGCCGATGTCCAGCATCCTCGAATGATATCAAGTTATGACACCCCGGGAAAATCCTGGGCGATCGATGTAGTGGACGACATCGCTTATGTGGCCGATGATACATCCGGTCTTTTGATTTTCGATGTCAGCAACGCAAAACGGCCCCGCCAGATCGGGCAATTTAATCCCCAGGGCGCCGCGGAAGATGTTGTGGTGAAGGACAAGCTTGCCTACATCAGCTTCTTTGACAAAGGACTGTACATCGTTGATGTCGGCAATCCTGCGCAGCCGTTAATTGTGGCGCAGCTGCCGATTCCGGGAAATGCGCGCAGCATCGCGATTGAAGGCAGGCATGCATATATCGCCGGTTGGGAATCCGGCCTCAATATAGTGGATATCGCCAATCCCAAAGCGCCGCAGATTATAGGGCGTTACGACACCAAAGGATCGGCGTGGGGAGCCAATGTCAGCAATGGTTATGCTTACGTATGGGACTGGTGGGGCGGCGTGATAGCGCTGAATGTTACAGTTCCCCGGCAGCCACAGCTGGCGGGCAAATATCACGCCCGGCAACCGATCATGACCTTGCGGCAAAAAGGCGACTACATCTATACCTCCAGTGGCGGCGGCGTGCAGGTGTTTGATATCAACAACGCGTTAAATCCCATCTGGGTTACCGGTATCGACTTTCCCGGACCGGTTGCGGACATCTGGCCAGCCGCTGGAACCGGGTTTGTGTTCGTGGCGAATGCCGGGGAGGGATTGCGGGTGCTCGATATCAGCGACCCCTTTTACATCCGGCCCGCCGGCCGCTACAGCACCGGCGGCAACACCAGGCTGGTGCGTGAACACAACAACCGCGTTTATGCCGCCAACGAAACTTCCGGTTTGATAATTTACAATGCCAGCAATCCACACCAGCTGGTCAAACAACAGGTATTGCCGCTCGCTGTCAAGGACATGTGGCTGCACGAAAACCGCCTGCTGATCGTCAATGACAATAAAAGTCTGCTTGCGTATAACATCAATGACAGTGGCCAGCCGGCCGAACACTATGATGCTATCGATAATAATACCGAACGTGTTATCGCCAATACATCACTCATCGTTTCTTCAACCAGCGATAACAAAATCAAAATCTGGCGGATAAACCAGGATTCTTACCAAAGGGTATCGACTATCGGTTTCGATGAACCTATCGTGGACATGCAGCTGGCTGAACAGCAGATATTGATTGGTACGGCGAACCAGGGTCTATTCAGTTACGATATCTCCGATCCGGCGCACCCCGTGGTACAGGCCCGTTATCCGGCCACTGATATAGCGGGCCGGTTTATTGTGTCAGGTGACGCGGTATTCTTCGGCGGCGCCCATACCATTGCGTCTGTGCAGCGCCTGGCGCCGCTGGCGTGGACGCGAGTCAACGACACGCAACTGGAAGTGACTATTCCGGAAAATCTTGCCACGGGCCACTATCACTTGCGGATTGCCGGCCTGCAAGGGTATGAACAACTCTGGCCAGACGCCATCACGGTATCCTTGCCGCAAAGCAAGAAACCCAAAATGACAATGGATGAGTTTAAAAAGCTGCTGGAAAAACACCGTTCCCAGCAATAATAACGTCTGTTCTGGATTGCGCCGATTTAAATCCTTTTGCCTTACGAATACCGTCAAAACCAGCGCCACATCTGCCTTGTCGTGACCGGGATTTAACCGGTTTTTGTGCAAAATTAAATGCCATTTACACCAGTTAGCATTGTGTTGTTTCGCCAAATGAAGCGGTATTAAAAATCAATAAGATATAACGCACACCAGGCGCTGCGTAGCAAATAACCATGCCTTTGACTATACTGAATTAAGCAATTTACAAGACTGATGCGGCAGTTACGCAATATCCAATCACACTTCGAAGTTACGTAAACAAAATTTCTGACAGGTTCAGCGGGAGAATTTGTGTCTACTTCTATCACCGTACGCCGTTACCTTGATAAACAGGACGTGCGCTATACCACGACAGTATTCGATGGCGCGTTGGAAAATTTGCTTAACAAAGGCAACGACCGGGTCAATCCGGCACAGATTGCCAAGGCTGTCGTATTAAAAGATCTTCGCGGCATGTTAATGGCCGTGCTTCCCGGCCCCAACCAACTTAACATTGACGCATTAAACCGGCAGCTGCACCGCAACCTGAAGTTTGCCGATACGCAAGACTATCAAACCATATTCGCTGATTGCGCTCCCGGTATATTGCCTCCGCTTGGGGAAGCCTATGGTTTTGAAACGGTGGTGGATGACGGCTTGCTGGACCAGGATCTGATTTATTTCGTATCGGGTAACAACAATGAGCTGGTAAGAATCTCCGGTTACGATTTCCAACTGCTGCATAGCAACGCGTGGTATGGCAATGCGTTTTCCAGCATTGCAAGCAGCGGTAACAGGAACACGCAGCAAGGCAATGCCGCCAAAACAGCCTCAGCGCCCGATTTAAAAAAACGCCTGTCGCAGCTGGAAATGGTACCGAAAATTCCGGCGCTGACGCAAAAACTCATTCAGCTAAATACCAATCCGTATGCGCATGGTGAAGATCTGGTAAAATTGCTGGAAGGCGACGCCGGTCTTTCGGAACAAATTATACGTTACGCGCAAACGGCGCCTTATATGAAAAACACCTCGGTCTCTACGATCCGCCAGGTTATAACGCGCGGCTTGAGTTATGATGTCGTCAAGAATTTCGGACTGGGTATTTCCGCGACCCGCGCTTTTAAGATTACTGCTCATGGACCATTGGGACTGCAGGCATTCTGGCGGCACGCGACCTATAGCGCCACCCTGATCCATGGCCTGTGCCAGACACTGCCGCGCAAACAGAATTTGCAGCCTGGCACAGCCGTTCTATGCGGCCTGTTGCACAATATCGGCTATCTTGTCTTTGGATATTTATTCCCGAAGGAATTTGCGGCGCTCAATATCGCTTACTCCGAAACCCCGGACAATCAAATCATCGAACTGGAACAACGTAAATTCGGCATTACGCATACCGAACTTGGTTGCTGGCTATTGGATGCGTGGTCAATGCCGGCAGAATTAATAGCTGTGGCGGCGGAGCACCATAATGGCGGCTATGCCGGTCCTCACAGGGAATATGCGCGGCTGGTTTATCTGACGGATATTTTGCTGAAGCAGCATAATATTGGCGACGCAACAGACGATGAGACAAGCAACGAATTCCTGCAATCCGTTGGCTTGACAAGGCAACAGCTTAACACGGCTTTAGAAAAAACGATTCAGGGAAGTAATGAACTGGACAACATGGCGCGTCAGTTAGCGGCATAGTACGCTCATTGTAAACAATGATTTAAAAATTTCCGCATGGCACGGCAAGTGCAAGTCTTGTGCACCTAATATTACCTGTTTTTATTTTACTTACCGTTGTATTACATGTTTTTAAGAGAATGCATGATAGCGCCGTAAAACAAATAGACTGGATTTTTCCCGGCGGTCATGTTTAGTTAGCCGTTGTATAGTGTGATGGGAAATAACAAATACATCGTTAAACATTAATTACTTGGCGGTACATAGAGCTTTACGGGCGTTTCAAGCGGGAGAATTCAGGGTGGCCGGTACAGAGATATTGGAAGAACAGCAGGAGTTACGGCGCAAACTGCAGTTATTCATGGAGCAGGCGCGCGAGAACGAGCAAAAAATGCGCCGCTTTCACGAACAGGAACTGAATCTTATCAGCGCCAGAACGCTGCCTGACCTTATTCAAAATATCCTTTACAACTATCGCCGCGCGTTTTCGCTTGATGCGGTTACCCTGGTTATCTATGACCCGGAGTATGAAATCAGGCGAATCCTGGAGGAAGAAGGTGTACGCATGAGCGATCACCCCAGCTTGTTGTTTGTCACGCAACGGGAAAAACTCATCAGCCTGTTTGGTAAAACACCTGAACCAAAATTGGGTTCTTATCAAAAAGACCAGCATCAGTTTTTGTTTAACCAATTGAGCCAGGGTTATATGCCCTTGCGAAGCGTAGCGTTGTTGCCATTGCTTCGTTACGGGGATTTGATTGGCAGTTTTAATCTTGGCAGTTTTACAGAAGAACGATTTGCCGAAGCATCGGGGACAGAGTTCTTGCAGCGTCTGGCCACAATCGTAGCCATTTGTATCGAGAACGCCGCCAATAATGAACGCCTGAAGCGCATTGGACTGACGGATCCCTTAACCCGCATCAACAATAGACGTTTTTTTGATCAGAGATTAAGTGAAGAAATCGGCCGCAGCGTGCGCGCCAATGAATCCATCAGTTGTCTGTTTATCGATATCGATCATTTCAAAGCAATCAACGATGACAATGGACATCAACAAGGGGATTTTGTACTGCGTGAAGTGGCGCGCCTCATCCGGGATCAATTGCGCAACTGCGATGTTCTGGCGCGCTATGGCGGAGAAGAGTTTTCGGTGCTGCTTGCCAATACACCGGAACAAATCGCCTGGGATGTCGCCGAGCGCATCCGGACCAGGATCGAGCGGCATGCGTTTGATCTGCCGGAGACTGGCAAAACTATCCATGTTTCGGTATCCACCGGTATTGCGACACTCGCGGACCTGCAAGGCCAGGAAGATATCTCAAAATTGGGGCGCGCTCTGATTGAAAACGCTGATCATGCGCTATACGACGCAAAAAGTAATGGCCGGAACTGTGTAAAATCCTACAATCCAAATATGCATCACACCAATGACCAAACCAAGCCGGCGGACAGCATACCTCTGAGGTCTTTACGGTAATAATTGCGTTGATAAAAACCCTGTCAGAACTCGCATAGCACCGCCCGGCTTGAATTTCGTCATATTAAGTCCTATATACGAGCGAGTAGGCAGCCAGAATGAAAGGCCGGCTTTTAGACATACATACAACTTTAGTCGTAATTAGTAGTTGGTGAAAAACTTGCGTCTAACCACGGGCCATCGTTAGAAAAACAAAGCTCGTCAGCATGTTGCATCTGCCAATCGCGCGCAAGGCGGCTTAATGTGACAGGATTTGTTATTGTAAAATTGCAATAACTTATTGGAAATTAAGGTTAAAAAAGCGTAGAAATAGGCTTGAAATCACTGACTGATTAAGCTGAAATGTATTTTGATTAAGGATTGAATTTCTAACTTACCCTAACTCTGATAATATCCTTTATTACTTTTCATACTGGAGGCTACCCGCGTGAGTGAAAATATTGTTCACCTCTCCGACGACACATTTGAAGACGAGGTGATTAACACGGACGGTCCTGTTTTAGTCGATTACTGGGCAGACTGGTGCGGCCCGTGCAAAATGATCGCACCCATACTCGACGAAATTGCAAATGAATACAAAGACAAGATCAAAATTGCCAAATTAAATATCGACGAAAATCCGGCAACGCCGCCAAAGTATGGAATTCGAGGTATACCAACGCTAATGTTGTTCAAAGGCGGTAACGTGGAAGCGACCAAAGTTGGCGCCGTTTCCAAGTCGCAATTGACCGCCTTTATTGACAGCAACATATAAACGATTAGAATTAATGTTAAAGGGAACACGGGTAAAGTCCGATATAAGGACTTTACTCGGTGACTCTGAAATGATAGCGTACCGTAAACGGTACTGTGAACGAGAGTTATAATTCTGTAATCGCCATTAACCTGGCAAACCTCCAAGTTAACTCAAAACATAATTTGTCAGTCCAGCTGGGCGGTACATTTCTTGTTTTAACTCAAAATCCAAAACGAATTAATTTGAATTTACAGTGGTCAGTGGCGCGTCGCAAACCCGGTAAGACAGAAAGTAGAAATAATTATAATAATATTAATAACTGCTGCATGCATACGAATTATGCGCCTGTATATAACCCATTACTTATTATCAACGGCTTTTATCAACGGTATTACCAAAGATACTTGCAACGATTAGCTACACTATCGGCGAATAACTGTACCAATTGGCCAGGGTCAATCAACGGATTAAGCCGCAACAATCGCCTGTATTGTGTAATTGCGTGAAAAACCAGTTCTCAAACAAACCAGGGAATTAAAACTGTTACCTTCCTGAAGATTAATTCTTATTGTTCAACCTTAACCTACCTAAAAGAAAAAGCGATGACTATGAATCTTAGTGAATTGAAACAAAAATCGGCCGGCGAGCTCAATGACATGGCCCTTGAGCTTGGAATCGAGGGAATGTCCCGCTCACGAAAGCAGGATATTGTTTTCGCCATACTGAAACAACAGGCAAAAAACGGCGAGGACATCTACGGCGGTGGCGTGCTGGAAATCCTGCAGGACGGCTTTGGATTCCTGCGCTCGGCCGACAGCTCCTACCTCGCCGGCCCGGATGACATCTATGTGTCCCCCAGCCAGATAAGGCGCTTCAGTTTGCGCACCGGCGACACCGTCGGCGGCAAAATCCGGCCACCCAAGGAAGGTGAACGTTACTTCGCATTGCTCAAGGTTCAGGAAATCAATTTCGAACCCCCGGAAAACGCCCGGACCAAATTACCGTTTGAGAGTTTAACGCCGTTGTTTGCCAATGAACGGCTTAAAATGGAACAGGGTAACGGCAGCACCGAGGACTTGACCGCCCGTGTTATCGACCTTGCCTCGCCGATTGGTAAAGGACAGCGCGGACTCATCGTGTCACCGCCCAAATCCGGCAAAACCATGATGCTGCAAAACATTGCGCAGTCCATCGCGGCCAACCATCCCGAATGTGTTCTGATCGTGCTGCTCATTGACGAACGCCCGGAAGAGGTCACCGAGATGGAACGCTCGGTGCGCGGGGAAGTTGTTTCCAGTACGTTTGACGAACCGGCCAGCCGCCACGTGCAGGTTGCCGAAATGGTGATTGAAAAAGCCAAGCGGCTGGTAGAACACAAAAAGGATGTGGTGATATTGCTGGATTCCATTACCCGTCTGGCGCGCGCGTATAACACTGTGGTTCCTTCATCCGGCAAAGTGCTGACCGGCGGTGTGGACGCCAATGCCCTGCAACGTCCCAAGCGCTTCTTCGGCGCCGCGCGCAATATCGAGGAAGGCGGCAGCCTGACCATTATCGCGACCGCCCTGGTGGACACCGGCTCACGCATGGATGATGTCATCTATGAAGAGTTCAAGGGTACCGGCAACATGGAAGTGCACCTGGACCGGAATATTTCCGAAAAGCGCATCTACCCGGCTATCAATATCAATCGCTCCGGCACACGGCGCGAGGAATTGATTACCGATCCGGACGAATTGCAGAAAATGTGGATACTGCGCAAATTACTGCATCCCATGGAGGAATTGGCAGCCATCGAATTCCTGCTGGACCGCCTCAAGCAAACCAAGACCAATAACGAGTTTTTTGACTCCATGAAGCGATAGTGGATCTGCCGTGATCGCCTGAACTGTTAAAATTCAGACTATTGTATGATTCATTCAGGTAACCTCCGGCCTTGGGCTTTCTCTTCATTACGCACATTCCGCTGTTTTCCCGGCCTTGTTTACCCGCTATTAGTACTGGCACTGCTGACCCAGGTCAGCGCCTGCAGCAGCG
This sequence comes from Gammaproteobacteria bacterium, assembly GCA_022627515.1. Taxonomy (GTDB): domain Bacteria; phylum Pseudomonadota; class Gammaproteobacteria; order SZUA-152; family SZUA-152; genus JAKEGK01. The sequence continues at coordinate 16,499 of JAKEGK010000127.1, forward strand.
AACGGTACACCGCGCTGATGAACGCGGCGCGCAATGGCGATACGGAGGCGGTCCGGAAAATGCTGGACCTTGGCGCGGATGCCGATCAAAAAACGACGAGAGGTAAAACCGCGTTAATGCTCGCCGCCGCCGGCGGATACACCGACACCGTCAAATTGCTGGCCGACCGCGGCGCCGACGTCAATACGCGCGACAACTATGACACTACCGCAATCATTGCAGCGGCAACAGCCGGACACCCGGAAACATCCGCTACTCTGCTGGCTTATGGCGCGGATCCCATGTTCAAGGATACCAGCGGCGGTTCCGCGCTAAGTAACGCCACATTTTTCGGCCATACCGAAACCGTGCTGGCAATGCTGGAACGAATACCCGAACTGCCCGCGGAAACGGGAAATGAACTGCTTTTACTGGCTGCCGGCCTGGGACATGAAAAAATAGCCGCCGCATTGCTCAATAAAGGAATCAGCGTCAATGCGCGGGGGATCAAGGGTCGCACCCCGCTCATGGCGGCCGCTGCATTCAACAAACCGGAACTGGTAAAGCTGCTGCTCGCCAATAGCGCCGACGCCGCGATCAGTGACGAAGAAGGTGTTACGGCATTACAGGTCGCCGAAAATAAAGGGAATCAGGAAATCATTACTCGCTTGCGTGCGGCCCAGCCGGTTACAGGCGTAAAACAAACTCCAGCTTCCAAAGAATAACCGCTTGGCCGCGCAATTACTTCCACCACGCGGGACCTGAACCTTCGTGCGGCACGCTGTGGCAACGTTCACAAATGAACAATGAAAACGCCACCTTGTCATGGCAAATACCGCAATATTCTCCGCTTAGCACTTTATTCATGGAAATAGGATTGGCGTCTTCCTTTGGAATGAATATCCTGGGATGACAATTCTCGCAGGCCAGCCATTTGGTGTGCGCAATATGCGGGAAACGAACCCAGGGCATGAATTGCGTATTTTTCATCAGGATATCCCTGTCCATGGTCGTCATTTGAGTTTCACCTTTGAGATCAGCGCGTGGCTCTATCAAACCCTGGTCCAGGGTCTTTACCCAGTCCACTTCATTGCGCCGGTCCCTTGGGAAATCCGCCATCGCCTCCGTGGGACTTTGCAATACCGCAATGGCGTTATTATCCGTGTCGTGATATTTATCATCACGCGGAGAAACGCTGCCCGTGATTTTCGGGATGCTGAGTTTTTTGCCGCGGACAATTACGTCTTCGTCAGCATTGACCGCTTCATTGCTCTGGTTCACCGCGGCCGAATCAGGGGGCGTGACCGCTCCACCTGAAGGGGGCGCCTCGGAAGCGGGTTGAGACTGGTTATTGGCATCCACCCGCACCACGGCTTCAGACTGTGCGGTTACAGGTTGTTGCACCGGTTCCGATACGCAACCCACCGCAATTGCTAACAGTATCATCCCAATTGCAACTCCGCGGCTATGATGCAGGTTCATCATTGACATTATTGCCCGGAATCTTGCCTGGCGCTTTGCTGATTGATTTGTTCAAAACGCTCGTCTTTTTTCTCACCCCACCATTTTTCCGGCGAATTCTCGTGGGGGACGCTATGGCAACGCTCACATATCCATAAAGCAAACGCCACTTTATCGTGGCAGCGCCCGCAGTGCTGTCCCGCCAGGATGCCGTCCATGGAGGGATTATTGGCGCCTTTTTGCGGTACAAAAATAGCGGGATGGCAATTGGAGCAATCCAGCCACATGGTATGGGCTTTATGCGGAAATTTTACCCATGGCATATGACCTGTATCCGTGAACAGGATATCCATTTCCATGGTAACCATTTTGTTTTCGCCTGTTAAATTTGCGCGCGGATCAATAACGCCAAGATCCAGGGCCTTTACCCAATCAATGCCCCCCCGCCGGTCATACGGAAAACTGCTCATGGCGTCAACCGGATTCTGCAGAGTTTTTATAGCGTCATTTTTCGGATCGTGTATGCCATCATCGTAGAGATTAACGAGTTTTGCGGTGTGCTCATATTGCCGGTTATCTTTCCAAACCTTGCCGCGCGCCACCCCTCCTTCAACCACATAATCCGCGCTGCGGGTGGCGGATACCAGCTCCTTGCTGCTATTGCAGGAAGACAGCAGAATAACCGCGGTGTACAGCACCACTTTTAGCAAAATCCCGGTCTGGTTCATCATCGCCCCTTTAAAATTTTGCACCGGCCTTTTTTAGCAGCTCAATCATTTCGTTGTCGCCTTCGCTGACGGCAATCATGAGCGGTGTGCGCCCGTCCCTGGCTTTGATATTAACATTGACACCGCGCCCAATGAGGCTGACCACGACGTCTCTATGTTCCTGGTTAACCGCCCACAACAACGCCGTCCATCCCTGCATGTCCTGTTTTTCGGTATCCGCGCCATGCTGAATCAGGATTTCAACAATTTCGACATAACCCTTGCTGGCGGCGCGCATCAGCGCCGTCCAGCCCCGGTCATCCTGTAAATCGACTTGCGCGTCTTTCGACAACAGGATTTTAACCATCTCGGCGTCGCCTTTCCGGGCGGCATGCATCAAAGCGGTCCAGCCATAGTTATTTCTGGCGTTTATATCGGCACCGGTATCCAGCAAAGCCCGAACCTGCTCCCTGTCGCCGGACAGAATGCTTTTCATCAGTTCGGTATTGCGGTCGCAACCGGTTAACAAAAGGCAAAAAAAGAATAACAGTGTGGTATGACGAATCAGCACGCCGACCCTCCCCGTCCCGGTATTTATATTTGTTATTTGCGCCAAAGCCCGGATTTTAGCTAATCATTATCCTTCATCATAGGCATTTCCCCAATCATCATGTACTATTTACGCCCAGGTGATGAAGTGCTATCAATACCTTAATCATTGTTCCGCAGCGGCCGGCCGGCTTTTAAATAATAGCAAGGCGGCCCCTGGAACATCTATAGTTAATACACTTAACCGGCAGAATTATAAAGGTTTTTATGTCTCAATTACCCTGCCCCCATTGCAAGGATCATGGAATTTCCTGGTGGCAAAAATACAAAGCGGCAAAATGGGCGATTATATATTGTGAAAAATGCGGTAAACGCAGCTGTTCACATCCTTTCATACTGGTGTTCTACACCATGCTTTATGTCTGGGATGTCATGTTGTTTGGTTATCTTTTTTATCTGACAGGCAACTGGTGGTATGCCCTGACATTGCTAGCAGGCTGGATCATATTGGATATCTTCAGTGTTTATCTACCCGTGTGCGCGATGAAGCCAAAAGCGCCAACAACAACGCAATCCTGAGTTTTTTTATTTCAGCAAATGGCGCGCATTTTCGGAGTTGGTATCGCAGCGGTCGATATCATCAATGTGACGGACGGTTACCCGGCGGAAGACCAGGAAGTCAGGGCGCTGCGGCAAAGCATCCGGCGGGGCGGCAACGCAACCAACACGCTGGTGGTCTTAAGTCAACTGGGTCACCAGTGCTGCTGGCTCGGCACGCTGGCGGATGATGTTAATAGTCAGGTGATCATCGAGGACCTGAAACATTATGACGTGGATATGTCCTATTGCCAACGCATTGCAGGAAGCACGACGCCGGTTTCCTATATCACGCTTAACCGGCAGAATGGTTCGCGCACCATCATTCACTACCGTGACCTGCCTGAACTCAGCGCCGAAAGCGTTCTTAATGTCCCGCTGACTGCAGCCCATTGGATTCATCTCGAAGGCCGCAACGCCATGCAGTCCCGCCAGATAATGGACAACATTCGGAACCAGTCGCCCGGCATACCCATCTCCGTAGAAATAGAAAAACCCCGCGATAATCTGGAATTACTGTGTGGCGGCGCTGATACCTATCTGTTTTCCAAAGCGTTTGCTTTAACGCAAGGGTTTGATTCAGCGCCGGCGCTATTGCAGTATTACCGCAGAAGGATTCCCGGTGCTTTGCTTGTTTGCACGTGGGGCGATACAGGTGCATTTGCCCTTGAAAATGCGCGCCTGTTACATGCCCCGGCGCCACCAGTCAGGACGATAGTAGATACGATCGGCGCGGGCGATACCTTCAACGCCGGTTTTATTCATGCCAGGCTAAACCACTCTGATGTACAAACAGCGTTGCTAAAAGCCTGTTCACTGGCGGCGCAAAAAATCACACGCGAGGGATTTAATGGATTACAGGGTGATTAACAGCCGTACCAGCGGAGCCGCCTTATGACGCATATTGTCATTGGCGGCGGCATTATGGGACTGCTGACCGCCTATTACCTGCATTCCGCCGGTGAAAAAGTCCTACTGCTGGAGCAAGGCCAGTTAGGCAAGGAATCTTCCTGGGCGGGCGGCGGAATTCTTTCACCTCTCTACCCCTGGCGCTACCCGGATGCTTTGAACGATCTGGCAGCCTGGAGTCAGCGCGCTTATCCTTCACTGATCGACGCGCTCAAGGAAAAATCCGGCATCGACGCTCAATGGTGGCAATGCGGCTTCCTGATGCTGGATGAAAATGAAATAGAAGCGGCTGTTCCGTGGGCCAGGCAAAGACACCAACCTATGGAAGTTATTGACGCCGCGGTGATAAAAACCATCGCTCCCGGACTTTCAACAACCAATATCCCAGGCAGCGCGATCTGGATGCCTGAGATTGCTCAAGCCAGAAATCCCCGGTTGTTAAAAGCATTAATAACAACATTGCGCACCCAGGGCGTCGAATTGCGCGAGCACTGCCCGGTCAACAGACTGATCGTGAGCAATAACAAAGTTAGCGGTGTTATTTGTACCGACACGAAAATACACTCATCCACTGTTACCGTTGCCTGCGGCGCCTGGAGCCGCCAGCTGCTCGCCCCCTGGTTATCCCGACTCGAAGTTGAACCGGTGCGGGGTCAAATGCTTTTATTTAAAGCCGATCCGGCGTTGTTAACATCCATGATCATGCGGGAATCACATTACCTGATTCCCCGCAGAGACGGGCGGATCATCGCGGGCAGCACGCTGGAATATGTCGGCTTTGACAAAAACGTCACTCAGGATGCGAGGCGGGAATTGCTGAATATGGCCGTTAATCTGCTGCCGGAATTGCGCAACTTCCCGATTGAACATCATTGGGCGGGTCTTCGCCCCGGCAACAACCTGCAGACGCCGGCTGTTTGCAAACACCCCACTATTTCAGGGCTATTTATCAATACCGGTCATTTTCGTAACGGCGTGGTTACCGCGCCGGCATCCGCCCGGCTATGTGCAGACCAGATTCTCAACATACCGTCAATACTAGATCCTGCGCCCTATTGCCTTTAATTGTCCGGCATCGAAAATAGCTCTTTTTTTGCAAACTATATTGATATGGGTATCAACTGCGATTATAATCCGTCGCATGTTGCACCCAGCATTTTCAGACAAATCATCACGCAAGGAAGTTGTTAGGCTCCTCACCGAGCATGGCATCACACCGACGCAACAGCGCATCCTCATTGCGCAGGAAATGCTGAGCAAGCATCAACATTTGTCAGCGGATCAGGTGATGCAACGTGTCAACGCCCATTCCAATACTGTCTCCAAAGCCACTGTCTACAACACGCTTGGCTTGTTTACCGAGAAAGGCCTAATCAAGGAAGTAATCGTCGACTCCAGCAAGGTATTTTACGATTCCAATACCAGACATCATCATCACTTTTATAACGTCGATTCAGGATCGCTGCATGATATAGAATGCGAGCACCTCGCCATCGCACGCTTGCCGGATCCGCCCGCCGCAATGAAAATCAAAAACGTTGAAGTAATAGTGCGGGTTTCTTCCAAAGCCAGCTAACCATCACCGCACGATCCGCACTGCTCTCACGTCACGTTATCATCAATTCCTCAAGTTCGAGTTGTATCGGGCAACAGGTTTCTCTTATACTCCACACGCGCGCGGATAAGCTTGAACCGTAACTTTTGGATACGCCGGCGTAGCTCAGTCGGTAGAGCAACGCATTCGTAATGCGCAGGTCGGAGGTTCGAATCCTCTCGCCGGCACCATCATCGATCGTTTTCAATCGCTCGTTAAACCAAATCAGTAATCTCTTTGCCAACAGTCCGCAACGAACGAGAAATCGCACATCAATTATGTATTTGTAATCCCACTCTTACTTACGAATACTTATACCTAAGTAAAAAATATACTTAGGTATTTAATTTTGAATATTTAATAAACAGCAAGCTTTTTATCGTTTTTACTAATAAATATATAGAGATAAATTACTTCCAATGACTAAATAGCGATAGTATCGTCGTCAACAGACAAACATAACCCATGCCCCCATTTATGTTTGTCAGGCCGCGACGCCGCCCTGTTGCGGCCTTTTTTTTGTCTTGACTTTTCATCCTTAAAATTTCAATTCCCTATGGTATAGTCGCCAGATAAACGCGTCTTTAACGGATTAAAATGGTGTTAAACATGAAGAAAAATGCAATATCTGTTCTTAGTCTACTACTAATCTTACTACCTATTTCAAACCTGCGCGCCAGTTTCGAAGATGGTCTTAAGGCCGCCGAAAAAGATGATTACAAGACTGCGTTCGATAAATGGCAAGCACTGGCGAAGCAAGGCGATGTCAACACTCAAGCGACTGTTGCCGTGCTATACCACACTGGTCAGGGCGTAAAAAAAGATTACGAAAAGGCGTTTTACTGGTATAAAAAAGCCGCTGAACAAGGCAATGCTGCGTCACAAGCCAATCTTGGAGTTATGTATGCCAAAGGAACGGGCATCAAACGCGACATGATTCAAAGTTATGCCTGGTATAGCGTGGCCGCCGCGGCTCATAAGGAAAAAAAAGTAGGTAACAATCTTTGGGGTATCGAAGCTGTTGCGTCACAACTTTCCAAAACCGACATGGAAAAAGCCAAACAGCTGGCTCAGCAATACACAAAAAAGTATGTTGCAAAGGCAAAGCAATGATGCGCGATCGTTAACACACGAACCGCCGACTCTGGTTGTTGAATTTTTAAGAACCTAGTTACCACCATCATCCTCACTGACCCGGCGGCTCATGCAAGGAATTGTCTTAATCATTCTACTTGCAACCGTTGCCTGGTACTGGTGGAACTCAATGCAAAGCAAGGAACTGGCGCGGCAGGCCGGGAAACATGCCTGCGAACGGACGGGCGTGCAATTTCTCGATGATACAGTGGCGAAAAAGAAAATCTGGTTGCGGCGTAATCCGCAGGGACGATTGGAATTGTGCCGAATTTTCTTTTTTGAATTTGCCACTGATGGGGAACACCGTTACGAGGGACGCATTGTTGTGCTTGGCAAAACCGTTGCCGATGTCAGTATGGATGCATACCGGATTTCATAACAAGCAGTCTAACCTTGTTAAAAGATATGGACTTTAATCTCATGACAGAAATCGAAGATTTTTCCGCCCAGGATATGGATATTTCCAAACAAACTCTCAAGGAACGTTACGGACAGGCGGTTGAAATTCAACTGGCGGACGTTGAACTAAGACTGGATCCTTCCGCGCCTGAACTTACGGCGTGCCCCGCGATTTACTGGGAAATGCGCGACTGCCATTTCGTGGTAAGCAAGCTGGGCAAAATGCGTTTTTATGCACAGTTCTACTACAAGGGTTCGGAGCAATACGGCACCGGCATTCGTCAGTTTGACGATTTGTTTGAATGTATTACGACATTGTTGCGTGTTCAGGCGGATCATGAATTAAGTAAAAGCAACGCCTAACCACTCCTTACAAAAACACAAGCCCGCACACAGACTGCCACATTGACAAACCACTGACTTGCCACTTATTCACACCATACAAGTTAGCAGGCTTTAATAATCACCACTTGATAAACAGCTATTATTTGCCTTGCCCATCCATGGGCTCGTCCGATTTCTCGTTCAGTTTTGCCTTGTCCCGCCTGCGCTCGCTTATTTTTTTGCTACAGGAGCATTTTTTGCAGTCGCCTTTACACATTGTAATCATGTTACTAATATTTAACATTGTGACTAAACAGCTGATCAGTACAGACTTGAGCTGTACCCGCCGCAATGTTTACCGAGGCCATTTACACGCAACAAATGGTTTCATACCTTCGAGCATATCATATACCCGGCGGCGCTTAACTCTAACTGCGATTAACATCCCAAAGTGGATGACTGCAAGAACTGCCGGCATAGCGCCTTGGGTAATTCAGAACTATAAAGTTTGAAACAAAACAGGCCGCTTAAAGATGCGCCCCTCGCCAATCAACAAGGTCATTAAGCAGAGCTTTGGATGCCGGTACGGTCGAAATGCCGTCATACCGGGATTACTGATAAAAAAAGATCATCAACCTTTCATATTCCAGGAGACACCCATGCGTTACTTTATAATTGCAATTCTGCTTGTTGCCATGAGTCCAGCCCATGCAGAGCCTCCCAAAGAAATGCCCAA
>JAKEGK010000128.1 GCA_022627515.1 Gammaproteobacteria bacterium
AACCGTAATGTGAAAGGCATGGTTGCGGTGGAAGGCGCGGTATGGGTGGGCACCTCCGGCGGAGCCATTCGTTACGATCTGCAAAGTGAAGATTACAAACTGTATGATGTGAACAATGGCAGCTTGATTTCCAATGGCGTGTTTCATGTCAGCAAAGTGCGTGACAATATCGTGGTTGGCACCTATGGCGGCGGCATGTCGGTCTTTGATACCAAAACCCAGACCTGGAAAAACTATAATATTCCCGATGGCCTGGCTGACCAGTTTGTTTACGATATTGACGAAGATCCGCAAGGTAATTTCTGGATTGCAACCTGGTCCGGCGTGAACTTTGTTCCCGGGGGCAATATGAATGACAAGACGGGCTGGAAAACCTACACCGTCAAAAACACCAATGGCGGATTGCCCAATGACTGGGTCTACGGAGTGGAAGTTGGCCTGAACGGTGATGTCTGGTTCGCCACTGAAGGCGGACTGGCGCGTCTTGATAGCGAAGGCAAATGGACCAACTGGCAACATGAAGATGGCCTCGGCGCGCCATATGAAAAGGTAAAGGATGACATAACGTTCCAGAACGATCCCGCCGCGGCATCCAAGCATCATGCCACCCAGAAAGCGGAACAGGGTCTGGGCAAGGATATCCAGGTCGGTTTCAATCCCAATTACATTGTTTCAATAACTGTGGATAAGGACGGTTCGGTGTGGTGCGGCACCTGGGGCGGTGGCCTGTCGCACTTTGACGGCCAGAAATGGACGACGTATTCAAGCAAAGAAGGTTTGCCGGGTAATCATGTCTTTATGTTGAACCTGGGCAGGGATGGCAAGCTGTGGATAGGCACCAACAAAGGATTGGCGCGTTTTAATGAAAGCGGACAGGGTTTTAAGGTTTATACCAAGGCCCAGGGCTTGTACGCGGATAATGTATTTTCCATGGCCGAAGCTGATGATGGCAGTTTGTGGGTCGGCAGTTTCGGTGGAGTTGCGCGAATCAAGAATTACACAAAATTATAAAACTATTGTTTTATACACAATTGGTTGATAGAGATAAAAAAACCCCGTACGGAACAATCCACGCGGGGTTTTTTATTAATAAGTTTTTTATAACTAATATGTAGTGTCTGATCTGGCGGATTTAAGCAATGAAAACAAAACAACTTCTGGTAATGGGTGTGCTTGCTTTGGCGGTTGCTTCATGTGGAAAGGACGATGCCGCTAAACAACCATCGGCCAGCGCCGCTTCGGCGGAGGTATCAGTGGCGGGCAATCAAAGCGCTCCCGCCGCGCAATGGATTGAAGGCTGGCGTGAGGCAAGTGCATTGCAGGGTCCCCGCGCCGGCGCTGCAACCGTTGCTGTGAACGGATATATCTATGTGATTGGCGGGGTGAACGGAATTGATTTCGTGCGCCTGACTGAATACGCAAAAATAAATGCTGATGGCAGTTTGGGTTCATGGAAAGAAACCTCTCTGTTGAATGAAGAACGCGGCTTTATCGATGCGGTTGCGAGGGATGGATATATCTATGTGGTGGGAGGCGGCAACGGGCCTAATGGAAAGAATTTATTACGCAGCGTTGAGCGTGCCACGGTAAATGAGGATGGAAGTTTAAGCCCATGGGAAACGCTGCAGTCCGGCATGGTAATGCCGCGGCGCTGCTCCAAAACAGTTAGCAAGGGAAATTTTATTTATGCGCTCGGCGGCTTCGCCGGCGCGTTATTGGACAATGTGGAACGCGCAGAGATTCTGGCGAACGGTGACCTGGGGCCGTGGACGATCGAAGATGCGGCAATGACGATTCCGCGGTATGTCAACACAGTGAAAGATTCACATGGCAACACCTATGTCATCGGCGGGCATGATCAGATGAAGGGTGTTGGTATTACGGATGTCGAGTGGGCAATCCCCGATGAACAAGGCGGAGTCAAAAACTGGAAGGCGACCAGCAAGATGCAGGTGGGACGCTATGGTCTGGCGAGCGCGGGACATGCAAACTCGGTGTATGCTATTGGCGGATTAACCGGCCTTGAATATCTAAGCAGTATCGAAGTCGCAGATATCCGGGAGAACGGTGAGTTGTCCTCCTGGCGTTTTACAACACCTTTATCCGAACCCCGCGCGACCTTCAATGTGGTTGTTTATAAGGACTGGATATATGTAATCGGCGGCACCAACCAGGACCGTTATCTTAATACGGTAGAGTATGCGTCATTCAACGGCGTCAACGATATTGGATTTATGGGAACGACGCAGGAGGCCGGAGCGTATCAGGCCAGACTTGATCAGTTGAAAGCGGCCAGACCACGCTTGCCCAACCATGGTACGGTAAAGTCTGTGCATCACGCATCAATGTATACTTATGTCCAGATTGTCAACGACCAGGGAATGATCTGGCTTGCAGGGCCAAAGACCGAGCTGCAACACAATGACAAGATCAGGTTCAGCAAGGGCGTGTCCATGTCCAACTTCTACAGCAAGGAATTGCAGCGCTCCTTTCCGCAAGTATTATTTGTCAGTAAGATTGAAAAAGAGTAGTGCTGATTGACTCCGCCGGAAATTAACGTTGCATGACAATAAAAATTGCCGCGGATGCTGTACTGGTTCTTCATTTCCTGTTTATTCTGTTTGCAATTTTTGGCGGGCTACTGGTGCTGCGCCGCCGCTGGATCGTTTGGCTGCACTTGCCCGCTGTGTGTTGGGCCGTAATGATAAGTTTCGCCGGCTGGGTTTGCCCATTGACGCCACTCGAGAATGCGTTGCGCCGGCTGGCCGGTGAGGAAGGCTATAGCGGAGGTTTTATCAACCGGTATATTGCAACTCTTGTATACCCTGAAGGGTATACGCGGGAACTTGCTATCGCGGCGGGGGTGTTTGTCCTGCTGGTCAATATGTTGGTCTATGGTTATGTTATTTACCATAAACGCCAGGCGGTTTGAACCGCAGCGGTCAGGTTAACGGTTTCGATTAGTCTGAATCACCAGGGCAAGACCGCCCAGAATGGCCATGCTTGACAATACCAGCCGCAACGATATTGGTTCGCCCAAAAACAACACGCCACCAAACGCGGCAATCATGGGAACCGACAGTTGAACCGCCGCCGCGCTGGTTGGTTGCAGGTAAGGCAGTGCCGCATACCAGATCACATATCCGGCTGCTGAAGCCAGTGCACCGGACAGAATTGCCAATAGTATTCCCTGAATTTGCAGTTCAATTGAGGATATAAAAATCAAGCTCGCCGCAAGCGTCAGGGGTACAGCGCCAATGAAATTCCATGTGGTGGCAGCAATCGGGCTGGCGACACCCTTGCCGCGGAAAGTATATACGCCCCAGGCTAATCCGGCAGTGACCATCAATATCGTACCCTCTGCCGAGGGCGCGCTGACACCCGGTAAAACGAGATATACCAGTCCGCTGCACGCCAACAAGATTCCCGCCCATGCCGGAATTTTTGGCCTGTCACCCTGTAATACGCCCCATACAATGATCGTTAACTGAACGGTGCCAAACAAAATCAGCGCACCTGTGCCTGTGCTGAGATCAACATAGGCAAATGAAAAACTGATTGCATATAGAAACAGGGCGACACTGGCCTTGATGTCAATGGTGTGGTATTTAAGTGAAGGATTTCTCAATGCCAGTATGACAGCAAGCAGTAACGCCCCGCTGATTAAACGAATGCTGGTAAAGGACGCAGCATCGATGAATTGGCCACCCAGAGCCATTCGGCACAGAATTGAATTGGCGGCGAATGCAAGCATCGCCAGTACCGTCAGCAAAAGTGGTCGCATGGTGTTATCGTACCCAAATTATTGGTTAAACAATAGCGCGATTTAATTTTGCAGTAGTCCAGCAAATTTGGCATTCACCACAGCCATGATGGTGCGGCTCTGACTTGCCAGTCACGGATTATGTGGTTTTTAAATTGAACCTATCGCAAAATTAACATTCAGCAAAAACAGTCGTGGAAACCAGGTTATCGGCTCCGGTGGGTGCATTTCACAACACGTTGTAAATGCATCCGTTCCTGTTTCCAGGAAGATGCCCGCCGGCGGTTTTCAAATGCACCCTCCGAAATCGCTAACTTATCAAGTTTGTGATTGGTGCTAACTACTTTGCCAAAAAACCGCAGTTACGCCGTGGAAAGACCTAAAAATTAAAAGGGTCTACGCGGATTCCAGTGGGTCAAAAACACCCCTAGAAGCCGGATAAATACTATAAAATAAGGCAAAAATCACTCGTACTCCCCTTCAAAAACGTGT
>JAKEGK010000129.1 GCA_022627515.1 Gammaproteobacteria bacterium
ACAAAAGTTATTCAAAGCGCGGCTGCGCGATGTGCGCCGCTATGTCAAGTCATTGCTTATTATTTTTTTACTTTTTCTCCTATGAGACTCTAAACTCTAGTCCATAATAAAAAACTACATATTCACGCTCGGCCGGCGTTGACAATTGCTGCAAACGGTTCTAAAAATTAATTCTATAAAAAGAATAATTTACATAACACCGGTATCGGAAACGTCTTTCACTCTTTCACCGGTTCAGATTTCTCATCAGTAGGCAGATTTGCTGCGGGCTATTTCTGCGTGCGCAGCAAATGTATTTTTTAACAACGGAAATCAACAGGCACTGAATCCCTCAAATTGACTGTTAATTTGAAAATTCACAAACAAACCTGCCGCAAGCATCATTTACAGGAGGGGAGATGGCGACACAAGTGATTTTACTCGTTCACGGCATGGGGACTCACCCGATGGGTGAAATAACAGCAACATTCAAAAAAGCAGTCAACGAGCGGGCCAAGTGTTTTGGACTGGATTTCGATGTGGCGCAAGCGGGCTGTATCCTGGAAGAATATAATTACAGTAACTTTTTTGATCAAATTCGCAAACAGTTCGCCGATAACGCGGCAGCGCGCCAAGCCGGTTTTGGCCACCTCGCCGGAGGCGGTTTCGCGGCGGAACTGATCCAGGAATTAACAAGCCTGGAATCAAAATTCGGCAAAGACGAATTCCTGTATACCCACTGGCTGGACGTAGTTTTATACGGCACTTCCTATTTCGGGCCGCGCATCCACGCGCAGTTGGCCCAGAAATATCATGAACTCGTAACCGAACACGGGCATAACAATCTGCATGTCGTCTGCCATTCGCTAGGCACCGCGGTGGTGCATGACACGCTCGCCAAACTTTACCGGCATGGCGCCAATATTTTTGACGGTATTCCCGATTATTTACCAGGCAATTTCAATTCCAAGACACTCTGGACATTCGCCAATGTCAGCCGCCTGCTGAATCTGCTCAACCGCCTGGAGGACCCCAACACGTCAACGGTCGCGCCGGGCGGCAACGGTTGCACTAACTTTTTCTTTAACGTCCGGCATAAACTCGATCCCTTCACCTGGTTCAAACAATACAAGCGCGAAATGGACGACCTCACGCACATCGAAAACGAAGTGGTGCGCAACATCAACACGCATGATTTTTTTGAATACGTGACTGCGCCGTTTGTCGCGAGGAATATGCTCGCGACGATTTTCGGGAAAGGAGTGCCTCAGGACAAGTACGATGCCTGCGTCACACAATTCGGGCAGGGTACGATTACTGAGGGAGTCAACGAACTTAAAGTTGCCTTGGAAGCGATCCGTGATGATGCCGGCCTGGACGATCTGCAAAAAGCCTTCAAGGCATATAAAGCGCTGGCCGCGGCCGTCAAGCGCACCGGCGCGGAAATCAAAATCTAAGGACAATAAAATGAGAAAACTGCTAATTGCCCTGGTGTTCTGCAGTCTGCCGCTGCCCTTATTTGCCGCGGATAATCCCTCAATTGATTGCGGCGCTTTCGATCAGCTGACTATTGCAGATACCAATGTCTATAAAGAAGTGCATGCCAAGGCGGTATCCACGGCCAAAATCCTGTGCCTCAGTATCCGGGATATTTTCGACGCCGGATCGCCGCTGGCGGGCAAAACCCCCGATGAAAAATTGCGGCAAAATCTTGCGGAATTCGGCGCCTTCGCGGCTCAAGCCTTGCTGCATGATTTTGGCGCTTCCGAAGCGATCAAACTAACAGACAACGTCAGGGAGATGGAAGAGCAGCTGGCCAGCACGAATCTCGCTACTGGAAAGTTCCCGGAGTTCGATACCGGTGTCATAATATTTGACAACAAAACCGTCAATAAGGGATTTTTCTCCAGCGCGGTGCGCGCCAAAAAGTTTGATTTTCCCACCGAGCATGAAGACTGTAAAAAAGTGGCAAATGCCAATAAAAACTGCGAAGCGGTATTTAATGATTTCAAGGACGCATTCAACGTGTACCGGAAGGCGTATGATCAGTTTGTCAACGAAACCAACAAGCAACTGCTCGTCAGCCTCAATCGCCAGTGGGATAACTTTCTGGAAACATCAAAGTCGCAAACCGCGCTGGAAGTGTGGTTGACCACGTTGTGGCACGCGGATCATTTTCAAAAGGACCAAATCGTCGGGCCGCCGTCGTCGCAAATCATTGCGCTGCATCCACAGCTTGTCTATGAGTATCTCAACGAGGCGGTGGACGGTAACAACGCTGAGTTTGGGCTGGCCATTGAATGGCTGGGCATCAATTACTGGAATAAAAAAATGCCGTTTGGATTTTCCGTAACTTCGGTGTATACGGACCGGTTAAGTGTACCGGACATACGCACGGGAATAATGCTGCACATCGACAATCGGTATTCGCTTGGCTGGGGACACCGGGACGGGGAAAACAGTGTTTACATGTCCATGGATCTTCTTACGTTGTTCCAAAGCAAGAGACAGCAGTACGAAAGGTATCTCAAATAGCACCATAAAAAATACCGGGTGCGAGTGTTTACCCAAAAGGGTACTTGTGACCTTCAGGGAAGCCATTAAAACTTTTACCCTCCACCTAACCCCCTCCCTAAAAGGGAGGGGGAATTTTATAATTAATCAGAGGTTCCTTCGGTTATAAATTCCGGTGTAACGAAACCAAAGTATTAAACGTGCTCCGTTGAGGTTCTGGTATACCGGGCTGATCTTATTTTATCGTCATATCAGCGAAGGCCGGGGATGGTAGCGAATTCATTTCGCCATAACGGCGTATTAAAACATGCCCCGGCATGCAGTAATGCGAGGCCGGTATCCAGATAAATAAAGACCATTAGTCTCGTTCCCACAGTTCTCCCGGGGAACGCATATCATTCACAGCTTCCCTCTGGAATCCGGGATACAGGTCTGAGGTTGCACATTTTCCAGAATTCCGGCGCACTTCATCCAGCCTACTTGCTTGCCACTTGCCTGACTGTTCATTAGTACAGTTAACGAAAGCCGCTCCATACGCTATTTTGATGTTACTGAATGCATTTTCATGGACGGTGCAAAAGGTGAAATAACACAGGCTCAGTCGTTAAACAATCTACTATCTAACTAAACGGAGGTGCTATTGTGACTAAATCACAATGGAAGGGATATCTGTTGGCTATGGTTTTGTGCACGCTGGCAATCGCATCGTTTCAAAGTAATGATGATGTCAGACAGGCATCGGTGACCATCATAGGCGATCCAGTAAAGTTGCAACAGCGTTACCAAACCTGGAAAAACAGCGTTCACAATTCCAGGAACAATCATCAAATGATCCTTAATCTCGTGGCGCCAACATCGCACACAGGTAATGCCGCTAAATTAAATGGGCATGTGCAATTTGATTTTGCAGCCAATACAATATCCGCGCAGATCACTGGCCAGATTCCTGATCATCCCCTGGAACTGTGGGTCACCAACGGCGCGTCACTTTTTTTACCCGTGCGCGATGATAAGCGCATCCGAAAAATCGGCGCATTTTCAGTGCAAAGCAATACCGCAAATACCATCGCAAAACTGCAAAGCAGCATGGATGTATTGCTGCAAAATAACTTTACGTTTGATCAGGTGGCCGTGGTTCCTGCTGATTCAACACCCTTGCAGGACATCGTACTGGCTGCCTCAACGGATTTATTTCAGAAGTTATATGCCTCTGAGCATCTGGATTCTAAAACCACCAACGGATTTCAATTAATCAGCACCGCCAACGCCAGTGTTCCCACGGGTTTTCCCGGGGTATTTAATGACCTGGTGTCACGGGGAGAAGATCTTTTTTTCAATGAAACTTTCGCGGGCAACGGCCGAAGCTGTGGCGCCTGTCATCCGGCGACCAACAACTTTACGATTGACCCGGCGTTTATCGCCACGTTACCGCCGAATGATCCCTTGTTTGTTGCCGAATTTATACCCGCGTTGATTTTTGGCAACCCCGCTAACCTGGATGAAAACGGACGGCCGCAACGCTTCGAGAATCCAGTCCTGATGCGGGCGTTTGGTCTGATTGTCGAGAACGTGGATGGTACAGGCGATCTGCAAAACCGTTTCACCATGCGCAGTGTGCCGCACAATATTGGCATGACGGTGTCATTGACTACGCCACCCAATGGTCTTAACCCGCCAGCGCAACGCACCGGCTGGAGTGGCGATGGCGCTCCCAGCGGAATCGTGGGCGGCATAGCCGCATCCGGGCGCTTGCGTGATTTTATACTGGGCGCTATCGTACAACATTATCCGTTAACGCCGGCGCGCCGCTTTGATGGTCCAGCACCGGATTTCCGCGCACCCACGGTGGATGAGATAGACGCCCTTGAAGCGTTCATGCTTTCCATTGGACGCCAGCAGGAGCTCGATCTCAATTCACTGACCTGCAAGGATCCCGGCGTTGACGCCGGTAAAATCCTGTTTCGTGATGGCAATCCGCCGGGATCAGTCACCTGCAACAATTGTCACGGCAATGCCGGCGCCAATGTCCAGGCAGGCAACAACCCGGGCAATCGCAACTTTAACACCGGCATTGAGTTGTTCCTGCGTAATCGCCTTAATGATCCAAACATCACCGTTATAGGCGAACCGCGTCCGGTCGACGGCGGATTCGGTACGAATCCTTCAGGCGATTTTACTACCCTTGAAGAACAACCTGTATTTATCAATGAGAATTTTGGCAATCAGACTTTTAATACTGTCAGTCTCGTTGAAGCCGCGGACTCGGCGCCATTCTTCCACAACAATATTATCGCCAACCTCGAGGATGCCATCACCTTCTATAACTCCCCGGAATTCGCGCAAGCATCCGGCAACAGCATTCCCTTCAACGCGGAAGAAGTAACCCGGGTTGCTAACTTTTTGCGCGTGATCAATGCGCTGGATAATATCGAAAATCTGGCGATGCCCGCGGCAAGCCGCGCAGGTCAGGCATTGGCATTGGATCCCAATCCCGATGAAGTTATCCACCGGATACTGCTGATTGCCATCGCCGATACACAGGACGCGATTGATGTACTCAACGAGGGAGATATTCATAATAGTGGTGGTTTGCCCGATAATGCTGTTAAGCAGCTGAGCAAGGCAGTGCAGAGTTTCCAGCAGGTCATGAACATTGCCGCCAGTGATACAGCGCGCAACATACAATTATCCAACGCGACAACGCATTTAAATAATGCTGTGTCGTTAAAGCGCTTGTAGTCTGGCAGGAGTTGCCGACGCGATTACAAAACTCAAATTTCAAAACTCAAATAGTAGTAAGCGCCGGCGAGCGGCGCAGGGTGGGCGCTGTCCACCCTGCAAATACCTTGTTTTATTACATCGGCACGCGCAGCAGGTTAACAGGATCGTGGACGTGACAACCGCATGCTGATTATAAATTTTCCACATCGTTGCCTTATAAGTAAGTACTACCTAAGAATTGCCGCCTTGAATTACGCGTAAGACAAAATCCCAACGGAATACATGTTATGTAGGAATTTCACCGTTTTCGCTTACTGAAAATTTAAAAAGCAAATAAACTTTATTCACGCGATTGTTAACAAAAGCCATGCATAATAGAATCAAACCTGCTTGTCACCCAACCAGACTGATCTTGGTTTGTAGCATTGTGAAGCAGTTGAAAAATTACTTGTAAATGGAGCGCACTATTATGAGAAAGGGTAGAAATAATATCTTGAATGTTTTATTCAGCACGTCCGTTTTGCTCGCGACACCTCTTTATGTTCATGCGGGGGATAAATATGGTGGCCGTGAGGCAGTTGAAGTTGATATCCGCGAGTGGAACCTCACCTTAAGCAAGGAAAAAGTGAAAGCGGGCAATGTGGGTTTCGCGGTCAAAAACAAAGGAAAGGAAACACACGAAATCGCGGTAATTAAACTTAAAAACGATGCCATAGTACATGTCGGCAGATTACCGGTCGACAAACACGGCGCAATCGATGAAGGCACGATGGATTTTGGGGAAATAGTCGGTGAAATCGAAGACATAAAATCCGGCGCCGATGCGAAACAGCTTATCAAACTGGATCCCGGCCGCTATGCGGTTATTTGCAATGTAGTGGAACAAGAAGAAGATGGCAGCATAGAAGCCCACTATTCAATGGGTATGCATGCACTGCTTGAAGTGGAATAACACTTCGCAATATTAGAACACAAAAACTGTTTAATTAGCTCAGTCAAACAGGATCAGAGATCTGATTGCTTGATTTGCAAAACGACTCTGGTCCTTTTATTTTTTTCAATTCTTTTTGTTTGGCTTCCGTTTTTTAAACTATGCCCCCGGCATAGTGTCAACCATCACCCGTCTTTCTTTTTAATACCGGTGCATGAGTTTACCCCGGCGAAAGGCGGGCCGGTATCCAGGAGAATCTAGAAAGACCATCGAACACATCCACTGGACACCGGCATGCGCCGGTGTGACGATGCCGGCGATGTTTGAATGCCATCCAGGCTGCTTTCCTATCATGCCACTTTTCCAGCTCAAAATAGCTATGCATGCCGAAAAAAACGGTAAATATTAATAAAAAAAATTAATGGAAAAAACAATAAGAAAGAATGCAACTCCCCATTTTATCCGCGCTCACATGACGCGCATCAATATGGCAGATCCAGAATCTATTTATAACCCGCAAGTCAAAAAAAAATCCGTGAATTTAAGTATCAACAATGATCTCATTGAAAAAGCACGGGCGCTGAAGATCAATTTGTCCCAGACGCTGGAAAGCGCGTTCAGCGACGGCTTAAGGAAGTTTTAATTGCGCAGTTCGATGTCTATTTAAATCCGAATCCAGCCTCAAAAAAATACGCTCCCTACTTGCTGGACGTCCAGAACGATTTGTTTGAATCACTATTCACACGGGTTGTTGTTCCCCTGCTAACCGAAAAAAGTATGCGCATACCCGCTAACAGTCTAAATCCAGCTTTCAATATTGAGGGAAAAAAGTTTTATATGTCCACGGCTGAAATTGCCGGTATCCCACAATCGGCCATTGGCAAGCATGTTTGTTCCTTAGGTTTTAAACGAACCGAAATTACCAATGCTCTGGATTTTTAAATTGCGGGATTTTGATCATAAAACTCCTTTTCCTGCGGCAAATAGGCCAATTTAGTGACAAACAAAGCATTTATATTCCGCTAAATCACGTTTAGAATAATTGGGGGCAAACCAGAATGACGCTTACTTAAGAAATCAAACAAGTTAAATCTTGATCACCAGCAGCAGTTGCCAGGCGCAATGAAAAAATACGCTGTAAATACGTCCTTGTAGCTCGATGCAGGCATCCCTGCCGCCAACGATTTTTTCATTGCGCCTGGCAACTGCTGCTTGGTGCGGTATCCGGATTTGAGGATATTTGTATGCCGGACGGATTAAGTAAGTGCCATTCGGGCCAAACCACATTTAATCTTAAGTTGAATACAACAATTTTTGTTATTCTGCCGAACTATTCATCGCTACCAATTCATTTGATGTGCCTGGCAACATTGCCAGATACGTTTGGGTTTTTTGTTTAAAATCCGCCAGGTATATTTTGTTGATGGGTTTTGCCGTAGGCAAATGTATAGTTAACGGATTTAGATGCGCACCGTTCACAAGAAATTCATAATGCAAATGCGGCCCGGTCGCCATGCCTGAACTGCCAACATAGCCAATGGTTTGGCCCTGTTTTACCTCTGATCCCATGCGCTGTTTTTCGCTGTACTTCTCCAGGTGTGCGTATAAAGTTCGGTATCCTGCGCCATGTTCAACGATAATGGTATTGCCATATCCGCGAAGTGAACCGCGGAAGACTATTTTCCCATCTCCTGCCGATTTGACAACGGTGCCTGGAGGCGCCACATAATCCACGCCATTGTGTTTACGCATGGTGTTTAATACCGGGTGATGTCTGTAGCCAAAGTGAGAGCTGATACGGGTAAAATCAACGGGTGTGCGCAAGAATGGCTTGTGCATGTTTTCACCTTGTGGATTGTAGTAGCCGGAATTACCTTCCGGGTCTGTGTATTTTACCGCCCTGTAGACTTTACCTTGATTAACAAATTCTGCGGCCAGAATGTCACCATCTTTTATTATTTGACCGTCATAGTGGAGCGTTTGGTAAACCACAGAAAAGCTGTCTCCATTTCTGATGTCCAGTGCAAAATCGATGTCCCAACCAAATAGTTTCGCTAACTCCATGGTTGTTCTGTCCGACATTCCCGCATTTTTTGCCGCGGCAAATAAAGATGAATCAATAGTCGCTGAAGCATGCCGGACTTGTTTGTCGTACTCTTTTTTGTCTTCTGAAATTATAAAGGAATCACCATTGCGTAACACCAGCAGGCTATAAGTGGGTCCAACCACGTATTCGAGTCCGGCAAACACATCATCTACATATCGAAAGTTAATCATCTGACCTGGCTTAATGCGTCGTAGATGTTTCGCCAGTGGGTCGGCACGCATGATTGCCCGCAGATGTTCGGTATCAATGTCGAGTTGCTTGAATATGCGGGAAAGGTTTTGCCCCTCGGCAATCTTGTAGGGCTTCCAGTATTCGTGGGGTGATGTGTCTGGCTCAGAACGCGCAGCGTAATGGGCGGCGCTATCGTTGTAGTTTCCCTGTACCTGGCTGTCGTTGAGATTGGCATAGACTTCATTGCCAAGCAGCACAAGCACACAAAGTACAAATACCGTCAAGCTAACACCCAGGCACCACCGATATCTATCGAATATGAGTAGTTGGTCTTCAAGGGTATTACTTGTTTTGAGGCAATCATTGTTGAATAACATCACTACTCCCACAAATTAATGACTGCTCTCCCCATTTATAATTGAATTCTTTTCCTTGTTATCGATTGGTAGCGTGACATGTTTAGGGAAAAAAGTGGCTTTTTGCCCTAAAGAAAATCCGACGGGTGATTTTTCACTTAGCGCTGATTCGTCAATAACAGCGCGTAAGTGGCTGTTAAAAAAGGAATAACATATGGATTAGGGGCAGGGTGGTAACCGGACAAGAGGAGCACGCATATTGCTGTCCCAAAATAATTGAACAAGAACCACGAAAGACTAAAGATAGGGATTATTACGTGTCCACAGACGCATTGAGACATGAAATGAGATTGATTGATAAAAATTGCATCACGTCAGACCCACTCATTTTATAAAGGAAGGTGTCGGATTTAATTTCTGTTATCTGAAAAAATCCCCCTCAATAGCCGCTTTCGGCTTCCATGCTTCTCGCGACACTTGTGCATCCATGCACGTTTTATTTGTGGGAAAGCAATGGTGTCATTCGGATCTTTACCCTGTTATTCTTATGCTTCCACCAGTGGTTTCGTTACCGGAATGGCTTTTACGATTTCCTCAAGCCCTGTTTGATTCTGATTGAGTTTCATACCTTTGATGGACTCCTGAATCAAATCCTGAAAGCTGAAAGATTTTTCCTCGTGATTTTCATAGTCCCAGAGGCTGCGCTGATCCATTACTGCATTGAAATCGCCGGTTGCAGTACTGCCATCGATCTGACACGCCGGGAAGCGGACATCGCCATTTGCGCCACATCCAAACCACCCGATACCAGTCTGGGCCGTAAAGTGTGTGACTTCCGGTTTGCCGTTTATGCAGCGCCACAATACCTGAAACATAACCGGGACGTGACGTTGCGGGATCAACACTGGTGTTTTATCCAGGGTTCCGATGAATGGCTGGCGCCACTGATATGGAAGAAAAAAGAACACATCAAACAACGATCGGTATTCGTAAGCGGCTTGGCGATGGCGGTATTAAATGCTGCCGCCGAAGGAATGGGAGTGACGATGCTGCCCTGACTCGGGACGAAGATTTATACTCCGGTAAAAGAGTGAGAAATAGATCCAGGGTAATGTACGAACTCTAGTCGTTACAGATTTAAACAGGCAGAGTTGATGCTACTTACAATTCAAGGTATCTCGAAGTTCGCAGGATTCGCAGGCTCGAACCGATGTAAATTGCTGACCATAAAACAAACAACTTTCGCGGCTAATATTACGCTAATATGGCCCTTCATGCTCACACAAATATTGCTTATATACAGGACAGAGTAATAAGGGTTTCGACTCCTTAAATTCGATCCCTTTAATTCCAGAAAGTAATTGAAGAGCGCTTTGTTCCGCATTAATTCGAATAATCCGTTTCGGGTCAGGAGCCAAAGGCAAAAAGCAAGACTACGTTACTTTTTAAAAACGCCGTTTACCGCATAATTTGCCGTGGCCATCCGGGAATTTAAAGTACCATTGCAACTTTTTCCGTGTTAATTTGCCACACTACGAAATATAATTAGTAAATAGTGTCTATAAAGCTCAAAAAAGGATGATGTTAAAAATGCCCAATTTTGTTGTTGCTGTTTTAGTCATTTTAATAACAGGCTGTAGCAGTGGTAACGATAGCACTCCGCAACCGGCGCTCATACCTGACGTGCCTGGTTATGATTTCTCCGCGATAGATCCGATGTTAACAGCTGTGCTTCCCACGTTTAATGATCAGGTTTATGTAGCAATTAAGCGTGATAACGAACTTTTGTACGAATTTGCGGCCGGAGGCATGGACGAAAATGCAATATTTGAAATGGCATCCGCCACGAAATGGATTAGTGCCGCGGTGATACTTATGCTGGCTGAGCAAGGTTATTTTTCACTAGATCATCAGGTGGGCAACTATTTGGCTATCTTCAATGGTCAAGGCAAGGGGCATTTTACCATTCGTCATGCTTTTTCCATGTCATCGGGACTGTATGATGAGACTCGTCCTCACACAAATTCAACCTTGACCCTTGAACAGTCTGTTGACATTATCGCCCTGAACACACCTATTATTTTTCCGCCTGGATCGAACATCGCGTATGATGGAAAACAAATGCAAGTCATTGGACGGATTGCCGAGGTTGTAACCGGAAAAGACTGGCGTACGATCGCTAAAGAACAGCTATTCGACAAGTGTGGCATGCCCGATACGAATTATGACGTGTTTGGCATTAACCCGGCTGTCGCCGGCGGGATTCATACCACTGCCCATGACTATCTCGTGTTTCTGAAGATGATAATGGACGGAGGTGTGTGTAACGGAATCCAGGTATTGAGCCCGCAATCCATTCAGGAAATGTTTACTAATCAGACTAATAACGCCCCGGTGCTGGTAACACCATGGCCCCCCAATCACCCGGATTTCCCCTATTCCAAGGACGACCTGCGTTACGGATTTGGCAGTTGGATTTTGGCCGAAAATCCCGATACAGGTATAGTTGAAGAACTGACCAGCCCAGGCGCCTGGGGTGCATTTCCCTGGCTAGACAGAAGCCGAAACCTCTATGGTGTAATGTTTACGTATGTTCCATTGGCCGACGGTGGGTTTCAAGCCACCGTGGATACTCAGCTTGCTGCTCTGCGTGAAATACGAAATATCATAGATAATAATATATTATTAAATTGAAAATCCTCTAAATTAGAACGTAGATAGCGCCGGGTATTACCTTTTCGCCGGTTTGTTTTAGATTTAACGAAGCATTAGCAGGACTATATAATGGAAGGGTCCTGCCTCGTCTTTTGTTATCTATCGGACTGCCATATTTGTTACGCATGAAAAGACCGATTCATACTTGAATATTTGGCGTACTTTGTTATTTCGCTTCGCGGTTTGTAAGAATGTTACAAAGCGATCATCCGCGAGAGATGTGCCGTGAAAAACAATTGGTGAAAAGTAATTGGTGAGCGCTTTGTTCCGCGTTAATTCGAATAATCCATCTCTGGTCAGGAGCAAAAGGCAAAAAGCAAAACCGGATAATTCTGGAATTCATGACAATAAAGATGCCGCTCGGGCTGCCGGTATTTAGCGAGTACCGGTAGACTATTCTGAATGCTCAATACCTTACCGAATATCAAATGCACATGCAGCGTCTGACTTCTTTCCGATTATTTATGGCGGCAATGCTGTTGTTAGGCATTCAGGCTTGTGGTGGCGGTGGGTGCTGAGGCTCAAACGGCACCGTCACACCGGACCGGGTGCTTAGTGTAGATACGGATAACGCGGTTGCGGAATACTTTTTTGCGCCTTAAAGAACAAACTGGTTATCATGAAGATTACAAAACCGGGGTGCAAGCAAAACAAAGTATTTTTGAATACATGGAAGTTTTTACAATCGAAAGTGTAGGCATGCTTCTTTAAGCTACATGACAGCAGTAGAATACGAAGCCAAATATGCAGACAATTAAATCGTTCGTTTTATTGGGGGAATCTCAATCTGACCACACCACCTGCCAGCGTGCGCTGGCATGAAGGCAAGGCACTTGTTCAGGGCTTCAAAAGTTATATTTTATCAACTAATTCCACGCCAGGATTGTTTTTAAGCTCGGTAAAATATTTGTCAGGATCAGGAGTTTTACTGGAAAGTAAGTCAATAAAGTTTATAAAGTCGTCTGCCGACATGGTTTTAAATTCCAGGCCAATGCCGCCTTTTCTGTCAGGCTTGAGAACACATTTAATTTTTATTTCCTCCGAGCGGATTTTTCCTTCTACAAACAATGCCAGAACACAATGCGTCTCTTTTGTGATATTGGCTGCGCCGCAATATTCAATAAACGCGCCGTTATTGCTGATGTTGTTGGTTTTACCTTGATACTGGACTCCATTTTTCAGCCTTATACTGGCCGGGATCTGAATGTTATATCGGGGAAATTTCCTTTGTTCGTTGACGAAAGCTGTATTGGTAACTGATGCCATAGGAGTCTCTCAACCTTTATTTCTGGTGCACTACATTATATCAACGCTTTGATTGGGCATTTGGGTGTGAACCAGTTCACACAACAGGTCAGTTTTCTATAGAAAATAGAAAGATAAATATAATTTATAACAATTTTCATAAAAATATAAGAATTAGAGTATGGATCCCCTGATGCTGGACAATAACAGAGTTAAGCTATTGCGTTTGTACAAAGGGAAAAACGTAGAGATATAAATTGTAATCGTTACTTTGTTATTTTCACGTGCCATTAATATTAACTTGGCAACACATAAACCGGATTCAGCGCATGTGTCATAGGCTGAATCCGATCTGGATTTCATATTTAACACATTTATCTTAATTCAACGCGACGATTTTTCTCCCAGACAGCCTCGCCAC
>JAKEGK010000130.1 GCA_022627515.1 Gammaproteobacteria bacterium
CGGTTGTTCTGGGCGCTGGAAGTATATGGTTTGCAGAATGTCAAAGTGTTAAGCAGCGGCTACGATAACTGGATCCGGAACAATTTTCCGGTAACAGGTAATATCCCGGTAGTTAAACCCAACGAGTATGTGGTCAGCATTGATCACCGGCGTATTGCAAGCAAGTTTTCCACCCAACTGGCAACCGCGAACCCGCAGCAAATTGTCGTGGATGCGCGCAGTGCGGATTCCTATCAAGGCAAGACGTCCACCGCCGCGCGGTTTGGCCACATACCCACGGCCATCAATATCCCGGTTACGCTCAATATCGAGGAAACGGACGGCATCAAGTCGCTGCGGAATTTTGAAGAGTTGAAGCAACTCTATTCCGGGCTACCGCAAAACCACAAAGTGGTTACTTATTGCGAAATCGGCCGCGTCTCCGCAACGGTGTATCTTGCGCTGCGTGAACTGGGTTATGACGTCGCCAACTATGATGCCTCCTGGCGCGAATGGGGTAATGACCTGAGTCTGCCCATTGAAAAATAGCGGATGCGTTGGTAATAAAGGTAACCGGAATGTGGCATAACATCAGTATTCGATCCCAGCTGGTTATATTGTTCGCGTTGCTGCTGACCTTCGTTGAAGCGGGCACGCTTGCGCTGGCTTACTGGTTTGATATAAAGGAACGCAGGTCGCTGGCAATTGAGCAAACCCGGACGCTGGGGCGCACCTTGAACCATGATCTGCTCAAAGCTCTGTTGAATCAACAGGCGTCAGTTTATTCCGACATCTCATTCCGCCTGTCAGGATTCGACTCTGTAGCGGCTCTCGCGCTGTTGGACGGCAAGGACAAAGTGGTATATCAATATCAACAGCAACAAAACATGCAGTCGATACTGGACATCACGCACATCGAAACCATACCACAATTTACCGGCGGTTTTCTGCTGCTGCGCCAGCCTCTGAAATCCGACAACTATGTTTTTGGCTCGGTGATTTTCAAGATTGATCTGGCGGCGTATAACACGCAGTTAAAAGAGCATTTGTTTGTGCTATTGCTGATATTTCCGCTGGAACTGTTCGTTGGACTGGCCATTGCGTGGCGAATCAGCCGCGCCTACACCCAGCCTTTTACGGTATTGGCGGATGCGATGAAGGCCAGTGATGTTCAGAACAATGAATATCAATACGTTTCCACCCGGGCGAAAAATGAAATTGCCGACCTCTATGAAGGTTACAATCTTCTGATACGGCAGATTGAAAAAACAACGGATGGGTTAAGGCAGGCTATTTGCCATAGGGAGCAATCGGATGTCGCCAATCAGGCCAAGAGCGCATTCCTGGCCAACATGAGCCATGAACTAAGGACGCCATTGAATGCCATCATCGGCTATAGTGAGATCATCAGGGAAAACTCCCTGGAAACCCACCAATCCGAACTGGTCCGGGATTCCGAAAATATCAACGTCGCCGGCCGGCATCTTCTGTCACTAATCAACAGCGTGCTGGACTTGTCAAAAATCGAAGCGGGCAAAATGGATGTTCACCTTGAACCGGTGTCCGTCAAATCCGTGCTGTATGAATTGGTGTCCACCATAAATCCTCTGGTGGACAAAAAGCACAACCGGTTAACGGTGGAGGTGAAAAACGGTGTTGATATTATCACTACTGACCTTACCAAGCTCCGCCAGATCCTGATTAACCTCGTAAGTAACGCCAACAAGTTTACGAGTAACGGCGAAATTAAAATTGAAGTCTGGTGCGCGGAGTACCGCGATGCCGGTTGTTGTTATTTCAAAATCCGGGATACTGGAATTGGCATGTCGCCGGAGACCCTTAAAAAATTATTCACGCCATTTACCCAGGCGGAAAAGTACACCACCCGCGATTTTGGCGGAACAGGCCTTGGACTGACGATCAGTAAACGCTTTTGCCAGCTGCTCGGCGGAGACATAACAGTGGAAAGCGAACTGGGCAAAGGTTCGGCTTTTACCGTCAGGTTGCCAGCCGCGCAATCGGACATTTCCAACAAGGATGTTGAAAAAAGAAAAGCGGGGTAACTCCCGGCGTCAAAGTCAAAATCAGGGATGGGCCGATGTAACCGGCAGGCAATGAATATGAATATTATGGGGGTGATTCTGTTAGAGAACCCTTTCGATGCCTTAGTGCGTTGTTTAACGCATTGAATGCCACAGGCAGGTTTCAAGCTATAGAAATGCTGGCGCTTAATGGGCGGTGGATACGGAAGACAGTTTTGATTCCAAAAAAAAATGCCTGTTCTAAGCAAACAGGCAAAAGTGAGAGTTCTAGCGTAATACTAGGGATAAAAACGAAAGATATATCCAGAGTAACGCGCCTGAGGCCACGGATTAAATATTGCGGACCATGCTGTCAAACAGACCAGTGTTGCAATAACAGGTAACCGAAAAACAATCCTATCACCATAAACAGGATTACAATTATCGGCCAGATAAATATTCCGGCGCTCAATTCGGCCTTCTGGCCGTTTTCTTCATCTGGTTCCAGCGATCTGTTTGGGCACATCCTGTCTCGATTGGAATCTGGCAACATCATCCATTGTAACGTCTGTCTATGCAGGAAATTTTCCTTAGTTAGCCGAAAGCAGGCAACTGTCCTTTGGAACAGTGTCCGATCACTGCGTTTTGTGTCATTGATTATTGTATTGAAAATGTGCTGGTGTGGATCATGGCCGGGGGACAATTATATGGCAAAGATCGCGGACAAACTCATAGATAAATTAAAACTGGAAAATCTGAATATAGAAAGCCTCAAAGATGTCATCAATTTTGAGCCACAGCTTTCCCCGGAGTGGTCGCTTAATGATCAGCTGGATGCGATTGATCTGCTGGGGTATACCGCGAGTAAAGAAGCGTTGCTCTATCTGCAAAAGCTTTATGAACCGTTTGTCGTGGTTAAGCAAAGCGTCTACTGGCAAAATCCGTATAGTAATCCCAAAAAGAAAATAGATCTGGTTCAACATTACAATTATCTTAATGCCAAAGGTCCGCTCGCTGAAGCGTTGCATTACGAGATACCGTTGTTTAAAAATACAAGACATCATCTGAAGCGGCTCAAACCTGTAACCGAACTTGAAAACGAACAGAGAACGGTTTTTGAAAAATCATTAGCCCATACCACTCTTCGTAAAGCGCTGGATCGCCTTCAGCGATCAGTACTTTCGCATCAGGAATATTAAATCTGTGCTGTAAGAAAGTATCCATCTGTCCGGGTCGATCGGACTTTCCCAACCGTCAGAACGCTGATATTGCTTGCAAAAAGTTACGGCGCTTTACGTAAAATTCCGCTTTCCATAATCATAATCGCAAGTATTTGAGATTCTCCCAGGATTTTCTCCAGAGTGTCGATTTGTTCATACCGCATTGGCTAACCAGTTCTCAGAAACAAATAGCTTTTCAATCTATTTTTTTAGTAGTGGGATTTATTTGAATCTTCATTGCAGTTGCAGGGCAGTACCGGTTAATACAATGCTGTTAAAACAAAACCAGACGAGTATAGTTGCCGAGGAAGCGGGATTTAAGACGATTTGCGGCCTCGATTCCCGATATGTTTTCGATTACTATCATTTGCGGGCCAGTGTTTTCCGCTCTGAATTGCGCTGGATCGGCGATCCCACGGACGAACTTGATACTGATCCTCTTGATGCTAACGCCGTGCATTTTTTCACGCTAAGCCCGAATCATAAGCTCATCGCCGCGTTGCGAATAATGCCTGCTCAGGAACGATGGATGCTGGAAGAATATTTTCCTTCGTTGCTACCCGCCGGTTTGGAGCTGCATACCCTGGACGCCTGTGAAATATCCCGGCTGGCCATTGATAAAGAGTGGCGCAATTTTCAGATTGATACTGATCTGTAATCGGCCAAACTAACCCGTACTTGCGCGACTCGATTCGTTTATGGCAACAACAACCCGCTGTTCATACACATCCGACCGCATCGGTTCATTCGCAA
>JAKEGK010000131.1 GCA_022627515.1 Gammaproteobacteria bacterium
GCATTACCAGAGTCGGAAGCGCCGCTACCGCTGTATTTATCATACCGCCAACCACTAATGCTTCAATCATGCGCGGCGTCAAATTGTATCACCCGGCCGCATTTTATCCTAAAAACCGGATTAACAAAAAACACCTCTAATCCGTTTGCAGCTAATCCACTAATTGTTAGTCCGCCTGATGTTAACCAGGGAAGGCTATTACCAGGCCATCGAGGCTGGTTTCCTGCTTAAGTTGTTTTTTAAGCTGTTCGGCCAGTTCACGCGTCAATTCCGGTCCCACGCGGACGCGGAAATTAGTCTTGCCACCCGTTTCGTAAGCCTCAACAAAACTGGCATGGCCATTATTACGCAATGTATCCCGCAGCTTGACTGCGTTTTTTTCATTGGAAAAACTCCCCAACTGGACCACCCAGCCCGACACGATAGGTGATTTGCTTGAGGCACTTGCCGGTTTTTTTACGGCGGCTGATGCCTTGGTTGCTGATACCTTGGTTGCTGATGTCCCGGCGGGCTGTTGGGGTTGTGCCGGCGGCGTTGTTTCCAGTTTAGCTGTTTCGGTTTTGACCGTTTCCGCCGCTGCTGTGGCTTTGCTATCAGTTTTAGTTTCGTCAACCGGCGCCGCTGATTCGATTTTTTCACTTACTACCGGTTGGGATTCGGCAACATCCGGTACCGGTGAAGTCATGGGTGATTGGGATTTATCACCGGCAACAGCAGTAACAGCTGTTTCCGGAACGGGTTCAACGACCGGTTCAGGTGAAGTTTTTTGCTCCAGCGGTAATACCGCGGGTGCTTGAATTTCATATAATGGTTTAGGAGGAATATTCGTTGGTAATTCACCGGTTGTCAGCCCGCCTCTGCCAGTGAGTAACATTGGTATAAAAATGATACCTAACGAAATTAATACGATTGCACCGACAAGACGTTGTTTGAGTAGCGCCGTCACGTGTGTCCTTTACATCCTATATTGATTGCGAACCAGGGCCGACCATGAAATAAAGCGGGAATTATACGCCGGTCCATTGCCCTATTTACAGTATTTCCGAAACCACATAAAACGATCCGAACACCAGCACCCGATCCTCTTTGCTGGCCGCTGCCATTGCTGATTCTTTAGCCAGCCTCACCGATGCATGACAGGAAACAGGCGCGGATATCCTGTTATTCTGCATGATAGATTGAATGTCTTTGGCGGCCAACGCGCGTTCGACTTTCAGATCGGCGAGATACCAGTAACCCACTCCATCACGCAGCGCGTTGAGGATACCGCTTACATCTTTGTCCTTCATCACTCCGAATACGGCATGGGTTTTTCCCCTGCACGGCATTTGTTTGAGGGTGGCGGCAAGCGCCTGCGCGGCTTGCGGATTATGCGCCACGTCAACAATCATGGGCACTGTCCCCGGTATTACCTGAAAACGGCCCGGCTGAATTGCTGTTAACAAGCCCACGCGGATATTGGCATTACTGACAGGAAAACTCTCCGCCAGCAATTGCACCACCATCAATACCGCCGCGGCGTTATATAACTGAATATCGCCACGTAAAGCCGGTAACGGTAAACCATATCGTTGCTGCTCCTTACTCCGCCAGCGCCAGGTACCGGCGTTCTCCTTGTGATAAAAGAAATCCCGGTTCAATACATACAGCGGCGCGTCAAGCGCGCGCAAGAAATCCAGCAAATTTTGCGGCGGAGCCGGATCGCCGCATACAACGGGACGCTGCGGCCGGGCTATCCCGGCTTTTTCCAATGCTATGGATTCCCTGGTATTTCCCAGCCACGCCTGATGATCCAGGCCAATGCTGGTGATCAGCGCGGCATCGGCATCCAGCACATTGACCGCATCCAGCTGGCCACCCAGCCCCACTTCCATAATCGCAATGTCAACCTTCGCCTGCTGCAACAAGGCAATGGCCGCGAGGGTGCCAAATTCGAAATAGGTTAGGGAAATATTTCCCCGGGATCGATCGATATGCTCAAATACCCCGCATAATGCGTCATCCGATACCGCTTCCCCATTAATGCTGATCCGCTCGTTGTAGCGTTTGATATGCGGTGAAATATAGGCGCCGGTTTTGTATCCGGCGGCGCGGTAGATCGCATCGAGCATGGCGACCGACGAACCTTTGCCATTGGTGCCTGCCACGCTGATCACTGAAAAACCGGGTGGACCCAGGCGCATGCGCTGCAAAACCGCCTGCACGCGATCCAGGCCTAAATCGATCTCGGTGGGATGTAATGTCTCCTGCCAGCGGAGCCATTCCTGTAAAGTTGTAAAGCGCATAATAAGCGCGGCGTAACCGGATTGGATGTTGGATAGTGTTTTTACGGTGTCGGTTGATGTGTCAACATGGACAACACACTGGCGATCTTGTCGCGCATCTGCCGGCGATCGACAATCATGTCAATAGCGCCGTGTTCCAGCAAAAACTCGCTGCGTTGAAAACCTTCGGGCAGGGTTTGGCGCACCGTCTGCTCAATCACTCGCGGCCCTGCAAAACCGATCAGGGCCTTGGGTTCGGCAATATTGATATCGCCGAGCATCGCCAGGCTGGCGGATACGCCACCCATGGTGGGGTCAGTCATCACGGAAACAAACGGAATACCGCGCTTCTGCAGTTTGGTCAGCGCCGCACTGGTCTTCGCCATTTGCATTAAGGAGAACAGGGCTTCCTGCATGCGGGCTCCACCGCTGGCGGAAAAACAAATCAGTGGAATATTGTGCTCGATGCATGCATTCACCGAACGCACGAACTTTTCCCCGACCACCGAGCCCATTGAGCCACCCATGAATTTGAAATCAAACGCAGCCGCGACCACGGGAATTTTTTTCACCTGACCCATGATGCTTACCAGTGCGTCTTTCTCATGCGTGGATTTTTGCGCCGCGTTTAAACGGTCTTTATATTTTTTCAAATCACGAAACTTGAGGGCGTCAATCGGTTCCAGTTGCGGCGCGATTTCCACACGCGGCTCGTCATCAAGAAACATTTCCAACCGGCGGCGTCCGGACAAGCGCATATGATGGCCGCATTTGGGGCAGACATCGAGATTGCGTTCCAGCTCCGCGCGGTACAGCACCGCATTACAGTTGGTGCACTTGGACCACAATCCTTCCGGAACTTTTTTTGTGCTGCTTTCCGTACGTATCTTGGAGGGAATTAATTTTGTTAACCAGCTCATTGGCTATACTCAAAATAGTGTGTATTAAAAAATATTTTCATAAAATGTCCGGCTGGATACTAACGCCTGGCATCCATGGCCTTACGCATGGACGTTATTAACATCGAAACCTGTTCGATCATCTGCGCGTGGTTCGCCATGCTTTGTTCAA
>JAKEGK010000132.1 GCA_022627515.1 Gammaproteobacteria bacterium
CAGGGCAACACTTTTTTAATGGACCAGGAACCTTTCATCGCGGGATGGTAATAATGTTTCTTCACAACCGGCAGTAAATCAAACACACGGGAATTGATTGCCAACAGCGCACTGGACAAATCAGCGAATTGTTGCGCGAGATCCTTAATAATTCGTTTCTCAAACGCCTGGTTATACACAATCACAGGCCCCCGGTCGCTGCACGCGGTTATTAACGCTTCGGCAAATTTCCGCCGCGGGTCAAGGCCACTGACATCCAGAAACTCCTGGTGCAATAAACTGCCATCCGGCGTTTGAGTATGACAGGAAAACTGAAACGGGATCTGCTGATAGGGCCTGGTTCCTGCCCAGACAGGAATCGCAAACTGGATGCATTCAAAATCCAGAAAATAACGCGGATATTCCAGACGCTTGAGAAGATTTGCCGCCTGGACGTCCAACTCGGCATGGCCTGCCAGAGTAATATTGCGCACTTTCAGGTGAATTTCACTGCTCAGCATATCCGCCGGTATGTCGCGCACATCATAGATACCTTGCGCGATCAGCTGACTGACAATCTTCTGGCCATGCGGCAGAATAGCAACGGGATAGGCGGCATCCACCGATTCACAATAGGTTTTGAATTCGCAGGGATGTGGATGATTGCAATGACTGCCCACACGGATATCCGGCTGTGATCCCGCGGCAATGTGGCGGAATATTTCCAGCTGACGTTCAATAAACGGCAAATGCGCGCGGACTCTGCCGGTTACGTCCTCCATTAAAAATAAACCGGTATAGTCGTGCTGTCCCTGATACACAAAATCCGCGTTGATGTGCATCAGTTTAAAACCTCGTATGTTGAGCCCGGTGTTCAAGGCAACCCAGGCCTGTATCGTGACATCATCGATATGATAATCCTTGACGCCGCTGGCCGCTTTTATTTCCACCAGGTTCCAGCCATTACGCTCACGTTGCAACACATCCACAAACACTTCCACATCATCATGCAGCAACGCGGCCTGAAAAATCACGTGGACGTTCCGGTCCGCCTTTAACTTGCGCGTAATTTCAACTGGATCAGAAATGCCCGAACGATCGACGCTGACGGCATCCGGAAATTCGCGGCGCGCGTGCTGCTCCACCACGTCGCCGGTAATCATCATCGGTGAAACTACACGGATCGCCTTGTCGGGATGATGGAGGGTCAGGTATAAATGCTTGTGACATTGCAAGCCGGACAGAATGGTGGTCTTGGTAAAATGCGTCATATTCGTTTTTTTCCGGCCGGTATTGTCAGATCTCGGAAACATCATCCGGTTCAGCATACACCATTTTCATTGCAACACCATGCCTGCCGCCGGGTGAATGCGCGGGAAGTTTACTAGTGAATAAATTCCCGGTTAGAAGCGGAAAGCTAACACTATAAAATCCATCGATTAAGACCAATCGAGTCCCGACATGCCGGAAAGTGAATAATTTTTGGATGAAAGCGCGAGAAATACTCCACTCCCTCCGCCTTCGCTGATCATTTCCTTTAGTTGATGAAATTTATCGTGCTAAACTTACTGGCAACATATATCTGGCAACTTACGCGCATTAGAATCAGCCATCCCTAAAAATAATTAACGTAATACAGGAGTATTAAGACCATGAGTAAAGCGCCGAAGTGTGAACCTATCGTCGATTCATCCCTGGGTCAGGAACTGGAAAAAGATGAATGTCAGGTACTGACTACTGTCATGGGAATTCGCGATCTCAAGGATGGCGAAATACTGGTCAAGGAAGGTGACCGGGACACCACCCTGTTTGTGCTCACATCCGGCAAACTGGCGGTAAGCAGTGTCATGGATGGGAAAGATGTTACCGTTTACAACATGAAAGTCGGTGAAGTCGCGGGCACCCGGGCCTTCGTCGACCGCGCGCCGCGCCGGGCTACATTAAAGGCCGTTGGCAAAACCACCGTCTATACGCTCGAACCGGAAAAATTTGAAACTCTGCTGGATACGCATCCGCGCATCGTTTACAAAGTCATGCGTGGACTGTTCCGCATCACCCATATCAACCTGATGCGCATGAATGTGGAAACGCAACAGCTTTCCAATTACATCAACAAAACCGGCGGGCGCTATTGACGGCAAAGCCTGAGTGTAGCTGATATAAAAAAGGGGATGTGCTATCCCCTTTGTTACTGACCATAAAAATTTGGAATCAATTCTCAAAAACCATAAATCATGGCAGGCGTTCCTTCGTTACATGCCATTTTTAAACTTGTCACTCCCTGTGACGCCACTCTCCCGCACCTGTTTCAGCGCCAGCGCATATTCTTTTAAAATTTTCAGCGCCCATTGCAGCCGTTCCCGGTAATAGGTGTCCGACCGCTCATCATTATCCGCGGGATTTTCGTTTAACACCTTTTCCACTTTGCGCACAATCACCTGTTCCGGTATGTAGCAGATGCGGCTGTTTTTATAACTGCTCATCCGCAGTTCCGCCACCGGGTAAGCGCCGCCATCACCGTTGGAGACCGACACAATCAAGGCTGGCTTGTGCCCCAACTCATTTCTTCCAAATAACAGAAAGAAATTCTTTAATCCCGCCGGCACCTGGCCGTGCCATTCGGGGGAAATCACAACAAAACCGTCGCTGGATGCCAGTTGCTGCCGGATCGGTGTTAAAAGCGCTTTCCACTCCGGATCGCCATCCCATACGCCCTGATCCCATAACGGCAGCGGATTTCCGGATAAACTGAATAACCAGCTCTCGTCACAAATACCAGCGTCCAGATAGTTTTTAATAACCGTGGCCACTTTCAAACTCTGGGCGTTATCACGGTGACTGCCACTGATGACGGATAGCTTCATAATTGGAATCCCTTTAACCGGACCAATTCTGCTTCATGCGCAGTGACATCCTTGAGCGCATTTTTATAAAAAGGATGCAAGGTTTTCTTCAGGTGCTTTATTACTTCTTTAGCGGGAATCTGTTTCAACACTGAAAATATAGCCAGCGCATAGGTAATATCAAATTGCGACAAATAATTTCTGCGCTCCGCAACAGGCCCCTGACAGCTGCCACAGGAACTGACGCGCACACGGTATGCGGTATTGGCAAACATTAATCCAAAGCCCATGAATACGCCGAGCAACTCGGTCACATGCGGCCAGTTCTCCTCTCCGCCTGGCGGTGCTTCACGGGCGGTTCCACCCAGATAGTGCGCCAGCAATTGCGCATAATTGGCAATCAGTGCCTGCGGGTTGCGTAACAGCTCCGGCTGATAGGTTACGGGAAGATAAACACTTGCTTCCGCTGTTACAGGCGCTAAGGCATGCTGACCCCATGCTGCTCCGGCAAACGGCAGGCTGGGTACCGCCATCTCGCCGCCCTGCTGTTGAGCCAGTTGCAGAGGCCAATTCGCCATGCCGGCATAACGCTTGACCTGCTGTAATATCAGGTTGGCTTTGCCATGCTCCGAATGTTCTTTTCCGGGAAAGCACTCGTTAGTGGGCGTCACTAATATGGTTTCATCAAAAAACACCCTGGGATCAAAGTTCCGCAATGCCCAGCCAAAACAATCGAACATCCATTGAATGGATTCTTCGTCCAGTAAAGGCTTGGTCTGAAAAAAATTGAACATATTTCTGCTATAAACCTTTCATACGCAATGTTTGAAAAATTAAGTCAGCTGCTGTTTGGCTACTGGTTTACCCGCCTGCACTTAATACCAAAATCCCGTAATGCGGCGCCGCGGATGTTGCGGCCGGTGTTTGGCAAAAGGAACCGGTATTTCCCTGCCATAGTCATATTGATCAGCCACCGGTTCCAGTTGCGCGGTTTTATGAAACTCCAGCAAACGCCTGATTCGCTCTTCGGTCGGCGGATGCGTCCTTAACAAGGATGGCTCGGGTATTCTCTGCACCGGAATAAACAGACTGCCAAAATAATTATGTTTGTATTGCTCCATTTTTGCCAGCGCGGATGCCAGGGGTTTTGCATTCCCCAGCAAGAGCGCTGAACCCAGGTCCGCATCGTATTCCCTGACCCGCGACAGGCCCAGCTGAATCAAATCAGATAACAACGGTGCAAACACCATGATCAGCAACGCAAACCAGTTCAGCCCGATCTCCGTGAATGCTATTAATGGCAAATTGACCAGCACCAGGAACTGACCCAGCAACGACAGAATCTTGGTAATGCGCCCGGCAATAGCCGCAAACGTCATCACACGGATATCATTGTTTTTAACATGCGTAATCTCATGCGCCAGGATTGCCGCCAATTCCGGGAAATTCAGTTTCCGTAACACGCCGTCCGATACCGCAATCAGGGAGTCCCTGGATGTTCCCATCGAAAACGCGTTAATAACATGACTGGGAATGTAATATAACCTGGGTGTGGATTTTACCCGGCGCGTTGCGCGATGGCATCCAAAAGTTGATGCAATTGCGGCGCATCATTAAAGCCGATTGGTCGCGCATCATACATGCGCAGAATAAATTGTGGAGCGATCACGGGATTACTGAAAAACAGTATCAACACTGCCGCGAATGCCACCCACGCCAGTACTTCACCGGCGATCACCGCGGCAATATAAGACATTAATCCCGCCAGCAATAGCACCAGGGCCGCCGACTGGAAAAAATTCAGGAATTGGTGTTTAGCCAGTGAGCCGCTATTCATGGAGCAGTGTTTTAGGATAAGTGTTTTGGAATGAATGTTAAAGTTTGAATGCTTGGTTTTAAATATTTTAATTTGACAGGATCAATAAGGCTGCTTGCGTATATGCAACCAGTAAAGCAATTGTGATATCAGCAACTCGATAATAATAAAACTGACTACTCCAATGACTATTTCAAGCATCCCATAGTTCATCGTATTGCGCAGCAACAATAAAGGAAACAGAGATTCCGGAATCTGGTCGAGTCCCAAAGCCATGCTGCTCACTTTCATTCCCAGGCGCCGTTTGATGAAACTCGAAAATAAATCACCAGCCATAACGCCTGCACCGGCGAGCATACCAGTTTCCATACCGAGCCCCAGTAACCAGGCAGCGGCAATACTAAATGCCGGTATGCTGAATAAACCAATCCAGGTCTTTGAATCGCCGAATAAGCGCTTGCCATCAAAAAAGTTTCGAAAGCAATCCACCGGGAACGTCAAACGGTCACCGAGAATGTAACGTATAAGAATCGGCGCGCCATTGGCGATGATAATCAATAATAAAACAATGGTTACTTCCCGCATGTTGACGCACTATCGACTGTCGTTAATGAGTTATTGTTTTTCTTTATACTCTAGTGTTGCAAAAAAACACACTCGTTTGCCGTAAGCCGCCTTGGGATAGGCGTTGAAGGACCGTGCGCGGCATGGACGCCGCGCCCGAGCATTCTCTTGGAAACAAGAACGGAAGTATTCACAGCGTGTCCGGCAAGGCCTATCCCAAGGCGGCCTCATCGGGTCACCGGTAAAACTCACCCAACGTGAGTTTATCTGGCTGCCGATGCTTGTGTGTTTTGCTCGATATTTTTCGTAACATGGTTAAATTTACAAACAATTTTTATGCAACTGTAAGGTATATTTAGTTCTACTTTGTTACATTAAATAGCCGCGTGGTGCACAGCACGGGATTGTTCATTAACATAAATTAATGTAACAAAGTAGAATTAGTCCGATGACTGAATCCACTGGCCGCTTGCCAAGGAGTGATCCAGTTTACAGACTGGAATTAAATTGCCCTACCCTATATAAAGTTGACGATTTTAATGACGCTGGGTTCATGTCGAATTTAACACTACTTGGTTTACAGCAATTCGCGCTTCACCCATGACGCGGAACCAATCAGACCACATGCTCTCTAAATAACTGACTATTTTAGTCGGAATTTACCCTACATTTTTTGTCGTTGAATTTATTACAAATAAATTCTATATTCCTTAGTATTCTAGTAGGTCTTTTTAACGAGCAGCCAATATGAGTGTTTTGCCACAAGATATTGAAAAGATAATAAATTCTTCATATGAACATGGCTTTGTCACCGATATCGATGCCGATACGGTGCCGGCAGGCCTTGATGAAGCCGTAATAAGGTTAATTTCGTCCAAAAAACAGGAACCTCAGTGGATGCTGGACTATCGCCTCAAAGCCTTCGCGCACTGGCAAACCCTGACCGGCCCGGTATGGGCGCACCTTAATATTGCACCCATCGACTACCAGGCGATTTCCTATTATTCCGCGCCCAAATCCAAGGCTGATGGCCCGAAAAGCCTGGACGAGATTGATCCACAATTGCTGGAAACTTACAAAAAACTCGGCATACCGCTGGAAGAACAAAAGGCGCTGGCCGGTATTGCTGTTGATGCGGTCTTCGACAGCGTTTCCGTCGCCACCACCTTCCGGACAAAGTTGCACGAAGCGGGTGTCATCTTTTGTTCCATGTCGGAAGCGATACGTGAATATCCTGAACTGGTTCAGCAACACCTGGGCAGTGTCGTTCCTTATAAGGATAATTTCTTTGCCTGCCTCAATGCCGCGGTGTTCACGGACGGCACGTTTGTTTATATACCAGAGGGTGTGCGTTGCCCGATGGAGTTATCCACGTATTTCCGCATTAATGAAGCCAAAACGGGGCAATTCGAACGCACATTGATTGTGGCGGAAAAAGGCAGTTATGTCAGTTATCTTGAAGGCTGCACCGCGCCCATGCGGGATGAAAACCAGTTGCATGCGGCGGTTGTCGAACTCATCGCCATGGAAGACGCGCAAATCAAATATTCCACCGTGCAAAACTGGTATCCCGGCGATACACATGGCCGCGGCGGCATTTATAACTTTGTCACCAAGCGCGGTGATTGCCGCGGTGACCGCTCCCGCATATCCTGGACCCAGGTTGAAACCGGCTCGGCCATCACCTGGAAATATCCCAGCTGCATTTTGCGCGGCAACGATTCCACCGGAGAGTTTTATTCAGTGGCAGTCACACGTGGCAAACAGCAGGCGGATACCGGCACCAAAATGATTCATCTCGGGCGCAATACCAAAAGCACGATTGTTTCCAAAGGTATCTCGGCGGGGGAAGGTCAAAACACCTACCGCGGCCTGGTGCGCATGAGTCCGCGCGCGGAAAACGCCCGCAATCATACCCAGTGTGATTCCTTGCTGATTGGCGATCAGTGCGGCGCGCACACGTTCCCCTACATCGAAGTACGCAATCCGAGCGCCGATGTGGAACATGAAGCCACCACGTCCAAGATCAGTGAAGACCAGTTGTTTTATTGCCGGCAACGGGGCCTGTCGGAAGAAGACGCCGTATCAATGATTGTGAATGGTTTTTGTAAGGAAGTGTTTAATCAACTGCCGATGGAATTCGCAGTGGAAGCGCAAAAATTATTGAGTGTGACACTGGAAGGCGCGGTGGGTTAGTCCGCGTCATTGCAGGTTAGCAGCGGAAAATTTCAACCAAGGAATTGAATCATGTTACAGATAACCGATTTACACGCAGCCATTGACAACAAACCCATCCTGCTGGGGCTGAACCTCACGGTCAACGCCGGTGAAGTGCATGCCATAATGGGGCCTAATGCATCCGGTAAAAGCACGCTCTCGCATGTGCTGGCCGGCAAGGACGGATACGAAGTTACGCAAGGTTCCATTGTGTACAAGGGGCAAAACCTGCTGGAACTGCCCACTGAAGAACGCGCGCGGCAGGGAATTTTTCTCGCCATGCAGTATCCGGTGGAATTACCGGGTGTCAACAATATGGTGTTCCTGCGTGAATCGCTAAACGCTATACGCCGCGCCCGCGGGGAATCCGATATTGACGCGGTGGCGTTTCTGCGGCTGGTAAAGGAAAAAGCCAGACTGGTTCATCTCGACGAAAAACTCTTGAAACGCAGTGTGAATACCGGTTTTTCCGGTGGCGAAAAAAAGCGCAATGAAATTTTGCAAATGGCCCTGCTCGAACCAGCGCTCGCCATACTAGATGAAACGGATTCCGGGCTTGATATCGACGCTTTGCGCGTGGTCGCTGAAGGCGTCAATGCCCTGCGCAGCCCGCAGCGCGCCATGATTGTGGTAACCCACTATCAACGGCTGCTCGATTACATCGAGCCGGACTATGTGCATGTGCTCGCGAATGGCAAAATCATCCGCTCCGGCACCAAACAGCTGGCGCGGGAACTGGAAGAAAAAGGGTATGGCTGGATAACCGGAGGAGCCGCCGCATGAATATGTCAGAAACCGGCCGGCAATGGCTGCATAACCTGATTACTCAGGGGCAGATTTTGCCGGACCAACAGCTTGACTGGCTGGATCAAAACCGCCAGGCCGCCTGGCAACAGATGCAGTCCTTTGAATTGCCGGACCGTAAACAGGAAGCCTGGCGTTATACCAGTATTGATCGCCTGATCAAATATAACTTTTTACACACCAGCGAACTCAGTGAAATATTGCCGGGCACTGAAATTGGCGAATGGATTCTGCCGGACAACAGCAGTTACCGGCTGGTGTTTATCAACGGCCACTGCGTCCCCCGCCTGTGCAATATCCAGGGGCTGCCGCGCAATGTTGCGATTGGCTGCTTACGCGCCTCGATGAGCACCGATGGCGAAGTGATCCGGCATTATTTATCCAATCCATTATTCAAACAATCATCATCAACCGCCCGGGATTTGTTTGCAGCATTAAACACCGCTTATATGGATGATGGGCTGTTTGTACACATCCCCAAGAACGCCGCTCTGGACAGACCGATTGAAGTGCTGCACCTGAATCTGGCCATGGACAATGAGTTATTAATTCTGCCGCGCCACCTGGTGGTCATTGACGAAGGCGCAAGCGCCACGCTGATCGAACGGTATGTCAGTCAGGG
Source organism: Gammaproteobacteria bacterium (assembly GCA_022627515.1). GTDB lineage: Bacteria > Pseudomonadota > Gammaproteobacteria > SZUA-152 > SZUA-152 > JAKEGK01. Next base: position 8,846 of record JAKEGK010000132.1, read on the forward strand.
CAACCATGCTTATTTTTCCAATAACGCGTGCGATATTTTCGTGAACGGCAACGCCCGGCTATCCCACTACCGGATTCAGGACGAAAGCGCTCAGTCACATCATCTGGGCCGCGTTAACATCCTGCAAGGCGCGGACAGTAACTACAAAGGCGTCTATCTTGCGCTAGGCGGCAGTTGGTCGCGTTGTGATATTGATGCGCGGTTTTCGGGCAAAGGCGCGCACTGCGATATAATTGGACTGTATACCGTCAACGCCAAACAACTGACGGATTTTCACCTGAATGTGCTGCACAATCACGCCCATTGTTCGAGCCGCGAGAATTTCCGTGGCATCATCGCGGGCAGCGGACGCGCCGTTTTCGATGGCCGTATTGTCGTGGAAAAGCATGCGCAGAAAACCGACGCCCAGCTCACCAATAAAAATCTGTTGCTATCCCTCGATGCGGAAGTGGATACCAAACCGCAACTGGAAATTTACGCGGACGACGTGAAGTGCAGCCACGGCACCACGGTGGGACAAATTGATCCGAAACAAGTGTTCTACATACGTTCCCGCGGCATCGACGAAGCCATGGCGAAAAAAATGCTCTGCCTGGGGTTTGCCGGCGAAATTTTCGATCAACTTGACCTGCCGGAAGTCCGGTCATTTGTGGAACAGCGGGTGCAAAACAATCTTTTTGCACCGCAGGGACAGGATGTGCATTAACCGTAATTGCATTAGCTGCTGGTATACTTAATGAATCAAGCAACTGTTAAATTTCAACCCATGAGATATAAGGCAAACGAACCCACCACTTTTGCCGAAGGCGCCACATTGGAAGAAAAAATCATCGCGGCATTACGCACGGTTTATGACCCGGAAATTCCCGTCAACATTTATGACCTGGGCCTGATTTACGCCATTAAAACAGACGACCTGGGTTCAGTAACGCTTAACATGACCTTGACCAGCCCGCACTGTCCGGTGGCGGAGTCCTTACCGGCGCAAGTGGAGTGCGCAGTGAAAGCTATCGAAGACGTCACCAATGTCACGGTCAATCTGGTCTGGGACCCGCCCTGGGACAAGGAGCGTATGAGTGACGAAGCAAAATTAATTCTCGATATGTACTGAGGAGAGAGATTATGGCAGTGTCATTAACACCGGCGGCCGCAAAACGCGTCGCCAATATGCTGGAAAAACGCGGTTCAGGGATTGGCCTGCGCTTGGGCACCCGTAAATCCGGCTGCAGCGGTTTTGCGTATGTGGTTGACTATGCCGACGGTATCGGAGAATTGGACCGGGTGTTTGAAAGCCATGGCGTTAAAATCATCGTCGACACAGGCGGTCTGCCCTTCATCGATGGCATGGAAGTGGACTTTGTAAAAACCAACGGACTGAACGAAGGTTTCGAATTCAACAACCCCAACGTCAAAAACATGTGCGGCTGCGGCGAATCTTTCACCGTTTAGGACCACTAAAAAATGACAACATTAGACGACATCGTAGATATATTTGATTTGCTGGGCGACTGGGATCAGCGTTACCGCTATCTTATGGAACTGGGAGAACAGCTGCCTGCCATGCCTGAAGAGTTAAAGACCGAGGATAACAAGGTTAAAGGCTGCATGAGCCAGGTGTGGGTGCATCCCTATCCGGATAAAAACAACCGCGGGCATTACCATTATCATGGCGATTGCGATACCGCGGTGATTAAAGGCGTGCTGGCATTGCTGATTCAACTGGTCGACGGTAAAACAGTGGAGGAGATTCAGAAGCTGGATGTGGATGAGATATTCGAACGCCTCAATCTCGGCGAGCATTTATCCCCGAATCGCCATGTCGGTATTTATGGCATTGTTGAATTGATGAAACGCCAGGTGACACCACCGCCCATGGAAAAAAGTTCGGGCGCACTGCACGTGGCATAGCGCGCGCTTGTCCCAAACCGCCCTAGTGCAATTCATTCTCACTTTACCGTAGTTTCCCCTTCGCGCACTTCAGGCATTAACCATCATGTACAATTCCCGGAACAGCAGCAATAACGACAACGCTATCATGGACATCCCCGCCATTTTCGCCTGCTGACCTTTAAGAATCCTGACTGTAAACGGCAGTTTCAATCCCTTGGGCGGCAGTTGGGCGGACAATAATACGCGGTAAGCAATCCATAAAAACAGCAGAATAGGCAGGCTGCGCGCGATGCCAAAAGCTATGGCCGCAATGTAAGCCTTTTGTTCGTTAAAAGCCCCGATTGCTCCCAGTTCCTTATCCGGTGGATTCAGCGTCAATAGAAAATCAATTAATGGCTCCAGCCAGAGTAAAACCAGCAAATATAACAAGATTACGATAAGCCATGTTTTACCGATATGCCTGTCGCCTTTTATATACTCATCTTCATGTTTCATGGAATCAATAACAGAGTGAATTGCTTTAATGGCGTATTATTTTAAAGCTTCACTGATTGTAAACAAGCGCAGTTTAGCGCACACATTACACTGATTGGTCCTGAAAAAACATGGTGTGGTCAATTATAGTTGTTATCACGCCTGTTGGCAGCCGAACATTCACTGCCAACGCACTGCTATGAAGACCGTAAAACTTATGGCAAGCAGATAATGAATCAACCTGTTTGGATTTGTGAAGGTTATTGACTGAATGGTTGGCCTTTATTTTGGCCATTGCCTATATTAATACGGTTACAAACCGGAACCCCGGGCTAATAACGGTGAACCGGCGTTAGGTGGATAAACTGCCGCGGGCTTGTCATCACACTTTCGAAAGTTGTTCCAAAAACCGCCGGGGATTTTCCAGGTAAATATCCAGTGACTTTTGCACCCCGTTACGTTTTATGTAAGCAATTGCGCCATGCAAATAGTTGAAGCGATGGTTGAGATTATTCGCCATGGCATCAATCATGGCCAGCCTTTCGCTGGCTCCATACTTTCTGATGAATTCTTTTGCCAACAAAATCGATGTTGCCTCGTTAATGGTTTCGCCTGCATCGATGGCATACTGCTGCGCCTCGCCTTCGGGCAAAGTTTTTTCCAGCTCGATGGCATAATTTTGTGACGGCGCATGAAAAGTCAAATGCAAGAGTTCCGAAAACGGCGCTACCAGCGAAGTCCTGCCCGGAATAACATAGAGCGTCGCCCGTTTTGGCAGGGAAAACGCTCCACCGACGATATAATGAATCGCCCGTTCCATCGGCTGCGCGGTGACGAGACTGGGCAAATCATCCAGTTCCGGATGATCCACATAAGCGCGCATCACATAATATGTGTAGCGTCCCACATAACCCTGAAACGCCAGCTGCTGTTCCCCACTTTGATAACGGTCGGCGGGCAACAAACGCCATGCCATGTTGACGTCATATAATCCGTTCAGGCGCGAATACAAAAAATCATAAACCTGTCCGCAATAATCCAGCAGAGGCGCGCCTTGCGTCAAATCGTCCGGCACACCAAAATGCTGACAACTGAACCTGATTTCATAGTTATCGTCCCAGTCATAACCTTCCTGCAAAAATTCGGATTTCAAAACAGATCGAATAAACTCCATTTCCTCCGGTGAGTGCAACTGCGCGCTGACCGGTTGTTCCTTGTGTAAGGGGATAAAGTAATTCTGCACCGCCGGCGCATCCACCTTAGGCCCCAGGCCTTCCCTGTCAACAAATCCAAGATAACCGCTCCGGCTGGAATGCAGTATTTTTGTTGTTGCCAATACATTGGCTGCTGCGCCGAGGGACAAAGCGGCAGGCACAACAAGGTAAGAAAGAAATTGCCGGCGGGAGATCCCGGCAGTGCGGTAAGCAGGCTTCATTTTTGCCCCTCCTTCCCGCGCTGAACACCTGTTTCAACCGCAAAGATCACATTTGATTGCAGTGAATGTTATTTCAGGCATAACGCGAGCGGTATGTTGGCTGCAAGTTAATAAAAAGCCTATATAATCCGCGGCGCAAGCGTCTTGACTTTGATCAAGCGAATGTAAAGTTGAAGAAAAATATGGCTGACAACTTACCTCTTTAGGAATATATTGTGACTACATATTCAGTCTTTTCTGTTACTTGCTCACACTGTAAAACTTTCTTCTCCCGTGATTAAAATAATTTGCTAATGTTACTATATCAATATTCAGTTTCTGTTAATAAACCACTATGCGCACGCGGCGCCATAACCACAAATTACAATTGATCTGGGATGTTGACCGGTTTCGCTGCCATATCAACGGCATCGAAGTCGCCGTTGCGCCTGTGCAGTTTCCGCCATTTATTGTTGAAGCGGCAGTGGAAGAACAGGACACTTCGCTGGTGTTGGGCGAATCAAACGAGATTCGGGATCCCGGCAATAAACCGGTGTGGTATTTCGCCAACCGGCTGCAGTCACTGGCGCCGTTAACGCCGGGTGAGATTATTGTTAGAAAGTCGCGGCCGCTAAGAATTCAGGCGATAATACACGATCTCGATCAGGAACCGATTTGCAACGAATACTGGGTGCGGCAGGTTGTGCAGAAAATCTTTGCGGTAACCATCACGCGTCACATCCAGTCACTGCAAACACCGTTATTGGGAACGCGGTATGGTGATCTGGAAGTGGAACTGTTTATCCAAATACTTCTGGAAACACTGACCCGGCAAAAGACAGGTGACTTGAAAAGACTATGGTTGGTTACGCCGGAACAGCAATGTGAATCCGTCTTTCGCCAGTTGAAAATCCTGTTGACGCGTTATACTCCGTGAATCGGCGGATCATTTTTTCAGATCCAGGATTTTTTGCACTAACGCCGCGTCGTCCCATTCCCGCGTGCCTATCGCCCGGTACACCAGCCTTCCTTTGTTATCGATAACATAAGTGGTGGGCAAACCCATGACCGGATAATCATTGATGACTTTGGAATCACGATCCATCAACAACGGAAACGTGACCGGATAATCCGCGGTAAAGGTAAAAATCGTATCCGCGTCTTCACCCACATTGATCGCCAGCATCTCAACACCCGCGTCTTTAAGCCTCTGGTAAGCGCGTTCCATGGAAGGTAATTCATAGCGGCAAGGCGGACACCAGGTAGCCCAGAAATTGACGATCACCACTTTGCCCCGGTAATCTTGCAACGCATGTCTTTTACCTTCCGTGTCCTGCAGGGAAAAATCCGGAGCGATTGGCGTGCCGGTAACCGAATGCAGTGGTTGTGATTTATCGGCATAGACAGCAGGAACGGGCATGAGCAACATCAAACAGGCAATAAACAATGATAGATCGCGCATCGTGTATCAGCTTAAAGGAATTTTGGGATCGATCTCTTCATCGGGAGCGCATTCCAGGTTCCGGACAAATCCGGTGCGGTACACGCCATCCTGGCGCCATACCATTTCCAGATCAAATTTTGCGCCCGGCGGCAGATTGTAAGACGTCATGCCCCAATTATAATCCTGCGGTTCGTACCGTTGTTGCGTCGGCAGAATCGCCCAGAAAAACGCAATTTGCGCCGGTTGGGGCACTTTGGCTTTTTCCCACTCCTCGCGCCACACCTCCTTGATCTTCAGGGAACGCGCCTCGCCTTTGTAAATGACCTTCCATTGCGTCAGATCATATTCAATGACAGCGGGATTGGACGTTGTGGCAATGTTTTTATAAACCGTTTGGAATATGCAGCTTTGCGCGATCAATTCGGCCTGGCTTTTATCAAAACCACGGGCCGTAAAAAACGCGCGGGTTTGATCCGGCAAACGTTGCACCAGCCGCACTGACATGACTTCGTCACGCCATTCCCAAAATGGCAGTTGCGCTTCCTCATCAGTACCGGTTAATACCGCGCCTTCCGCCAGCGCCTCAAACGCCAGCAAAAGGCAGGTTAATAAATTGAACATCGAACCAGGCAATAACCGCTTAATGCAACCCATGTACTCTCAATATCCTGAATTACATACCCACCAGTTTGGCAGTAATACTATGCCCCCTTAAAGTGTCAATGATTTCCTTGCCGGATACCATGTCTGGATCATAATCAACCAGCAGGAGTTTCGCGGAATTCTGCCCGAACATGGTATTCACAATGCCTTTGCAGGCATCAACGACTTTCTTTGCTTCGGCCAGTTGCTCCCGGCTGACAAATTGCTGAATATATAACATGACATTGCAACAGTGTTTCATGACGGATTCTCCTGTGAAATTAATTGCTCAACCTTGAAGACGCTCATACTTCGTGTTGAATTAAAGCATAGGCCACAGCTGTAACAATTGTGTTTCCGGAGTAAAAATATATGTTACTGCTTTGTGACAGAATTTTTCCTTAATTTTGCAATCATACAACTTGATCTATATCAGCTCGTTACGCGAATAACACCATATAATTAAATTGAGCAATAAAAGTGAGGAACCAATAATGAAACTCCCATTACAGATCACCTTTCGAAACATGGAACATTCCGCGGCGCTGGAAACAAAAATTCGCGAACATGCTGAATATCTGAAAAAATTCGCTGACAATATTATGAGTTGCCGGGTCGTTGTAGAATCTCCTCACAAACATCACCATCAGGGCAAGCTGTTTCATGTCAGCATTGATATTACCGTGCCCAAACATGAAATCGCCGTTAATCGCGGCCGGGATTTGCGCCATGCCCATGAAGATCCGTATGTCGCCGTGCGCGATGCGTTTAATGCCGCGCGGAAGCAGCTTCAGGAACTGTCCAAAATCCGCCGTGTTGAAGTCAAACAACACGAAGCGCCGCCTCATGGCCGTGTCGTGAGTCTCTCGCCGGAAAACAACTACGGCAAAATTGAAACCAGCGACGGCCGGGAAATCTATTTTCACCGCAACAGCGTATTGGATGGAAAATTTGACAGCCTGGGAATCGGATCGGAAGTCCGCTACCACGAGGAAAATGGAGAACAGGGTCCGCAGGCAAGCAGCGTCAAGCTCATCGGTAAACACCACGTGGTGACTTGAAAGAATTACCTGCATACGGTAGTTTGAAACTGCGCGCATGCCAATGGTTTCTCGGCATAGCGTTCGGTAATAAAGACATGCGCCTGCGCATAAAGTCTGTTAATAAGAATCATGCATAATAAGCCGGCACGGTTTGGTTTGCGCAATGTAACCTGGTTGTACGATAACTGATGCAAACCATCTCGCCCCAACAGTTAGCCCGCATTTCTCACCAATATTAAATGCTACTTAATATATGTGTTATTTCCATCAATTTTGTTAGCCACCGGCAAGGATAATGATCAAACATTGATCAA
>JAKEGK010000133.1 GCA_022627515.1 Gammaproteobacteria bacterium
AAATTGCCTGTTCCGCCGAAGAGCAAAGTACGGTGGCGGAAGAAATCAACCAGAAGGTTGTGCGTATCAGTAATATCACCGACCAGACAGCCGCCGGCGCGCAGCAAACCTCGTCCGCCAGCAATGAACTCAATCAGCTCGCTGAAACTCTCAAGCAGCTTGTGGGGCAATTTAAGGTCTGACCATCGTAACGCACGCGGCAAACTGGCCGGCGCCGGAATTCGATTTTTCTCGTCATACAATGTAACCTGGCAAAAAGCCTCGACCCAAACCAGGTAGAGGTTTTTTTATTGTTCCTGGAAATTCCCTATTTAATCCCGCCGCCAACCGCCGCTTAACAGTTTAAAACCGGGCCGGCTGTAGAAATTCTGAACGAATCCGTCACAGACCAGGCTAGCCCGCATTTCTCACCACCCTTCTACTGCGACGGCCCAATGGCACGCCCTGTCTGGCTTTCGCTCGGCCGGAGCGCTCGACATAGTGTCGACTTTGCCTGCGCGCTCCTCGGTCGCGAAAGCCAGCCATGCCGCACCCTTGAACCGTCTCGCGACGAACGGTGGTGAGAAATGCGGGCTAGTTTTTTTCGTGTCGTTGACAGGGTATTTGCGGTAAAATAACCGCGGATTTCAGGCCAACAAAAAAGATTACTGGATTGCATGCCAGCCAACAGTCAAACAATCAGCATACAATGGTGGAATGTAATAACCGGGAATTCGCATACTATATCCCTGATGGCACTAACGCCTGAAATTCCAGCTTCACAATTTCCGATTATCCAGCAATTAAAAAGTTACCGAGCATGTTGATACTGCATGGTTGTCCCGCATTGTCGGCGTTCCGCATTGATAAACTGGTTGCGCGCCTGCAACAGCATATCTCCATAAAACGGCTGACCGCGAATTATATTCATATTGTTAATGTTGATAGTTCGCTTTCAGAAGACGCAAAGAATATTCTGCAGCATATTTTAAGCTACGGGCCCAGCTATCAGGAAGAGGCGCTGCAAGGCGTGCCTCTCTACGTCTTACCGCGGCCGGGAACCATTTCGCCCTGGTCAAGCAAAGCCACCGATATCGCGCATCACTGCGGCCTGACGGCCATCAAGCGTATTGAGCGCGGAATTCACTATACCTTGCGCATAGCAGGCTCGAAGCAATTGACCACGCAACAAGTGGCGTTACTGAAACCGCTCATCCATGACCGCATGACGGAAATGGTGTGGAATGACCTTGACACAGTGGAGCGGTTGTTCGCGCAGGCGGATCCGGCGCCGCTGAACACGATCGATATCCTGCAGCGGGGCCGCGGCGCATTGGTGGAGGCGAATTCCGTCATGGGACTGGCGCTGGCGCAGGATGAGATCGATTATCTGCTGCAAAACTTCACCGCCCTGCAACGCGATCCGACGGACGTTGAATTAATGATGTTTGCGCAGGCCAACTCCGAGCACTGCCGCCATAAGATTTTCAACTCCGGCTGGATTATTGACGGGCAACAGCAGGAGCGTTCGCTGTTTGCCATGATCCGCAACACCTATAATTGTCACCCGGATAAAATTCTCTCGGCGTATTCCGATAATTCAGCCGTCATCGAGGGCGCCACGGCCGGACGTTTCTTTGCCGATCCGCAAACGCGACGTTATCAGTACCATCAGGAAGCGGTGCATATCCTGATGAAAGTCGAGACCCACAATCACCCAACGGCAATATCGCCCTTTCCGGGCGCGGCCACGGGATCGGGCGGCGAAATCCGGGATGAAGGCGCCACCGGGCGCGGCTCCAAACCCAAAGCGGGTTTGTGCGGCTTCACTGTTTCCAACCTGAAAATTCCCGGCTATGAACAGGAATGGGAGCGGGATTACGGCAAACCCGGGCGTATCGATTCGGCGCTGCAGATCATGCTGGAAGGCCCGATCGGAGCGGCGTCATTTAATAATGAATTCGGACGGCCGAATATTTGCGGCTATTTTCGGACTTTTGAATTGCAGATTCCCACGGCCAACGGCCACGAAGTGCGCGGTTACCACAAGCCCATCATGCTGGCGGGCGGCATGGGCAATATCCGCGAAATGCATATCGACAAGGGGCAAATCCCGGTTGGCGCCAAACTGATTGTGCTGGGCGGTCCGGCCATGCTGATTGGCCTGGGTGGCGGCGCGGCTTCCAGCATGGCGACCGGTGAAAGCCATGAAGAACTGGATTTCGCTTCGGTGCAGCGCAGCAATCCCGAAATACAACGCCGCGCGCAGGAAGTGATCGACCAGTGCTGGCAGCTTGGAGAAGCCAATCCGATTGTGTCGGTGCATGATGTCGGCGCCGGCGGTTTATCCAACGCGATTCCGGAACTGGTGAATGACAGCGGTCTCGGCGGCAGGCTGAATCTGCGCGCGGTGCCAAACGATGATGAAAGCATGTCGCCCATGGAAATCTGGTGCAACGAAGCGCAGGAACGTTATGTGCTGGCGATCAGCGCTGAACGCCTGGCGGAGTTTGAAACGATCTGCCGGCGCGAACGCTGTCCGTACGCCGTGATCGGCGAAGCCACGCAGCAACCGCAACTGGTGTTGCAGGATCCGCAATTGAATAACACGCCGATTGACATGCCGCTGAACGTATTGTTAGGCAAGCCGCCAAAAATGCTGCGCGACGTGGCGCATCAGGATTGCGTGATTCCTCCCGCCGCGCTTGACGGCATCGAATTGAAAGCCGCCGCGCAGCGCGTGTTGCGTTCACCCACCGTGGCGAATAAAACCTTTCTGATCAGCATCGGCGACCGCACGGTTACCGGCCTTGTCACGCGTGATCAAATGGTTGGTCCCTGGCAGGTGCCGGTGGCGGATGTGGCGGTAACCTCGTCCAGCTTTGATACCTATAAAGGCGAGGCCATGGCGATGGGGGAAAGAACCCCGGTGGCGCTCATCAATGCCGCCGCTTCGGCGCGCATGGCGGTTGGCGAAGCGTTAACGAATATCGCGGCGGCGGCGATCGCCAATATCGGCGATATTAAATTGTCCGCCAACTGGATGGCCCCAGCGGGGCATCCCGGCGAGGATGCCGCGTTGTACGACGCGGTTAAAGCCGTGGGAATGGAGCTGTGTCCGGAACTCGGTATCGCGATTCCTGTTGGCAAGGATTCCATGTCCATGAAAACCGTCTGGCAGGACAACGGTGTTGAAAAGTCGGTGACTGCGCCCGTGTCGCTGATTATTTCCGCGTTTGCGCCGGTGGAAGATGTACGCCGGACACTGACGCCCCAACTTCGCAAGGATGTGACGGACAGCTGTCTGATTTATGTGGACCTTGGGAGTGGCCGTAATCGTCTGGGCGGTTCGGTATTGCTGCAGGCCTACGGGCAAATGGGCAACGATGCGCCTGATGTAAACACCCGCCTGTTGAAAGCATTTTTCAGCGCGATCCAAAAACTTGTTAAAAAACGCCTGCTGCTGGCGTTCCACGACCGTTCCGATGGCGGACTGTGGGTGACGCTGTGTGAAATGGCCTTTGCCGGACATGCCGGAATCAGTATCGATGTTAATGGATTGGGAAATCATCCGTTAAACATCCTGTTCAATGAAGAGTTGGGCGCGGTGTTGCAGATCGACAGCGCTAAAAAAGACGCTGTGCTGGGCGTCCTGCATAAAGCCGGACTGGAAAACCATTGCCATATCATCGGAAGTCCCAACAATGAAGACCGGATCATAATCAGGGATGCGCATCAGGCGTTGCTGGATTTTTCCCGCATTGAATTGCAGCGCATATGGTCGGAAACCACGTATCAAATGCAGTCGCTGCGCGACAATCCTCATTGCGCCAGACAGGAATTTGACAACCTGCTCGATGCGGATGACCCTGGAATACAGATCGATGTGACCTTTGATATTAACGAAGACATTGTGGCGCCATATATCAGTAAAGGCGCGCGCCCCAAAGTCGCCATCCTCAGAGAACAGGGCGTTAACGGCCAGATGGAAATGGCGGCGGCATTCGACCGCGCCGGATTTGCCGCGATTGATGTGCACATGAGCGATATTAATGAGCGCCGGGTCAACTTGCAGGATATGCAGGGCATTGTCGCGTGCGGCGGTTTTTCCTACGGTGACGTGCTTGGCGCCGGTGAAGGCTGGGCAAAATCCATTTTGTTTAACAGTTATGCGCGGGACCAGTTTGAAGCGTTTTTCTCGCGCGGCGGCAGTTTCGGACTGGGCGTCTGCAATGGCTGCCAGATGATGTCCAACCTGTACCAGTTGATTCCCGGCGCGGAACTCTGGCCGCGCTTTGTGCGCAATAGTTCCGAACAGTTTGAAGCGCGCTTTGCCAGCGTCGAAGTGCAGGAATCCGCTTCGCTGTTTTTTCAGAAAATGGCGGGTTCGCGTATGCCCATCGCGGTGGCCCATGGCGAGGGGCGGGCCGAATTGCGGCCGGGAGTTTCCGTGCAGGATATCGAACGCGCCAATCTGGTTGCGCTCCGATTTGTTGATAACTACGGCAATGCTACCGAACGTTATCCGCTGAATCCCAATGGATCACCCGGCGGCATTACCGGTTTAACCACCACGGATGGCCGTTTCACTATTTTGATGCCGCATCCGGAGCGGGTGTTTCGTTCCGTGCAAAACTCCTGGCATCCCGACGGCTGGCGTGAAGATTCACCCTGGATGCGCATGTTCCGCAATGCGCGCAAGGCATTGGATTAGCCTTTACGTTGTAAAACACACTCTCGATCGTCAAGCCTTCTTGGTAACAAACCATGATAATAAACCATGCTCGCCAGTTTTCCGGGCTGCGGGATTATTCGCAATCAGCGCCGATCGTTTTCTTTGCATCCCCCATCCGCTGCTGGTAATCAAGAATTACCTGGAGTCTATCTCAAAATTGGCAAGCTAGCGATTCCGGGGGTGCATTTCAAAACTGCCGGCGGCATCCCTCGGTAACTGCTCCTGCGTTACTCTACCTCCTGCATCCATGCAGTCGTGCCGCCAACGGTCTTGCCAGGCGTCTCCGCTTCCCGTGCTGTGCACGCGGCTATTTAATATAACAAAGTAGAACTAGTTTGGTTTCTTAAGTAAGTACCATACAAGCCAGACGAAGTTTAATCCACCCGGATAAGAAAAGCAGATTAATGCCAAGGCGCTTGATTACCGTCAAGATATGCACTTCGGCGGCGGGTGATGATTACATGCGGGATGATTAAAGGGTTCTGATCATGCGCATGGATAAACTGACCAATAAATTTCAACTGGCGCTTGCCGATGCGCAAAGCCTGGCTGTGGGCCGGGACCACCAGTATATTGAACCATTGCATCTGATGCTGGCTTTGCTTGATCAGCAGGGGGGCACGGTGCGCCCTCTGTTACAACGGGCCGGTGTCAATCTGCATCTGTTGCGCACGGAACTGGGTAAGGCGCTGGACCGCCTGCCGCGGGTGGAGGGCGCCGCCGGTGAAGTGTTGATATCCAGTGATCTCTCCCGCTTGCTCAACGTGACAGACAAGTTTGCCCAGCAACGAGGGGATCAATATATTGCCAGCGAGCTGTTTGTGCTGGCGGCCATGGACGACCGTGGTGAACTCGGACGGATCCTGCGCGATGCCGGCGCCACGCCCGATGCGCTGCGGCCGGCCGTTGAACAGATGCGTGGCGGGGAAAAGGTGCAGGACCCGGAAGCGGAAGAATAACGTCAGGCCCTTGAGCGTTACACCATTGATATCACCAGCCGCGCCGAGGCGGGCAAGCTCGATCCGGTGATCGGCCGCGATAACGAAATTCGCCGCGTCATCCAGGTGCTGCAACGGCGCACCAAAAACAATCCCGCCCTGATCGGCGAAGCCGGCGTGGGCAAGACCGCCATTGCCGAAGGCCTTGCGCAACGCATTGTTAACGGCGAGGTGCCCAAAGGATTGCGCAACAAACGCCTGCTGAGTCTGGATCTGGGCGCGCTCATCGCCGGCGCCAAGTACCGGGGCGAATTTGAGGAACGCCTCAAGGCGGTGCTCAGGGATATCGCGAAACAGGAAAATCAGCTCATCCTCTTTATCGATGAACTGCATCTGCTGGTGGGCGCCGGCAAGGCCGAAGGCTCGGTCGATGCGGGCAATATGCTGAAACCGGCGCTGGCCAGAGGGGAACTGCATTGCATCGGCGCCACCACGTTGAATGAATACCGCGAGCACATCGAAAAAGACGCCGCACTGGAACGGCGCTTTCAGAAGGTGCTGATCGAAGAGCCGTCCGTCGAGGACACCATCGCGATCCTGCGCGGCCTTAAAGAAAAATACGAAGTGCATCACGGCGTGGAAATCACCGACCCGGCCATCGTCGCCGCGGCTACTCTGTCCCAGCGTTATATTACCGACCGCAACCTGCCGGACAAGGCGATTGATCTGATCGACGAGGCGGCCAGTCATTTGCGCGTTGAGATTGATTCCGAACCCGAGGAGATGGATCGTCTCGACCGCCGTCTGATTCAACTCAAAATCGAACGCGAAGCGCTCAGGAAGGAAACGGACGAAGCATCGAGACAGCGGCTCACGGTTCTGGAAAATGAAATCCAGAAACTGGAACAGCAATACGCGGAGCTGCAGAAAATCTGGGAAAAAGAAAAAGCGGCGGTCGATGAAGCGCAGCGTATCAAGGAAGCGCTGGAACGGGCGCGCACCGAGCTGGAAGCGGCGCGGCGCACCGGTGCTTACGCGCATGTCGGAATTGCAGTATGGCCGCATCCCCGAACTGCAAAAACAGCTTCAGGCATTAACCGCCCCCGGCAAACAGGAAACCCGGCTGCTGCACAGTAAAGTCACGGATGATGAGATCGCGGAAATTGTTTCGCGCTGGACGGGCATTCCGGTCAGCAAAATGCTGGAGGGCGAACGCGACCGGCTCACGCGCATGGAGCAGATGCTGCACCGGCGGGTTATCGGCCAGGACGAAGCGGTGCGCGCCGTGTCGGACGCCATCATCCGTTCGCGCGCCGGTCTTGCTGATCCCCGCCGCCCCAACGGCTCGTTTCTGTTTCTCGGGCCCACCGGCGTTGGCAAAACGGAACTGTGCAAGGCGCTGGCGGAATTCCTGTTTGATACGGAAGACGCCATGGTGCGGCTGGATATGTCCGAGTACATGGAAAAACACACGGTGGCCCGGCTGATCGGCGCGCCGCCGGGCTATATAGGTTATGAAGAAGGCGGACAGTTAACGGAACACGTAAGGCGCAGACCGTACGCGGTGATTTTGCTGGATGAGGTGGAGAAAGCCCATCCCGACGTGTTCAACGTATTGCTGCAGGTGCTTGATGACGGCAGGCTCACGGACGGTCATGGCCGCACCGTTGATTTTCGCAACACGGTTATCGTGATGACATCCAATCTCGGCTCCGAGCGTATCCGGGAAATGGCCGGTGAGGAACACTACGCCGACATGAAGCGCGCGGTGATGGAAATCGTCGGCCGCTATTTTCACCCCGAGTTTCTCAATCGCCTTGATGACATCGTGGTGTTCCACCCGCTTGGCCGCGAACAGATCCGCCGCATCGCCGACCTGCAGGTGGAGTATCTGCGCCAGCGTTTAAACCAGCAGGGCATGGGACTGGAATTTATCGCGGCCGCGCTGGACCATCTGGCGGAAGCGGGTTATGACCCGGCGTATGGCGCGAGGCCGCTCAAGCGCGTCATCCAGCATGAAGTCGAAAATCCCCTGGCGCGCGACATTGTCAATGGCCGCTTTCGCGAGGGAGACAGCATCGTTGTCAGCGCCGCGGATGATCATATTGTTTTTCAGCGGCGCGGGCACACGCAGCAGGCAGGCGTGTGAAATGAGGAACATAAAAAAGCACACTGGCTTCGTCCTCAGGAAGTGATGACACAGGAATATGGAATACAAAGATTATTACAAGATACTCGGTGTTGACCGCAACGCCGGTCAGGACGAGATCAAACGCGCCTACCGCAAGCTCGCCCGCAAATATCATCCCGATGTCAGCAAGGAAGCCAATTGCGAGGAGAAATTCAAGGAGGTCGGAGAAGCGTATGAAGTTCTCAAGGATCCGGAAAAACGCGCCGCGTACGACCGCCTGGGCAGCGACTGGCGTGAGGGGCAGGAATTCCGCCCGCCACCGGACTGGCAACCCGGATTTGAATTCTTCAGCGGCGGTTTTCCCGGCGCCGGCGGCACGGGATTCAGTGATTTTTTCGAGACGCTGCTTGGCGGCCGCTGGGCGGGTGAGCAGTTCCGCCCGCAGCGCCGCCGCGCGGATTTGCGCGCCAGTATTTTTGTCAGTCTGGATGATGCTTACCACGGTGCAACGCGCAGCATCAGCCTGCAAATTCCGGAAGTGGACAGCAGGGGCAATGTGCAAATGCGCAACCGGCGGCTCAACGTAAAGATCCCCAAAGGAGTCATACCCGGCCAGCGCATTTGCCTGGCAGGTCTCGGTAATCCCGGTCCCGGCGGCAGTGAATCCGGCGATCTGTATCTGGAAGTCGAGTTCGAGCGCGCACCGGTTTTTCCGCGCCGTGGGGCGGGACATCTATCTTGAGCTGCCGGTGACACCGTGGGAAGCGGCACTGGGCGCGCACGTGGCGGTGCCGACGCTGGGAGGCAAAGTGGATCTGACCATTCCCGCCGGTTCCCAGACCGGCCGCAAGCTGCGCCTGCAAAGGCGCGGTTTGCCGGGTAATCCGCCGGGTGATCAGTATGTCGTGTTAAAGATTGAAACGCCGCCGGCGGATTCCGACACGGCGCGCGATTTTTACCGGCGTATGGAACAGCAACTGAAATTTAATCCGCGCAGAGCGGCAGGACTGGAGTCATGAGTAAAGAATTAATGACGATTCTGGGCGAACTGATCGACGAGTCGCACGAATTCAGTCTCGGTGAGTTGTGCCGGATTTGCGATGTGCACGCCGAAGTGATCATGACCCTGGTTGAGGAGGGTATTGTCGAACCGCTTGGAGATGAACCCGCGACCTGGCGGTTTCCGGGGCCAGCGTTAAAACGCGTCGAAATTGCTTTGCACCTGCAGCGTGATCTTGATGTCAATCTCCCAGGCGTTGCCCTGGTTGTGGAACTGCTGGAGGAGCGGGAGAGTTTATTGCGCCGCTTGCGGGCGCTGGAAGAATAATGCCCGCAGCGTTAACCGGAAAAATTTATTGAGTCCGGTTTGGCGATGGTTATGAACTCAGTGGTGGATTCAGTTAACCCTGACGTTGCATCAAATCATGCTTACAGTACAAACACAGTAGTTCAGGGAGTGCGGCCATTTGAGACCGCCGGCGGTAGGGATGCCGCCGACGAGCGTACAGGGACGTAATTATAGCGTGTCTCAAATGACTGCACTTCCTGTGCTGCCCTGACGAACTGTGCTGCCGCTGATTAAAATTACATTGTTTCTGGAACTCACGTAATGTGAGTTTAGGCGGCGACTTCTGATTTTTGTAGCATCAACGATTTTAAGGGTATTTTTTAGATTTAAAACAAATTTAATGCAACCGTAAGATTAATTCAGCACCTGTACGCAGGAGCATCTGTCGGAAAGAGGAGGCACTTTATGGCAAAGATCATCGGAATCGACCTAGGCACAACCAATTCCTGCGTCGCGGTCATGGAAGGCGGCAAACCCAAAGTCATCGAAAATGAAGAAGGCAGCCGCACCACGCCTTCGGTGGTCGCTTTCAAGGAAGACGGTACGATACTGGTCGGCGCGCTTGCCAAACGCCAGGCAATCACCAATCCCGCAAACACTGTCTACGCAATAAAGCGTTTAATGGGGCGCCGCTACAGTGAGAATGAAGTCAGGCGGGACATTGAAATGGTGCCTTACAAAATCATCGAGGCGGATAACGGTGACGCCTGGGTCGAAGTGCAGGGTAAGAAAATGGCGCCGCCGGAAATTTCGGCGCAGATCCTGCGCAAGATGAAAAAAACCGCCGAGGATTATCTGGGTGAATCCGTTAAAGAAGCTGTCATCACGGTGCCCGCTTATTTTAATGATTCGCAGCGCCAGGCTACCAAGGACGCGGGCCGTATCGCCGGTCTGGAAGTCAGGCGCATCATTAACGAGCCTACCGCGTCGTCGCTGGCTTTTGGCTTGGAGAAAGAGCACGGCGAACGCAAGATCGCGGTCTATGATCTTGGCGGCGGCGCCTTTGATATTTCCATTATTGAAATCGCCGAAATCAGCGGCGAACAGCAGTATGAAGTGCTGTCCAGCAACGGCAATACCTTTCTCGGCGGCGAGGATATCGACTTGCGCCTGATCAACTACGTCGCGGATGAATTCAAAAAGCAGTCCGGGATTGATCTGCACAATGATCCACTGGCTTTGCAACGGCTGAAGGAAGCGGCGGAAAAAGCCAAGATGGAACTTTCTTCTACTGAGCAAAGCACCATTAACCTGCCTTACATCAGCGCCGATGCCAGCGGGCCCAAACATCTTAACCTGCAGATCACCCGCGCCAGGCTGGAGTCGCTGGTGGAAGACCTGATTGAAAGCACTTTGGAACCCTGCAGGATTGCCCTTAAGGATGCCGGGCTCTCCGCTTCCGATATCGACGATGTCATACTGGTCGGCGGCCAGACCCGCATGCCCAAAGTCCGGGAAGCGGTGCGCAGATTTTTTGGCAAGGAACCGCGCAAGGATGTCAGTCCCGATGAAGCCGTGGCGATTGGCGCGGCGATTCAGGCAGCGGTGCTCAGTGGCGAACGCACTGATTTGCTACTGCTGGATGTAACGCCGCTGTCATTGGGTATTGAAACCCTCGGCGGTGTCATGACAAAGCTTATCGATAAAAACACCACCATACCCACCCGCGCCAGCGAAACGTTTACCATCGCCGACGACAACCAGACATCGGTTACCGTGCACGTGCTGCAGAGTGAACGGGAAAAGGCATCGCAAAACAAGTCGCTGGGTCAGTTCAATCTCACCGATATTCCCATGGCGCCGCGCGGCGTGCCCAAGATTGATGTTACTTTTGATATCGACGCCAACGGTATTCTTAATGTCACGGCAAAAGATCAGGCCACAGGCCGCGAGCAGCGGATTCAGATCAAAGCATCTTCCGGGCTTTCCGAAGCGGAAGTCAAACGCATGATTGACGACGCCAGAACCCACGCGGAAGAGGACCGCCGATTCCACGAACTGGCGATAACACGCAACCAGGCGGACAGCGTGATTCATGCCGCGCGCAAGTCAGTCATTAATCTGGGTGAAAGGCTTTCTTCGAATGAAAAGGAACGCATTGAAAACGCCATCAGGGACCTTGAGCAGGCCATGAAAAGCGATGATAAATATGACATCGAGCGTAAAACGGAATCCTTGTCAAAAATGTCGGGCGAAATCATGCAACGGATCTACGGCGCTCAGGGCCCATCAGGCGGAACTGCAGGCAACCATAAAAAAGAAGAGGATGTTGTTAATGCCGAGTTTGAGGACATAAATAAATAACAATTGGATGGCTGCGGAATGGGCGGAGAAACCAACACGCTTGGTCTCTTCACCGTGATGGCGGCGTATACCGCGCGTGAGTTTCGTTCCGTGTGCAAGGCAATCGGTTAACCTTCGGCGGAGCGTTTTCTCGGTGAACGTGTCGGGGGCTGGTTTTGTTTGAGCGATGCCAGCGCCTTTTGCTTGCTGTCATCCATCAGGTCGTCCGAGCCGCCGGCAATACTGTTTTCCGTGGTGAGAATCCGGGTCAAGCGCGCATTTTCTTCCTTTAGCGCTTTGACACTGCGTGTTAGTTGTACGTGCACAATTTGCAGTTCTTTAAGCGCCCTGGGCAGTTTGGTGAAATTTTCCACATCGTTCTTGTTTTCGATAATGGCCTGTTTCATATCGCTCAGCATGCCAAAATGCCGGCCGACAATGCGTTTCAGCCGTTTGATTTCAGTCTGCAAGGGCGTCAGCGTGATGTAGGCAATGGTGGGCGAATTTTTATCGATGCGGATTTTCTGGCTTAAGGTGGGGACATCATCAATATCATCCATGATTTGCGGAGCCATCCCGTCTTCACTATCAGGCTGTTGTTCGTCAGTAATATTCACTACTGGTGAAGGCATTAAATCAATCAAACGCACACACAGGTTATCCCAGTATTCCTCGCCATCTTCCTTGCTGACAATGGCATTGATCTCGGATTGAATAAATTGAATTCTTTTTTCCAGCAGTTCGATTTCCTGTTTGCGGTGACGGTATTGGGTTTTTTTCACGGGTTCGAGCAGTTTGGAAAGTTTCTCTCCGATATTGTCCAGCTCCACTTGTTCGGATTCCAGTTTCCTTTCAAATTCGGCGGCGCGATTGCGGTAAATTTCCAGCAATGCGGTTTGTTTGCGGTTTTTCCTGGCAAGCAATGCACTGGCAAGCACTGAGACGGCAATCAGCTCAACAAAAAACAGTATGATCAGTGTAAGTGTTAACGACATGGCCTGTGATCAGTTATTGGTTTGTTACGCCCCATTTTTGTTTTCGATTTCAGAAGCGTTATTCGGCGCAATGCGTTGCGTTGCTTTTAATGCTGCAAGTGTGTGGTTGGTTTGGCTGTGGAGCCGTTCCTTGAGAAAGACGAGTATTACGCCGCAAACAATAACGAAGCCGTTGGCGCCGGTGAGGATAATCAACGCCTGCTCCAGATGCGGCATTGCCTGATGAAGCGGCGACAGTACACTGCCGGGATCATCAGAGGCGCTGTATCTTACTTCTGGGCCCGAGGACGGGGACGCGTGCGCCGCTTCGTTGAGGTTTGCCTGTGTTTCCGGCTTGACCGCAGCGGCTGCATCAGCCAGCGCATGGCATGGCAAAAACGGAATGACCACAAACAGCAACGCCACTGGCATTTTTACAGATACCGAATACAGTCTAGACATAGCAATACCGGACTAATACTTGTTGCAAATTGAACAACTTGAACCATTGAGTGATGCAATTTCAATACCGCGGCAAACCGGAAACCGCCGATGTTTAACCGGGCGGTCAGCGGTTTATCGCCGTTAAGCGGTTATTTCACACAGCGATTGATCAATAACGGTTTGATGTATTTAGATGTTAGAGCGCCTGTCCGGCTGGTTATTCGGGCTGGTTCGACGTTATTCAAAATAACAGGAGTGACATGCATCACGAAAACGATTTCAGAAAACCGGAAATCGTTATCGTGATTCCATGGCAAGTCAATATTCAAATATCCGCGCTACTTAGCGAGTTGTTGTTTCAACGCGCGTATATCATCCCATTCCTGATCTGATGCCTGCGCAATGCCTTTGAATTTCACTTTGCTCAACAATCCTTTGCCTTTGGTGTCATTGTTAAGGCTAAGCAACGCCTGTTGCACCTTTGCCACTTGTTCGGCTTTAACGCGTGGATGCGACGCAAAAGCATGGGATGAATATTGTTTGGACGACCAGATCACACGGAGTTTGGAATGCGCATTGGGATTAATGCTGCTTAAGGTGCTGATTTTCCCCGCGCCTGCCACGCTTTGGCCATGTACGACCGCGCGATAGACAGAGTTGTCTGATTCCACGTATTCCTCCTTCACCTCGATACCGGCGTTTCTCAGGTGCGCCCTGGTTAAAACCGTCGCGGTGAAACGGCTGGGATCAGTCAATGCCAGTGATTTATGATTGAGGTCAGCCAGGGTTTTGACCGGGCTATCGCGATGCACGACTATAACACCCTGGTCAGTCTGTCCGGTTTCCTTGGCGAATGCCTGATAACCGGCCGCATCATGAGCATTTGTATACATGTGTGCATTCAGCAACACAAAATCATAGGCGCCTCTACTCAATTTGCGCTCGAAATCTTCAAGGTTTTTGGCCGGTTCATAGCGAATACTGTGTCCGCTTTCCACGCTGACCTGTTCTATCAGGAGTTTCCATTGCGCGTTGTCCGTGGAGTTCGCGCTTTGTGGCGGAACACCAAATACCAGCTCGTGTGAATTGGAGCTGGTATCAGCAAAAGCTTGCGTCGCGGAAACGAATACTATTAACAACGTTACGGCAAATCCTTCTAATCCTGTTTTAACCATGTCGTCACTCCCGGCACCCTTGGTGTGCAGATAAGAAAATGTTTGTGGACCGCGCCTGTCAAGTTTCAGGGTATTGGCCGAATTGTCTTAGATTTTATATCGGCAAAATCGCCTTATATTTTAAGAAAAAATGCCCCGGATTCGCAGTTAGCGGCAACGAGGCGGTTTTGCGGTTAAAAAAATTGTTTATTTAACAGTAACTTTAAGGTGCATATTCGGATGAATGGCGCATTCGACGTCCACCGTACCCTTCTTGTCGAAGGTAACAGGGCGTGATTCGCCCTGCGGATAAGAACCCAGATCGAAGGTTTTCAGGTCGGACAGGGAAAAGATGTTATGAAACCAGGGATCTTTGTTCGTGAAATGGATCGTGTCACCCTCATTAACGGTAATGGTTTCCACTTTAGCGTTATTCAGCACGAAAGTTTTGTTTTGCTGGTCAATGGTGATGTCGTTGGCAAAAACCAGTGTTGAGCCGCCGGCGGCAACGGGGAGCGCAATTGCTGAAATAATACCAATAAGTATTCTGTTCATGGCGCCAGGTCTCAGGGTCCGGTGTGGCAATGCCGCAGCAATCATTTTTTGCGCCTGGACAGTGAATGCGTAACGCTGCTGTTACAGGCATTTTCCTGGCTTATATCGGACTTGATTGGCCATTGCTTGAGGAGTCCGTGGTGATTTTGCTATGCCGCAGCGGTTGTTATTCCAGCGCCCAGGTTGACCAGGTAACAATGGAAACTATTCAGGGCAACAATGAAAATTCATAAACCCCGAATTAGTCTTTTTATGATGAACATTTTTCCTGAAATCTTCGGTATAAATTTCCAAACGCAGGACAAACTGAATGACATTCAGGTTTCAATCGGCAGCGCGGTTCTGTAATTTATGCTGAACCGGCGGCGCGCCAGAAAGAAAAATGAATAAAACTGTCTGACTGCGCGGTATCCGCCGCTTCTGAGGCTTCCGCGCGCATGGCCCCTCTTAGGGGATATACGTTCCCGGTATAAAACCATATACTGTCAGCGAGTTACAAAGTCCTGAATGTAATACCCAAGGAATTTTTTCTGTAGAAGGTTATCTAACCGCCCATGCGTCCCAATCACTTATTAGCCGTTATCGAAAAAGAATTTACCAGCGCTCAACATGGTCACCACACCCCGGTAATGCTGTGGGGCCCGCCGGGTGTGGGCAAGTCGCAAATGGTTGCCCAGGTCGCGCAGAAACATGCTGTGCCCGTCATTGATATCCGGCTGTCGCAAATGGAACCCAGTGACTTGCGGGGTATTCCATTCCGGGTGGAAGAACGCGTGGAATGGGCTGTGCCTTCCATGTTGCCCGACGCCGGACGTCATGGGGAAAAGGGATTCCTGTTTCTGGATGAAATCACCTCGGCCGCACCGACCGTTTCCGCGGCGGCATATCAATTGATACTTGATCGCCGTTTGGGTAACTACCGCGTTCCCGAAGGCTGGGTCATTATTGCGGCGGGTAACCGGCAGGGCGATCGCGGTGTTACTTACGCCATGCCGGCGCCTCTGGCGAACCGTTTTTCACACTATACCGTGGATACGCATCTGGATGATTGGGTTGCCTGGGCGTACGCAAACGGTATTGATGACCGCGTCATCGCGTTTGTGCGCTTTCGGCCGGAACTGCTGTTTGATTTCGATCCCGCGCAAAATCCCGTGGCGTTTCCATCGCCGCGCTCCTGGGAATATGCTCACCGCGCGGTGCATAAGTTTGAACACCAGCCGCAATTATTATTGGCGAGCCTGCAAGCCTGCGTCGGGCAAGCGGCCGGCATCGAGCTGCATGCGTTTATGCAGAATCTGGATCAATTGCCCGATATTGAAGCGATACTGCGGGGGGAGAAGATGGCGGTTCCCAAGGATGTGGATTTGCAGTACGCCGTTGCTTCCGCACTGGTCGGACACGCCATCCGCGCGCGCAATCTGGCGAATGCCAACGAATTGCACGGCCGCATACTGGATTATGCGATCAGGTTTCCGCAGCGGGAAATGGGCGTGATGCTGGTGTCCGACATGCATCGCGCCATCGGTCAGGACTTATTTAGCGTTCCGCAATTCGCGCAATGGGCCGATTCCGTTGCGGACGTTATGATTTATTAGGGTCTGACCGTAATGGCACTTAGTTAAATCAAAAACAGGATAAATTCTGGTCACTAGCAGCAGATGCAAGATGCAAAGAAAAATACGCTGTGAATACATCCTTGTACGCTCGATGGCGGCATACCCGAAGGGCATAAATCCCTGCCGCCAACGATTTTTCCTTGCATCTTGCATCTGCTGCTTGATGTGGCGCTTGGTTTTAACGGTATTTATAAGTCGAGGGGCTTAACTAAGTGCCATTCGGGTCTGACCGGAATGCAGTCTGCAACTTTGACCAATGTGACAATGCAATGGTTTTTATCAGACGCCATACCGGGTAACAGAAGATGGCAGCCGACATAAATGACATCGAGTTAAAATTGACCGCCGCACGCACGCGTCTCATTATCGAAAAGCCGTTCCTGGGCGCGCTGGTGTTGCGCCTGCCGGCGGTTGCGGCAAATCCCAACTGGTGTGAAACGACGGCCACTGATGCGCGCAAGATTTATTACAATCCCGCTTACATCGATGCGCTCGACATGGAGGAAACCCAGTTTGCGCTGGCGCACGAAGCCTTGCATTGCGCATTGTCCCATTTCGCGCGCCGCGGACATCGCGATAAACGCAAGTGGGACATCGCCTGCGATCTTGCCATTAATCCGCTCTTGCACAGCGAAGGATTCAAATTGCCGGCTGGCGCCTTGATGCTGGATGGATTTGAAGGCATGACTGCCGAGGAAATCTATCCCTCTATCGAAGACTCTTTTGAAGAAGAGTGCCACGACAAACACGTTTACGACAGTGACAGTAATATAAAACCCAATCCCGAAGAAGCCGATCGTGGAGAAGGTTCATCGCCGGATCAACCGTCTGGCCGGAATACTCAACGGCAACCTCAAAGTGGCCATTCGCAACAATCGGCCAAACCCGGCGATGGATCAGGCAGCGGGGCCGCTCCACAGCCGCTGCCCTTGTCGCAAACAGAGCGGGAAAACCTCAATACCCAATGGCAGCAACGCCTGGCCGGCGCCGCGCAACAGGCGATGCAGGCAGGTAAGCTAAGTGGCGCGATGGCGCGGCTGGTGGACTATTTGCTGCAACCGCAATTATCCTGGCGCAGCGTGCTGGCCCATTACATGTCATCCATTGCGCGTGATGACTACAGTTATGCGCGGCCCTCCACACGGCGCGGTGATCCGGCGATTTATCCAAGCCTGCGCAGTGGCCAGATAAATGTCACGGTTGCGCTGGATACCAGCGGCTCGATCAGCGATGACGATATGCGGCAATTCGTATCGGAAATCGACGCTATAAAAAGCCAGGTGCGGGCCCGCGTGACTTTGCATGCTTGTGACGCAAAACTGGTGGAAGGGGGACCGTGGGTTTATGAGCCATGGGAGGAATTCCGGATACCCGGAAAGTTCATTGGGGGAGGGGGCACTGAATTCGCGCCGGTATTCGACTGGATTGAGCGGTCCGATTTCCAGCCTGATTTGCTGATATACTTTACCGACGCCAAAGGCAACTTTCCGGAACAACAACCACCATATCCCGTCATATGGCTGATAAAGGGTAAGGAAAGTGCGCCATGGGGAGTCCGTGTCCAGCTCAACTGAAACAGCTGTAGTTCGGCTAAGAGTGTCTAGAATAAAGCCTCATGACCATTCGCGGGACGCTGTGAATACATCCATTCTTATTTGTTTTAAGAGAATGCTTGACGGCGGCGTCCCTGCCGCCGTTACCCGCGAACCGGCATGAAGCTTTATTAATGCATATTTTGGTAATTGTAAAGATCGAAACGTACCATGGAATTATCCAGCGAAGATAGTTTACGCCTGAACGTGCTGATTCATCAGGACCTGCAAGCGGTCAGGATTGATGAATCCAAAATGGTGGTGTACGCGCTGACACATCGAGGTGAGGCGAGAGTGCCATTGAATCCCACCTGCCGCGACGATAAATATTTACGCATCGTGCGCGAAATGCTTTCCACGCATGCGTTGGGTTCACCCGGCGGTTATCCTGTGTTTTTGCGGCGTTGGACACGCATGGGGCAGATGCGTGAAGAAAGCCTGCAAGGGCTGTTGTTGCTGGGTGAGCCGGAAGCGGTTGTCGCGGTCGCCAATTCGCCGGAACTATCCGAAGAAGTTGCACGCCGCGCCTGGTGGGCGATGCCCGGCGCGGATATTGCCCGGCGCATGTTAAAAAATCCGCGAATTACCAACAGTGGTATCGGGAAGGAACTGGCGGCTTATCTGGTGGAGTTCCTTCCCTTCGAAAGTGAGGCTTATGACATCGCGGAATCCGTACGGCTGGTATTGCAGCCCGGACTCATTGATGAGGCGACAGTGCGCAGTCTCTGGTCCCGCGCCGACCGCAAGAGCGCTTTTTATGTGGGATTCCTGCTGGCAAATCCCGGGGAATTGCCTGAGCAAAAGCCGGCAAGTTCCCGCTATGAAGTAAGCAAATCCAGACTGCAGGGGCTATGTGACGACAATCCCTATGCCAGAATGCTGATGCAATTGCTGAGCGCCGAAGGGCAGGTTTATTTATCCACTATCGGGAAAGCAATGGACAAACTGGGTGATCAGCATGTTGCGGTGCTTTTTCTCAAAGCGATACAAAATTATTTTCGTGATGTCTGTATTGATCCCAACCCGAAGTACCGCAGTTTTAACGAGATTGTGGCAGCGGTGGATCAGGTGTTTGGCGGCTCCGGTAATGTTCGGCTGAAAGCGCTGCTGGATGATTTTCCTGAGTATCGCGATTCACTGCACGCCATGCTGAGCCTGGCTTGTGTCTGTGAATCGCTGCTGGATCCCATATTCTCGCAAACGGATGCGGTGGGGTCCGTCATGCGCAAGCGCCTGCAATCCGTGACGCAACCGATCGCTGAAAACATTCAGCGGCTGGTATGAAGCCAGGGTTGTCAAAAGTGTCCGGCCTGCATGTCGTTAAAGTGGAGTTGAGTGTTAAGGTGGTTGTGGCTGTCAGCCTGTTGCAGAAACATCTTCCTGCTCCGATCGACAAACTGGGTGAACAACTTGCCGGAGAAATTCAGAAGCGGATTGACGAGTCCGGTTTGGGATACTATCCGGCGCTGGATTATTTCAGGGGCCGGGAAGATTTTCCGGTGTATCTGCTGGATGCGGTGGATGAAGTGTCGTCCCTGGCCACGGAAATAGCGGCATACAAGATCAACGATGTGCTGGTGCCCATATTCAGTAACGTGAAAATCAACAATGTTCAGTGCCTGGCCTATGCATTGCCCGCGATCCGGCCAAGCATGCCGGCGGCGAGAACCGCTTTGGCGCAACACTATACACCCAACACATTAAAGTTCGAGATGGTGGTAAGTGTGTTGCAGAAAAAACCGCCGCAGGAAGGTTTTGAAAAATATGCCGACAATACCGTGTACCGCTGGCTAAGCGAAGTTTTTGAGGCAGTCGATATCGTATCGGCCCGTTTGTTATAACTCAAGTTTCGGAGTTCGTGGTTTTACCAAGGGCGCGATAAGGGGGCATCTTTTAAGAGACTCGCTATAAATACATCCTTGTAGGCTCGACGGCGGCATCCCTGCCGCCGACGGTCTCTCAAAAGATGCCCCCTTACCGTGCCCTGCCGTGATACCATGAAAATGAACTCCGAAACTTGACTTATAAGCTGCATTAAAATAGTCAACGTCAATTGTTTGAATAAATGAAAAGCTGAGTTTTATGACCAGACCGGATATTAAATGGGATAATATTGAAACCGTGTTGCTCGACATGGACGGCACGCTGCTGGATTTGAATTTTGACAACCACTTCTGGCAGGAGCATGTGCCCTTGAGGTATGCGCAACTGCATAATCTGAGTATCGAAGAATCCAAATCTGTATTGTATGCAAAATTCCGCAGCGCTGAAGGAACGTTAGACTGGTATTGCGTCGATTACTGGTCGTCGCAACTTCAGCTGGATATTGAGAAGCTCAAAAAGGAAGTGAACCATCTCATCGCGATTCACCCGCATGTGCTGGAATTTCTTGAAGCCGTAAAGAAGTCGGGACGGCGCCTGCTGCTGGTTACCAATGCGCATGTGAAAAGCCTGGAAATCAAGATGCAGCAAACCAGGCTGGCCGGCCATTTTGACCATGTTGTCGTATCCCACGACCTGGGCCACGCCAAGGAAAGTTATGAATTCTGGGACAAGCTTAAAGCAATCGAACCTTACAATAATGATTCCACGTTGCTGGTAGATGACAGCCTGCCGGTACTGCGGGCAGCGCAACATTATGGAATTGTGCACCTGTTGGCGGTGCGCAAACCTGACACCCGGCGCGAAGAAAAAAACGTTGAGGGATTCAAGGCAATTTATCACTTTGACGACATCATGCCGGTCAGCTAACTGTTCCAAATCCGGGCCATTGATACGTATCGCAAATCAATCCGCATAACCGTTAATACATGTGAACGACCACCACGTGGACGGCTGCTGTAACAGCTAATATGTACAATAACGGCACATGTAAAACCCGCCAATGCAGAAAGAGATTTTCCAGCAATGTCATGTATCCCATCTTTATCACATAAAAGACATACCGGCGAAGCTGCTGTTTTTTGGTTTTCTTCAGCGCTTTGACATTGGTCCGGGCAAGAGCGGTGTTTTTCGCAAGAATTTTGATGTTTATTCTCATGTGACGCGCGGCGGTTAAATAAAAATATATTGCGTGGCAGGGAACCGCCATGGCCCGCAGAAGGAATTTAAGGATGCCATCCGGTTGCTTCAGACAGCGGATGGCTAACTTCGATACACGGTTACCGATTAGATCCATCCTGGTGGAATCAGCCTGATTGAGGTTTTCAAACAGTTCCGGTTCCAAGCCGCGGATTTCAGAATATTGCTTGTGCAGTACGATGCTGAACAGCGTCAATAGATAGCGCCCCAGTGCGCCGCTGATGATCACCAGCAGCATGCAATAAAAAGCCACCGAGCTATTGATTGATCCCAGATTAAAGGCTGAGTGGAGTATAACAAGGAATGCGCCAGTGGCGCCGAACGCTATGTGCAGGTAATACCAGGTGTCGGATTTTATATGGTTCCGGAAAAAACGCACCCGTTTAACAACGGAATACAACAAAGCGGCAAGCATTAGCACGCCGCCGATCAATCCGGAATTGTAAACAAAGCCGCCGTCTTCGAGAAAATTGATACGCTGAACGGCCGCCCATCCCAGGTATGTCAGGAACAGGAAAGTGCCGATTCCCAATAACACATAATATAGTTCCTGGATTGCCTTTTCGTAATTTTCCGCGGCATACTCCACAGGATATTTGTGTGCCAGCAGCTGGCTGACACCGGCCATGAATTTTTTTTGGTAGACAACCGGCAGGTTTTTTATTTTATTGTCC
>JAKEGK010000134.1 GCA_022627515.1 Gammaproteobacteria bacterium
CCAAGAACTACGGCCGCGCCGTGTACGAGTGCCTGCGCGGCGGTCTGGACTTCACCAAGGACGACGAGAACGTCAACAGCCAGCCGTTCATGCGCTGGCGCCAGCGTTTCGACTTTGTCATGGAAGCCATTCACAAAGCCGAGAAAGAAACCGGTGAGCGCAAGGGTCATTATCTGAACGTTACAGCGCCGACTCCGGAAGAAATGTACAAGCGCGCTGAGCACGCCAAGTCCATTGGCGCGCCGATCATCATGCACGACTACATCACCGGCGGTTTCTGCGCCAACACCGGTCTCGCCAACTGGTGCCGTGACAACGGCATGCTACTGCACATCCACCGCGCCATGCACGCCGTGCTCGATCGCAACCCGCACCATGGCATTCACTTCCGCGTGTTGGCCAAGATCCTGCGCCTCTCCGGCGGCGATCACCTGCACACCGGCACCGTGGTTGGCAAACTGGAGGGCGATCGCGCTGCAACCCTGGGCTGGATCGACATCCTGCGCGAGAAGTACATCAAGGAAGACCGCAGCCGCGGCATCATGTTCGATCAGGACTGGGGCTCCATGCCGGGTGTATTTGCCGTCGCCTCGGGCGGTATCCATGTGTGGCACATGCCGGCGCTCGTGACCATCTTTGGTGATGATTCCGTGCTGCAATTCGGTGGCGGTACGTTGGGGCACCCCTGGGGCAACGCCGCCGGCGCCGCCGCCAACCGTGTTGCGCTGGAAGCCTGCGTCGAAGCCCGTAACCAGGGCCGTGCGCTGGAAAAAGAAGGCAAGGAGATTCTTACCGCTGCGGCCAAACACAGTCCGGAACTCAAGATGGCTATGGAAACCTGGAAAGAAATCAAGTTTGAATTCGACACTGTTGACAAACTTGATGTGGTGCATAAATAAGTCAGACGTCGAAAGTGCGGGTGCAAGGCGAAACAGCAATTGCGCAGCCTTGCACCCCCTCCCTGCGTAAACTTAAGCGCTGACGGGCTTAGTAATTAAAAGTATCGAATTAACCGAGGATATCAATATGAGTGAAATGCAAGATTACAAATCAAGTTTAACAGATGTTTCCAGCCGCAAGTTTGAAACTTTTTCTTACTTGCCGGAAATGGATGCAGGCAATATCCGTAAACAGGTGCAGTATATTGTTAACAAAGGCTGGAATCCCGCCATTGAACACACCGAGCCGGAAAATGCCTTTGATCATTACTGGTACATGTGGAAACTGCCTATGTTTGGTGAAACCGACGTAGACAAGATTCTGGCTGAAGCCGAAGCCTGCCACAAGGCGCATCCCAACAATCATGTGCGCCTGATTGGATATGATAACTATGCGCAATCTCAAGGCGCCGCCATGGTTATCTTTAGGGGCCCCATCAAGGTATAAATTGTTTTTTTAAAATACTTTTTTAAAAGCTTTTTTTAATCGTGCTTTATTAAAGTAAAGGCCTTGTTAGAAAAACCCCTGTCCGTGGTGATGCCGGTCAGGGGTTTTTTGCTATAGATTGGCGCATAAATAGGTGTAATAACGTGGCCAATAAGAGTCTGGCGATAAAAACTTACCGTTACGGAATTGGTTCCATCAATCGCATCCGGCAAAAACAAATTTAATAAATTACAGAATAATTTATAAAGGTACTCGTCACATGACAGATATCGATATAGACCAATACAAGGTTACCGAAGAGCCCTATTACAAACCGGTCGGTAACGAAGTGGAGTTGTTTGAAGCGGCATACCACTCAGCCCGTATGCCGATTATGCTTAAGGGCCCAACCGGCTGCGGCAAATCCCGTTTTGTGGAATACATGGCGTGGAAGCTTAAAAAGCGTTTGATCACCGTCGCCTGTAACGAGGACATGACCGCTTCAGATCTGGTAGGCCGGTTTTTACTGGATCCAAGCGGCACCACCTGGCAGGATGGTCCATTGACCACAGCGGCACGTATCGGCGCGATCTGCTACCTCGACGAGATTGTCGAAGCGCGCCAGGACACCACGGTGATTATCCATCCGCTCACTGACCACCGCCGTACTTTGCCACTGGATAAAAAGGGCGAACTGGTACAGGCGCATCCGGATTTTCAACTGGTCATCTCCTATAATCCCGGTTATCAAAACCTGATGAAAGATTTGAAACAATCCACCAAACAGCGGTTTGGGTCTCTGGATTTTTATTATCCGGACGCTGAAACTGAAGCGGAAATCGTGGCGCATGAATCCGGCGTTGATCCGGCTACCGCCGCCAAACTGGTTCAGGTCGGGCATCGCGGCCGCAACCTCAAAGGCCATGGCCTGGATGAAGGTATTTCCACGCGGTTGTTAATTTATGCCGGTCAGTTGATCGCAAAAGGCATTGATCCCAAGGCGGCGTGCATGATGGCGCTGGTGAGTCCCATCACCGACGATGCCGATATGCGCGATACCCTGAATGCCTCGGTGGCGACCTATTTTTAATGGGCGTCACGTAATCAAATGATGCGTATTGGGGTGTTATGTCCATGATGGCGGTAAACCTGGATGAATATCGCGAACAATTGGCAAACGCTTCTTCGGAAGTAAAGGACACATTTGACGCGTGTTTTCATGAAGCGTCGCGTGTCATGTCTCCCGCGGGCCTGCAAAATTACCTGGAGGGCGCGCGGGGTTTGTTCGAGCTGGGCCGTGGTTCCGGTCTGGTAATTTCCTACCTGCAAAATATGCCCGCTGTTGCCAGGGAAGTCGGTGAAGATGTTCTCAAGGATGTGGTTGCCAGCGCCATGAAGTTATCGTCCATGGTCAGCGGCGAAGTTATCGATCTGATGCTTTCCAGCTTGCCCACCGCCAGCCGGCGCTTGAGGGATGCGGATCTGTTTCGCGGCTACCTGTCGCTGATTCATCAATTGTCAGCCAAGGCGCCCCGGGGCTTGCGCCCCATGCTCGCGCATCTCGATCAGTTGTTTGAGAAATTGACTCTTGGCGGCCTGCGCCGCTGGGCATTGTGGGGCGCCCAGGCTCATGCCCGCGATTTCGACGCGCTCACCAAATATTTTGCTTTGCAGTCCGCTGACAGTCAGGCCGTGTTGCAGAAAGAACGCCGGGGCACTTTGTTTGTTGATAATCAGCGTAAACTGAATTTTTATCTGCGCGCTTTATGGGGCAGGGATTTTTTTCTGCGCCCTACCTCCGGCGATTACGAAAGCCGGGAAGGCTACAAGCCCTTTATCGAGCACCACGTTATCCATGTGCCGGATGCGTTCGATGACTATGGAACGGTTCCCGGTGTTGAACTGTATCGCGCCGCGGCCACGCACGCGGCTGCGCATTTATCCTATACGCGTGAACCGTTGTCCGCGGAAGCCCTGACGCCGGCGCAAATGGTGTTTATCGGCCTGTTTGAAGACGCGCGGGTGGAATATCTGGCAATCCGGGAATTTCCAGGCCTGAAAAAAATATGGCTGCGCATTCACGAACAAGTGAGTGAAATCAGTTGCGCGGCAGACCGGGTGGTGGGTTTGCTGGAGCGTGTGGCGCGCGCCATGCTGGATGAATCCCATCAGGATACCAATCCCTGGGTCAGTGAGGCGGCCGCCGCATTTCATGAAAGGGTAAAAATAGACGCGGCAGACAGTCAAATGAGTTGGGATCTGGGCGTAACATTTTATAACAAGCTTGCCGGTTATATGCCGATACCCAGCCTGCGCATTCTGGAGTCATTTGGTATTCCCTATCGCGATGACAACCGCTATATTTGGGCGTTTGATGAAACGGAATGGCGTGACGCGGAATATATTCCATTAAGTCAACGCCAGGTTCGTAAAACAGTGAACGTGATGGAAATGGTTAACGAGGTGGATTGCGAACTGGCGGGTGACGATGCCCAGGAAATCTGGCGGCTGGATACGCCTTTCTACCTGGATCAGGAAGGGCGCACTATTAATGAGCTTGAAGGCGCAGAACCCACGAGTGATCCTTATCACTATCAGGAGTGGGATTATCAGGTGCAGTTACACCGGCCTGACTGGGTGACAGTTCTGGAGCGCCGTCAAAGCAAAGGTGATCCGCAGATTATTGATAATACCTTGATCGAGTACCGGCCCATTGCCAGCCGCCTGAAGCATATTATCGATGCGTTGCAACCTCGTGGAATCGTTAGAGAGCGTTATCAGGAAGAGGGCGACGAGATCGATATCAATGCCGCGATCCGGGCCATGATTGACATGCGCATGGGGCAAATGCCGGATTCGCGCATTAACATTCGTTATAAGCATCGAACCCGGGATCTGGCGGTGCTGGTTTTGCTGGACTTGTCGGAATCCACCAATGAAGTATTGCCGGGTACTGACCGGCCGGTTTTGCAATTGGCTCGTGAGGCAACGGCGATCTTGTCATGGGCGATTGATGGTATTGGCGATCCATTTGCGGTGCATGGTTTTGCCTCTGATGGCCGTCACGATGTGCAATACTACAGGTTCAAGGATTTTGACCAGCCCTATGACGACCAGGCCAAAGCTCGTCTGGCGGGCATGAAGGGAAGTTTGTCCACCCGTATGGGCGGCGCGCTGCGGCACGCCGGACAATTTTTATTGCGTCAACCCCAGCAACGCAAGTTGCTTCTGCTGGTTACCGATGGCGAGCCGGCGGATATCGACGTGCGTGATCCGCAGTACTTACGTTATGACGCAAAAAAAGCGGTAGAAGAACTAGCTACATGCGGCGTTACTACCTACTGCCTTACTTTGGATCCCGATGCGGATGATTATGTGTCGCGTATCTTTGGCGCTAACCGTTTTGCCGTGGTTGATCATGTACAAAAACTGCCGGAAAAACTACCCGCCTTGTTCATGGCTTTGACGAGTTGAGATTTTTAAAACTATTCGTAATTTTTTACATGAACGAGGGTCATAATCTGTATATTTTTTACTTATTAGACATTAGCGCCAAATTAATAAAAAGTAGTTGATCACAAGCCAAACAAATTGCATACTGTTGAACATGAAATCACGGCTAAGCGACATTCCAATTATTAAGTCAGTTCCTTCTTATGTCGGGGCGACCCACTTCAATCGCGTGCGTCTTTCCCAGCTGCGGTTAGATCATTCATTGCGCCTGGAGCTGTTTAGTTTGCGTGGCTTAGACATTGTGATTGATGATGACGCATGGGTATGCATCGATCGTACATTGGGCGATCTACCCGTATTGGCGTGGACTGATTTCGATAAACGCAACCGTAAGGGATTGCATCAGCCAGTGCCTTGTAAACTGCGTTTCTACCACAATCACGCCGATCTTATTTGTGGAACCGTGTTGGACGACTTGGGCCGAATCCTGGAACGCCGCTTGTCCAAACTTCGTTACAAATCATCCCATAAAATAGTTTACCTACGTAGAATACGCCGCTCTCGTAAATTTACTTAAGATTACTTAAGTTAAGATTGCTTAAGAATGTTGCTCGAGTTAAAAGCACTAACTAACCCAAATCTAATTCCATTCTGCTGGCTCCCACTAAACGGAATTCCCTTATCTTTTGCTGTGTAATAATCTGACGATTTATTTGTTGATTCGATAGTCACCTTTTGATACAACCTGTAGATAACGCTCACCAGGGACTGGAAAGCGGCATAATAATTGTCCGGGGTAGGGGTATTGTGGTCTGGGAATAAATAATAACAATGAGCTGTAAAAGGGACTTTGCAAGCCGCAAATTGTGGTATGAAGTCAGGCGTATTGTATTTCAAGCGGTATCTGTGGTGGCAGCTTTCACCAACAAACTTAATAACCACCCGCTTTCCCGTCCAAATTTATTTCCCGCTTGCCCATTTGGAAATTATTGTATGGTTTTCGTTGTTTGCGGTACACCGGAAATCGTTTGTTCTGACTGAGCGCGCGTTAATGCTTGGTTAAAGGGAATTAACATTGTGACCGCGGTCTCTGCTCGCGGTTTTTTTAAAGCATCAACCAAAAGTCAATTCAAAGAGGAGCGCTAAAAATGAAAAAACTGGGAATGGCTGTTGTGGCAGGCTGTGGAATTATTTTTGGTAGTCAGGTATGGGCTGGCGATGAGCACACTGTTGAAGGCGTTATAAAAGATATCAAAATGTCAGACAAGAAACTGACAATTTCTCATGGGCCAATCAAAACACTGGGCATGGACGGCATGACTATGGATTTTGCGGTGAGTGATCCTGGAATGCTGGAAGTTGTGCAAAAAGGACACACCGTCAGCTTTGTAATAGAGGTGGATCAAAAAGGCAACTTCATAATTACTGATATCGAAGACAAAGGCATGGCGAAGTGATGCGTCTTATGACACTGGCTTAGAATTACCAACATCCGCAAATACTGCTATTTGAATATATTTGTCATTGACCGCCTGGTTCGCCAGGCGGTCAAGAGACAAACAACTTAAATGACATTCATAAAAATTTCAAAGTCTTTTGCTTATGCCATATGCGGCGCCATTATCGGATTTGTTAATACAGGCAATCTTGAGTCAGTGAATTAGAGAATGCGTATTAATAATACTATTTCCATAAAATAAACCAAGAATATGCCCTGAATCCAGGGCGCGTACCGCAAGTGCGCCGCCAGCACAATAAATTGTCTGGATATACGGAATCTGCTCTATGCGCATGCAGTTGGATGCGTCTTCAGCAATGGCTATCTAACAATGGTCACCATACAGGGGCTGCCATACAGGGGTTGCCATACAAGGGCTATGGAAGAATGTTTATCAAAAAGAATGGCCATTAATTACAGTATGTATGCAGATTGCATTTACGATCTGCCTTCGGTTTGTTGATGGTTAACGCGCAGGTCAGAATGCATGTCACTATTGATAAATTGTCTGGCAGGGTAACTGAATTATCAAAACCTATCACTCACCAACAGTAAAGGTTTTAAAGGGGGAAGGTTGTGCAAAGTTGGAAAAAAAGCAGCGGTTTGTTCCAGCATGCCGGTCGTAATTGTGTTGGCCTGATTCATACTGGTATTTTTCTTTTTTACTTTTCTGGTCCTGCTTTTGCTGACGGTTCGGGCGCTATGACTTTGTCCGAGGCGGAAATGATGGCGTTGCGTAACGATACGGCGGCCAAGAAAGCGCGCGCACAGCAGGAGAGCTTTACGCAACAATCCGTGGCAGCCAATACCTGGCCGGATCCGAAACTTGACTTTGGAATTGCAAATATTTCCGCTAATACATTGGATTTTCAAAAAGAACCTATGACCCAGGCCGTAATTGGGCTGACACAGGCTTTTCCACCCTGGGGTGCGGTAGGCGCGAAAAGCAGGCAAATGCAGAGCATGGCCGATGCCATGAGTCATGAGGCAAGAAACAATCGTTTAATGACGCTCATAGGCGTGCGTAAAAGCTGGTTAGATGTATACCTTGAATTCCAATCCATTCAGTTAATCAAGGAGAGTCTGGAGGTGTTCGGCCAATTTATTAATGTGACGCAATTCCAATATCGTGTGGGCCGAGGCAATCAACAGGACGTCATTCGCGCTCAGTTAGAGCAAAATCTGCTCGAGGATCAACTGAGAAACACGGAATCTCAGCATGATAGTGCCATGGCTACGCTGGCCAGATGGCTGGGTACCGAGCAAATTAGCCAGCAGTTAGACATGCAATTCCCGGCGTTTTCCAAGTTACCGCCAGAACAGGAAATTCTTTCCAATCTGGAGAATCATCCTTCGGTTATGGTGCGTAAAATGCGTGTAACCGCTGCGGAAAATGGTGTAAACTACGCCAGTTCACAACGTCGTCCCGGATGGGCATTAAGAGTTCAGTACGGTTACCGTGCTGAAGATAATTTCGGGCAGCCCCGGGATGATATGTTAAGCGCTTTGGTTAGCATAGATCTTCCTCTATTCACGAATAATCGTCAGGATCGCATGATAGCGGCCGGTACGTCCGATGTTATGGCAAGCAAGCAGGATCTCGACGAGTGGCGGCGGGAAATCAGGCTGCGCTATGAGAAAAATGCAGCGGTGTACAATCGTTTTAACGAGCGCGTGAAGTTATACCAAGGTTCAGTTTTACCAAACGCCAAGCAGAACTCAGAGGCAAGCTTAAATGCCTATAAATCCGGGGTGACGGATTTTGACATGTTAGTGCGCGCGCGCCTGACGGAACTTAAAAGTCAATTACAATATCTGAAATTAAACGTAGAACGCGCCAAAGCACAGGTTGAACTGTTGTATCTAACTGGGATCGACTAGTCATGATTTCAAATACACGACGCAACCATTCACAGCCGGGAATATCTCCCGGAAGAGGTAATGTCCACCACAATCCCTATTCGGGACAAACGCCGGCAGGCAGGCCGAAACACACCACAAATAACTTCAAGAGCGTGGCCCAGTTTACCGTGGCTGTCATTGTCGCGGCTATTCCCATCAGTTTTTATTTGGTGCAACCCAGCGATATTCAGAACGCTTTCGCATCTAACAAAAGTGACAGCGAGTCTGATATCAAGCAGATAATGTCGACACTGAGCGACAATATAAAAGAAAAAGCAAGTAACGTCTTTGGCGGTGACAGCCGATCCATGACGGTTCAGATTGGGGCCGCCCAGTCAGCTTCTTCAACGCCGATGCGACAGCCTGACCGCGCGCGCCAAACGCAAATGGCGCCCAGCGAATCATTACCCAATGAACCATTGCCCAATGAGCCATTACTTAATGAACCATTGTCCAATGAGCCATTACCCCGCGAACCACTGAAAGCGGTAATGAAAGATACTGCCATCGAGCACGCGGTAAAACATGCCAATGTCAGTTATGTCTGTCCCATGCATCCCGATGTCGTGTCCGATAATCCCAAAGCCATCTGTCCAATTTGCGGTATGGACCTTGTGCTTGTGGAAGCGGGCGGTGATGCAGGTGTGGTGAGACTTACCCCTACGGTAATCAATACACTGGGTGTGCGTACCGAGAAAGTGAAAAAGCGCACCCTGTTCCGCAAAATCGACAGTGTGGGTTATGTCGAAATGGATGAAAGCAAACTACGCACAATCAATCTGCGCGTTGACGGCTGGATAGAAAAACTGATTTTCAAAACGGAGGGCGACCGCGTCGAAGCCGGACAACCGCTGTTTGAATTGTATTCTCCCAAACTCGTTAACGCGCAGGAGGAATACGTACAGGCGCTAACAAATAACAACCAATTGCTGCTCAATGCATCCAAGGACCGTTTGCTGTCATTAGGGATTTCGCTGGATCAGATTGAACGTCTGCAGGCCAAGGAAGATATAAAGCAGCACATCGTTTTTACCGCGCCACAAAATGGAATAATTTCCAAGCTGAAAATCCGCGAAGGACAATTTGTGCAACTGTCACAGGCTGTGATGGAGATAGTGGATTTAAGCACTGTATGGATCATTGCGGAAATTTTTGAATCGCAATCGGATTGGGTTGTGAAAGGGCAACGCGCACAGGCAACCCTGCCTTATCTGCCCGGCAAGAACTGGGAAGGAATGGTCGAATATATATACCCAAGTCTTGATCCCACTACCCGCAGTTTAAAGGTGCGTCTGCAATTTGATAATGCCGGCGAATCTTTGAAACCCAATATGTATGCCGACGTGCAGGTATTCGCCAAACCCAGGGCTGATGTATTGGTTATACCTCGCGAGGCGTTGATTGCGACCGGTGATCAAAACCGGGTAATTGTCGCGCTGGGTGAAGGCAAGTTTATGCCGATGAATGTACAGGTGGGGATGCAAACAGACCGGGGTGTGGAAATTCTGGACGGGCTGGCCGAAGGGGATGAGGTGGTCACATCCAGTCAGTTTCTTATAGATTCTGAAAGCAGTCTGAAAGCCAGTCTGGCCCGCATGGCGGGTGGAGGAAGTTAGTACCCATTGCAGGCTCGCGGCTCGCAGCAAGTGGTTGCATGCTTGGCAAATTGTTATAGGGATTTAGCGCAGGGCAGCGCGGTCGGGTAATTCGTTAAGGGGCTAGTGGTTTTTGGGGGGGGCTT
Source organism: Gammaproteobacteria bacterium (assembly GCA_022627515.1). Classification (GTDB taxonomy): domain Bacteria; phylum Pseudomonadota; class Gammaproteobacteria; order SZUA-152; family SZUA-152; genus JAKEGK01. Next base: position 9,960 of record JAKEGK010000134.1, read on the forward strand.
CGCGAGCTGATCCATCAGAATCGTGTGACTCGAAAACACAATAACAAGAAGTTTGTGGTAGCGTGATTGCTCAAATCATACGATGGTCCATCGAGAACCGGTCACTGGTTCTCATCTTTACTGTTATACTTAGCGGTTGGGGGATATTTTCTGTAAAGAATACCCCGCTGGATGCTATCCCCGACCTTTCCGATCTTCAGGTTATCATCAAGACATCTTATCCCGGCCAGTCACCTGAAGTAGTCGAAGACCAGATTACGTATCCCATTACCACCGCCATGCTGGCGGTGCCCCGTACCACCGCGGTGCGAGGTTATTCTTTTTTTGGTGATTCCTACGTTTACGTTATTTTTGAGGAAGGCACCGATATTTATTGGGCCCGCACCCGCGTATTGGAATACATGAATCAGGTGGCGTCCCGATTGCCCGATTCGGCGCGGCCTTCATTGGGGCCCGATGCTACGGGTGTGGGCTGGATATATCAATACGTATTGGTGGATCGTACAGGCAAACACGATTTATCCCAGTTAAGAAGCCTGCAGGACTGGTTTTTAAAATACGAGTTGCAGACCGTGCCGGGTGTCGCGGAAGTGGCGACGGTTGGAGGGATGGTAAAACAGTATCAGGTGGTATTGGATCCGGATCGTCTGCGGGCGTTTTCAATTCCACTGGCGACGGTGAGGCAAGCAGTGCAGCGCGCCAACCAGGAGGTTGGTGGTTCGGTTATAGAGCATGCCGAAGCGGAATACATGGTCCGGGCGAAAGGATACCTGCAAACTATTGAAGACCTCGAGCAAATTCCTATTACTACAACCAAGCGCGGCACACCGGTTGTGTTGAAGGACATAGCGCACATCCGCATCGGTCCGCAAATGCGGCGCGGTATTGCTGAATTTAACGGCATGGGCGAGACGGTAGGCGCGATTATCGTGATGCGTTGGGGCGAAAACGCATTGAGTACCATTGACGCAGTGAAAGAAAAACTCGCACTTCTGAAAAATGGGCTGCCCGAAGGAGTGGAGCTGATTGAAGTTTATGACCGGTCAGGGTTGATACTGGATTCCGTGGATAACCTGGCGCATAAACTGATGGAGGAGTTTATTGTTGTAGCAGTTGTTTGTCTGGTGTTTCTGTTTCATTTGCGCTCTGCGCTGGTTGCCATTGTCATATTGCCGTTGGGGATTCTTACTTCCTTTATTATCATGGAATGGCAAGGCATCAATGCCAATATCATGTCGTTGGGGGGTATAGCGATTGCTATCGGCGCTATGGTGGATGCCGCCATTGTAATGATCGAAAACGCGCACAAGTACATAGAGAAAAACCAGTTAACCGACACCAATCGCTGGGAGATCATGCGGGTCGCGGCAACGGATGTTGGCCCGGCGTTGTTCTTTTCACTGCTGATTATCACGTTAAGTTTCCTGCCGGTCTTCACTCTCGAAGCTCAGGAAGGCAAGTTGTTTGCGCCACTCGCGTACACAAAAACCTACGCCATGGCGGCGGCGGCCGGCTTATCCATAACGCTAATGCCAGTGTTGATGGGTTATTTTATTCGTGGTCACATCGCGTCTGAAAATAAAAATCCCATTAATCTCTTTTTGATCGCGCTGTATAAACCGGTTATCAAATTTGTTCTGCGTCATCCGCTGCTGACCGTCGCGCTGTCCCTGGCTACCATCCTTAGTATGTATATACCGTTAAAAAATTTAGGCTCCGAATTCATGCCGGAACTTGACGAAGGGGATTTGATGTACATGCCTACAATGTTTGTGGGTATCTCGGCTGGTAAATCGAGTGAGTTGCTGCAAGTGACAGACCGGTTAATCAAGATGATTCCGGAAGTGGATACTGTGTTCGGGAAAGCCGGCCGCGCGGAAACAGCGACAGATCCGGCGCCTCTGACGATGGTTGAAACAACAATTCAGTTCAAGCCCCGCAGCCAGTGGCGTCCGGGAATGACCACCGAAAAAATTATTGAGGAACTGGACGAGCTGGTCAAACTGCCAGGTGTAACCAATGCCTGGGTGATGCCTATCAAAACGCGAATCGATATGATATCGACTGGTATCAAAACCCCCCTGGGTATCAAGATAGCCGGGCCCGATCTAGCGCAAATCCAGAAGATAGGTGAAGATGTGGAAAAAGTGGTAAAACAGATTCCGGGCACCCGTTCCGTTTTTTCAGAACGTACGGCGGGCGGGCGTTATGTCAACATCGAAGTCAACCGCCGTACCGCTTCGCGTTTGGGATTGAACATTGCCGATATACAGGAAGTCATTTCCAGGGCTGTGGGGGGCATGAATGTTACTGAAACTGTTGAAGGATTGGAACGCTACCCGGTAAACATCCGCTACCCGCGCGAGGTGCGCGATTCAATGGAAAAACTGTCACAACTCCCTATTATCACCCCTGGCGCGGCGCATATACCTTTGGGGCAAGTAGCTGATATCAGTATCGTCGATGGGCCAGGTATGATTAGAAGTGAAAACGCCCGCCGTACGGGATGGATTTACGTAGACGTCGCCGGCAGGGATCTTGGAAGTTATGTGGAGGAGGCGCAGCAGGTCGTATTGCAAAATATTAAACTGCCGGCCGGTTATTCCATTGGCTGGTCGGGTCAATATGAATACATGCTGCGCGCGAAGGAGCGTTTAAAGTACATAGTGCCACTGACTTTGGTGATTATTGTGTTGCTGCTCTATTTTAATTTTAAAAACTTTGCCGAGTCACTCATGGTAATGGGATCGGTGCCCCTGGCGTTAGTAGGCGCGTTCTGGTTTGTTGACTTTTTGGGTTACAACCTGTCCGTAGCCGTGGGCGTTGGCTTGATTGCCTTGGCCGGTGTCGCAGCTGAATTTGGCGTGGTAATGATGGTTTATCTGGATCAGGCCTATAAAAAATACAAACCGCGCGACATGCGCGGTCTCAAAGCGGCAGTAATGGAAGGTGCGGTGTTAAGGGTTCGTCCCAAGGCCATGACAGCGGCGGTGATTCTGGCCGGATTGTTGCCCATCATGACGGGCGGCGGCACCGGTTCCGAAGTCATGCAACGTATTGCCGCACCGATGCTTGGCGGCATGGTTACCGCGCCACTGGTCTCGATGGTGTTGATCCCCGTGCTTTATGTGATGTGGCGAGGCCGGCAAATGCGGCGTGGAATTTATGATTATGGTTAATTTCGATCAATTCCTGAAATTAGAACTTATCTCGGAATTGGTTAGTTAGCAGTTTCGGCGGGTATTTCAAAAGCGCCGGCGGCATGGATGCCGCCGCCGAGCTTACGGGCGTATTTACAGCGTGTTTTGAAATTGACCCACCGAAGTCGATAACTTGGGTGCCAAGGCTTCTTTTGCTGAATGGTAATTTTGATATAGGTACTAACTATTATACGTAAACAGCTTCGTTGTTTGATGTTTAACACTCATCTGTTCCGGAATAACTTGTCTATGCGTATTTATCGTGCATAATTTAAAACTGAGCATGCGTAAAGTAACAACAGGTTTCATTTGCGGTACCGGAAAAGATTAACTCAACAAAAAAGCGAAAATCCATGATTGATATAATTCCAAACTGGCATCCGTTCTTTGTGCATTTTGCGATAGCGTTGTTGTTGATCGCCACATCATTTCACATTGTCGCTGCGTTAAGCAGTAAATCGGCAGTTTATTATCAATTCGAGAATGTTGCTAACTGGAATTTATGGGTTGGCGCGGTTTTCGCGCTAATAACCGCAATTGCGGGATGGTTTGCCTTTAATTCGGTGGAGCATGATACACCGTCACATCTTGCCATGATTGATCACCGCAATTGGGCCTTAGGGACGACAATCCTGTTTTTGATATTGGCAATCTGGTCATTCAAGCGCTCCCGAAAAGCCATTGCTATTGACTGGCTGATTACCGCGCCGCTGATTATCGCTTCGGCTTTGCTGGGTATTACAGGGTGGAAAGGCGCTGAACTCGTTTATCGCCACGGCCTGGGGGTCATGTCATTGCCTAAAACCGGCGCACATGATCACGCTGGCCATGAACATGGCGCTGAAGATCACGCACATGGCGAGCAGGATATTGTAGTGCCAACTCCCGAAGACGCCGGTAAGGAAGCGGACCAGGAAGTAGGTGAAAAATCCAGCCTGCATGATCAGGATGTTGAACGCCAGCAGGACGAAACTAATTCAACAAACAACGGCAAGGCTGCCAACACTGACAGCAAGCCAAGTGATCATCCCCACGATCATGGGGATCACACACATTGACCTAATGCGGTTTAATGCGGCAGGCGGAAACGCTAACAGGAACCATAATGCTTCACAAGATTCCCGGTTTGATTTTTGTTATTGGAATAATGGGGATCGTAAGCGGTTGTGATCAAAAACCCAAAGTAATGAGCAGCAGCACAGGTTTGATGCCGCAGCGCACTTACGATGTTCAACAGCTGGCTTTGGGGCAACAGGTCTATGTCGCCAACTGCGCGGTTTGCCACGGTGACAACGCGCAGGGAGCCAGCAATTGGCAGCAGCGCAATCCCGATGGAACTTTTCCACCGCCACCTTTGAATGGAACAGGGCATTCCTGGCACCATTCAACCGAAATTTTGTACGATGTGATTGCCAACGGCAGCCAGCCCGGCCAGGGCAACATGCCAGCCTGGAAAGACAGGCTTACTAAAGAACAAATTGACGCTGTTATCATATGGTTTCAGTCGTTGTGGCCGGATCAGGTTTATGCGGCGTGGTATGAAATGCAACAGCGTAAGTAGGCTTAATACTGACGATTCGACTGCAGGAGACAAACTATGTACGGATTTTCCATTAGCATGTCAGGTACGATGGACGATGTTTGCGCGAAGGTGACGGAAGCATTGAAAACAGAAGGATTTGGCGTGCTCACCGAAATTGACGTTCAGGCTACACTCAAGAAAAAAATCAACGTGGACCGCAAACCCTACAAGATTCTGGGCGCCTGCAATCCACAATTGGCCAATCAGGCAATTAATGCCGAACCGGATATCGGTTTATTGCTTCCCTGTAATGTTGTGGTTCGGGAGGAAGACAATGGTTCCATGACTGTTGCATTTATGGATCCTGCTGCCGTATTGGATCTTACGGATAATGTGGCTGTGCATCAGCTTGCCCCGCAAGTGAAAGCCAAACTGGAAAAAGTACGCGACCTGCTTGCCTCGGCCTGACATTCATAACGCACCGGCTGCCGTGGCCGGAATGGCGTGCCAAACGTTATTTTACTTGTCGTTTTAACAGGTAACACGCCGCAGGTGTCGCTTTTTTCCTGATACTTTGTATTTCCCGTTTTGTGATCGGTTTAATGCCATAGGAAATATTCAATAAAATTGCCGTGTGTCATCGTGCCGGGGATATTTTTCAGCGTACTGTTTTCTAATTGCAATAGTGATTTCAGATGAGGATTTGATGATGACAACGGAAACCACTTTTTATATTTCCGGATTAAAGTGCGGCGGATGCATCGCCACGGCAAAGGAATCGCTGTCCAAAGTGACCGGGTTTGAGTCTGCCGAATTTGATCTTAAAGCAGGCATTATGCGTATCACCGGCGATGTTGATCCACAGGCCGTTTCCCGGGCAATGTCCGATGTGGGTTACGCCGCCGTTGTGAAAAGCGCATAGTCATAAAATATTTTTCATAATGATGTATGGATAAATTCACGCTGCGTGTATCCGGTATGACCTGCGCGGGTTGTGTCGCAACCGTGGAAAATGCCATCCGCAAGGTTGAAGGCGTTGAAGAGGCGTGGGTCAATTTTGCCGACCACACCGCTGTGGTGGCAGGCGATGTGTCCCACGAAAAAGTCATCAGCGCGATAGTGGATGCCGGTTATGGCGCATCAGAAACTAAAGGCGGCGCCGCCGAACAAACCGCAGACTCAGCAGACGATAAGCCGCTACTGTATAAGACCATCTATTCCGGTGTTGTCGGATTTATATTGTTTGCCGTATCGATGACGCACCTGGCGCCAGCTATTCACACCGGTCAGGCTAATACCCTGTGGCTGCTATTGGGGCTATTAACGCTGTCGGCATTGGCCTATTCCGGTTCACACATCTTCAAAGGCGCATGGAAACAGGCTAAGCATGGCTCGTCCAATATGGATACCCTGGTTGCACTGGGTACCGGGGCGGCATGGGTTTATTCCATGCTGGTTGTCATTGTACCCAACTGGGTGCCGGAACTGGCGCGCCATGTCTATTTTGAAGCGTCAGCGGTGATTATTGCCTTCATTAATTTCGGTTCGCTGCTGGAACACCGGGCGCGTGGCAAAACATCCCAGGCAATCAGGCGGCTCATTGGATTGCAGGCGCGTACCGCGCATGTGATGCGCGGCAATCAGGAAGCGGATATTCCAATTGAACAGGTCGCATTAAATGATTTTGTGCGGGTGCGGCCCGGCGAAAAAATACCGGTCGACGGTTTCATAATTGAAGGCCAGTCGGTGGTGGATGAGTCGATGATCACCGGTGAACCGATCGCTGTTTCCAAGAAGCCGGGCGATGAAGTGATCGGCGGCACTATCAATGCTTCCGGCAGTTTTCTGTTTCGCGCGGCCCGCGTAGGTGAGCAAACCATGCTGGCCCGGATTATGGAGCTGGTTAAAATCGCGCAAAATTCCAAACCACCGATTGGCCGTCTTGCTGACAAGGTGGCGAGTATTTTTGTCCCGGTTGTCATACTGATTTCCATCGCCACGTTAATTGCCTGGTGGTATTGGGGACCCGAGCCCAAGGCCAGTTATATGCTGGTCACATCGATGAGCGTGCTGGTGATTGCCTGCCCTTGCGCGTTAGGGTTGGCAACGCCGATATCGATCATGCTGGGAATCAATAAAGCGGCTGAGTTCGGTATCCTGATCCGCAACGCGGATGCCCTGCAAAAGGCCGGCTCTGTAACCACGGTTCTGCTGGATAAGACCGGCACGGTGACGGAAGGCAAACCGAAGGTGGTTGCAGTCAAAACACGATCCACTTTGCCGGAGAATTATGTTTTGCAATTGGCGGCCAGTCTGGAAGCCTTGTCAGAACATCCGATCGCCAGCGCGATTACCGGGCATGCTAAACAATTGGGGATCAGTTTGCTTGAAGTCAGGGATTTCAAAGCGGCCGCGGGAAAGGGTGTTGTTGCCACAGTCAATGCATCGCTGGCGCATTGCGGGAGTGAACGTTATTTACAGCAATTGAATATGGATACTGGCGGTATTGATGTTCAGGCGTTCATTGACGCCGGGCATACCCTGGTATATGTGGCGGTGGATGGCGAATTGGCGGGGGTAGTGGCGATCGCCGATACACTCAAGTCAGACTCCCGCTCAGCGATCAATCGTCTGAAGGATCTGGGTTTAAAGGTGGTATTGGTATCGGGTGACCATCCCAATGCCGTCAACCATATTGCCAGGCAGCTTGATATCAGAGAGGTTCATGCCCAGGTAATTCCGGCACAAAAGGCGGATGAGGTGAAACGCTACCAACAACTGGGGCAGGTGGTGGCGATGGTGGGTGATGGAATCAATGACGCGCCCGCCCTGGCGCAGGCGGATGTGGGATTCGCCATCGGCCGGGGAACAGATGTTGCCATTGAAAGCGCCAATATGACACTGGTGGGTAACTCGATTAACGCGCTGGCTGACGCCGTCCTCGTTTCCCGGGCGACCATGAAAAATATCAAACAAAACCTGTTTGGCGCGTTTATTTTCAATACGCTGGGAATACCCATAGCGGCCGGGGTTTTATATCCTTTCCTGGGTTTTCTGTTAAATCCCATGATCGCCGCGGCCGCGATGGCCATGTCATCATTTACCGTGGTAAGTAATGCCAACCGGTTGCGGTTGTTTTCGCCCCGCCGTTAATCATGACTGCCCCGCGCGGATGCCCGCGTAACCATAAATCTGGTATCATGGCGCATCGCCGTCAATCACGCTGAGGAACGTAATTCATGCCGCAATACCGATCCAGAACCACTACTCAAGGACGCAATATGGCGGGCGCCCGGGCGCTGTGGCGCGCGACGGGAATGACCGACGCGGACTTTAATAAACCCATTATTGCGATCGCCAACTCTTTCACGCAGTTTGTGCCGGGTCACGTGCATCTCAAGGATCTGGGGCAGCTGGTGGCGCGTGAAATAGAAAAAGCCGGTGGGGTGGCAAAAGAATTCAATACCATTGCGGTGGATGATGGTATCGCCATGGGACATGGCGGCATGTTGTATTCCCTGCCGTCGCGGGAGCTGATCAGCGATGCGGTTGAATATATGGTCAATGCGCATTGCGCCGATGCGCTGGTGTGTATTTCCAATTGCGACAAGATTACACCGGGCATGTTGAACGCCGCGTTGCGGCTGAATATTCCCGCTATTTTTGTTTCCGGCGGCCCAATGGAATCCGGGAAAAGCATTATCGGCGGCAAGGAAGTGCATCTCGATCTTGTCGATGCCATGGTTGCCGCGGCGAATCCCAAGGTATCTGACAAAGATACCTTGCAAATGGAGCGCTCCGCCTGTCCTACATGCGGCTCCTGTTCCGGCATGTTCACCGCCAACTCGATGAACTGCCTGACGGAAGCCCTGGGCTTGTCTTTGCCGGGCAATGGCAGCCTGCTGGCCACGCATGCCGACCGCAAACAATTGTTTCTGGAAGCCGGCCGGCGCATCGTGGATCTGGCCAGGCGCTACTACGAACAGGATGATGAAACGGCATTGCCCAGAAATATTGCCAGTTTCGCCGCGTTTGAAAACGCCATGAGTCTGGATATCGCCATGGGTGGATCCACCAACACAATTCTGCATTTGCTGGCGGCCGCGCAGGAAGGCGAAGTTGATTTTACCATGGATGATATTGACCGCCTGTCGCGCAAGGTTCCCAACTTGTGCAAGGTGGCGCCCAGCACCCAGAAATATCACATGGAAGATGTGCATCGGGCCGGTGGAGTCATGAGTATTCTCGGGCAGTTGAACAATGCGGGTTTGTTAAATACGGATGTTGCCACTGTGCACAGCAAAACCCTGGGCGAAGCGCTGGCTAAATGGGATGTTTGTGAGACCCCGGACCAAACGGTTCATACCTTCTTCCGCGCCGGGCCGGGTAACGTCCCGACTCAGCAGGCTTTCAGTCAGGAAAAACGCTGGGATACCCTGGATCTTGACCGGCGGAACGGCTGCATTCGCGATGTTGAGCATGCCTATAGCCGGGATGGCGGGCTGGCGGTGTTATACGGCAACATCGCAGAGGACGGTTGCGTGGTAAAAACCGCGGGCGTCGACGAAAGTATTTTAAAATTCACCGGGCCGGCGCGCATTTTCGAAAGCCAGGACAGCGCGGTCGAAGCCATTCTGGGCGATCAGATCAAAGCCGGTGATGTGGTGATTATCCGCTACGAGGGTCCGCGCGGCGGGCCGGGCATGCAGGAAATGCTGTATCCCACCAGCTATTTGAAATCCAAGGGTCTTGGCAAGCAATGCGCCCTGATTACCGACGGGCGCTTTTCCGGCGGCACCTCGGGATTATCCATTGGTCACGTCTCGCCCGAAGCGGCCGAAGGCGGCGCGATAGGATTAATCGAAGAAGGCGACTTGATTGAGATTGACATCCCCAACCGTAAAATCAACGTGGTGTTGGATGATGAAGTTTTGACGCAACGGCGTGCGGCGATGACGGCCAGAGGAGAGCAGGGGTGGCGGCCACTTAACCGGCAACGCCTGGTGAGCAACGCCCTGAAGGCCTATGCGGCGATGACTACATCAGCGTCGCGGGGCGCCGTGCGTGATGTCAGTCAACTGAAATAAAAGCCTATCGCTGCCTCTGGTAAAACCGGGCTAGCGCAATATCAGGCTGTCCGTGCTGTTCGAACTCCAACTCGAGCCTTTGGGCTTTCGAGTGCGCGTTAACATGGCGCCTATCACAATGCCGATGAATATGACCCCCGCGCCGATGAGGAACCATAGTTTATTGTTTCCATTGTGTAATTCCTTGATTTCGTCCATCAGCATATCGCGCTGCGCCTGCAGGCTTGATTTGGCTTTGCTTAGCGTCTGGTTTTCCTGAAAAATCTGGTTTGATTCACTGGACAGCTTGCGCAAATGATCTGCTTCATCGGTCAGCGTTTTATGCGCCGTTTGCAGTTTCTCGTATTGCACCGCTATCAGCGCCAGTTCATTGCGTTCCCTGGTGAGATCCTTAAATTGCTTTTTTAATTCCGCGTGTTCCTCCTGGATTTTGGCGAGTTTTTCCTGAATAGCTGGCAGGACCATTCGGGCAACCGGTTCATCCACCAGATATTGCGTTAAGACCCAGCCTATTGTGCCATCCTCGGTTTTGACGCGGGCATGGCTGCTGTCCGATTCCAGTATGCGTAATTTGGCGCCGCTGCTTAAGGAACGAATAATTCGATGCTCATTGGTCTTGCCGCTGCGTAACAGAATGGGAACATTATCCGAGACATACTGGATGGTTTTGCCGTTTTGCGCGCCTGAACCGGTCTGGGCGATGCTGCTGACCGGCGTTAGTAATAATCCATTAACCAGCAGTAATGCTATGAAATGTAAAAAATAATTGGTATTGCGCATGGTTGTTTCCAGGCTCAACGTAACGGTTTTCAAAGGGATCCCCCGGGTTGACGATGCCTGAATACAGCAAATCAGGTGCCAATTTGACGGGTTAAGCTGAACAGAAAACAGACTTATGTTATTTTTTCGCCAATTCAGTAAAATAAACGGACACCGCCGCATGCTCCTGTGAAATTGACGTATGGTGTTTACTGATATACAGTCACTGACTAAAATTAGCGGACGCTGTGTGGGAGGAGAGGGTTATTTAGCGGCGCACCGTCTATTATAAAGATGTTTATAAAATTACCGGAATATCCGGTTCATTAGTTAAAACAAATTTCCAATCTAAAGGGTTAAGTCATGATAAAAAGAATCACTTCTTTCGGAGCGATCTTGGGGATAGTCTTAATGTCGCAATCTGCTCAGGCCGACCAGGTAATCGCAGGGGGGATGGACGTAAAAGAAGGCGATCCCAACGCAGGGAAAACCAAATCGGAATTATGCCATGGCTGCCACGGTGTGGATGGCATGAGTATTGATCCCACGACCTTTCCAAATCTGGCTGGGCAATATGCCGGATATATTTTCAAGCAGGTACAGGATTTCCAACTGGGTAACCGCCAGGATGACACGATGTCCGCGATGGCGGCGATGGTCACCAGCCTGGAAGATCTGCGAGACATCGCGGTCTACTTTCAGTCGCAAAAGCAAATGAAAGGCAAGCCGGCCGATTCCGCTCTGGCCAAACAGGGTGCGGAAATTTTCAAAAATGGTAATCCCTCAACCGGTGTTTACGGCTGCGTGAATTGCCACGGCGAGAATGGCAAGGGTAAGGGCCCCAGCAATTCCCTGTTTCCGGTGATTGGCGGGCAAACCAAAGCTTATCTGATCAAGCAGCTCAATGACCTTAAGAGCGGTAAACGCACCAATGACCCCGCGGGTATGATGTCGGATATCGCAAAGAAATTATCCGATAAGGAAATTCAGGCGGTAGCGGAATATTTATCCGGCCTTTAACGGGAACGAAACCGTTATTCCTCACAAAAAAATGCGCCCCTGCGGCGCATTTTTTGTTTGCGGGACGCCTGCTGGCGTCTGCATGCAACTGTTGAGATCAGGTTTTCGTAAAAGCGACGACGTGCTGAATGTCCATGCGAATATTGACCTTGTCGCCCACCATAAAATCTTCATGACTGGGAAACAGCGACAGGATTTCCGTGCCGGTATCAAGCCGCAAGGTATACATGATTTCCGCACCCTTGAATGCTTTCTGAGTGATTTTTCCCTTTAACGGTCCTTCCGGATCATAAACTACATCATCCGGGCGCAACAAAATCTCCACCGCGGATTTTTCCGGCCATTTGTACGCCCGGTCTGCGTTGACGATTCCAAATTCAGTCCGGATTTCGTTTGGCGTGATCATGACACCGTCAATGAAAACTCCCTGGCCGATAAAATCCGCGACAAACCGGTTCGCCGGCTCATGGTATAGATTGAACGGCGTGTCCCATTGTAGGATGCAGCCATCTTTCATTACGCCCACATGGTCCCCCAACGCAAACGCTTCATCCTGATCATGCGTGACCATAATGCCGGTAATACCACGATCTTTTAAAATATTGCGGACTTCGGTGCTCAACCGTTTACGCATATCCACGTCAAGATTGGAGAAGGGTTCATCTAGCAGGATTGCCTTGGGCCGCGGCGCCAACGCCCTGGCCAGCGCAATGCGCTGCTGTTGACCGCCCGATAACTCGTGGGGATAACGTTCTCCATACTCATTCATTCCCACGATGGATAACATTTCCCTGGCAAGCTGTTGTTGCTCTCTTTTACTGTTATTGCGCAAACCGAAGGAAATATTTTCCAGCACGGTCATGTGCGGGAACAAGGCGTAGTCCTGGAATACCATGCCCAAATGGCGTTTTTCCGGAACCAGGGTGTAACCAGGACGTGACACTTCCTGGTCGTTAATGCGTATCGTTCCACGGTAGACCGGTTCAAAACCGGCAATCGCGCGCAATATGGTGGTTTTACCGCAACCACTGGGTCCAAGCAGGCAGACCAGGCTGCCCTGATTAACGTGTAATGACAGATCTTTAACAATCGTCTGGTGACGATATTTGCACTCGATATTTCTAACTTCAATAAGTGCTTTCATTATTCTGGAAGGCAGCCGTTATTAATGTGACGATTAAAATGCTGATGCCGGTTAATGTTAAATGGATCTATCGCGAATAAAGTAAAAATTCCAGTAACGCTTTTTGCGAGTGCAGGCGATTTTCCGCTTCATCCCAGACCACGCTTTGTTCTCCATCAATAACGTCCGCGGCAACTTCCTCGCCACGATGCGCCGGCAGGCAATGCATAAACAGCGCATCCGCCTTTGCTGCCGCCATGATTTTCCGGTTAACCTGATAATTTTTAAATGCCGCTTCGCGCTGCTTTTGCTGCTGTTCCTGACCCATGCTTGACCAGACATCGGTCACGATAAGGTCGGCATCCCTGGCGGCTTCCATCGGATTGTTACACAAGGTGACGATATCGGGCTGGGCTTGCGACAGTACTTCCTGCAGCGGTTCATATCCTCTGGGGCTGGCAATGCGCAGTTTGAATTGCAGCTGCTGCGCGGCGTGGATATAGGAATGGCACATGTTATTGCCATCACCGAGCCAGGCCACGGTTTTACCCTGAATATCGCCCCGGTGTTCAACAAAAGTCTGAATGTCCGCCAATAATTGACATGGATGGTGCAAATCCGTCAACGCGTTAATCACGGGCACCAATGAATAGGACGCAAACCTTTCGAGCTTTTCATGCTCATAGGTGCGGATCATGATGATATCAACCATGCGGGACAGCACGCGTGCCGTGTCTTCGATCGGTTCACCGCGGCCCAGTTGTGTATCGCGCGGCGAGAGAAAAATGGCATGGCCGCCAAATTGCGCCATGCCGGCTTCGAACGACACGCGGGTGCGGGTGGATGATTTCTCAAATACCATCCCCAGCACCTTGTTCTTCAGCGGCTGATAGATTTCCCCGGCTCTTTGCTTGGCTTTCAGCTCGATGCCACGGTAAACCAGCTTTTGCAAATCATCACTGCTTAAATCAAATAAAGTCAGAAAATGCCGAATGGCCATATCGGTTACCCGTATTGAATTATTTGGGATTAAACCCGGAAACGAGTTCGCTGACCTTGGTGACAATCATATCGGCTTCATCGTCACTCAAAATCAATGGCGGCAACAGGCGGATCCGGTTTTCATTGGCGATATTAACCACGATGCCGATATCCAGCGCCCGTTGCGCCAGTTCCTTGCAGGGCGAATCCAGTTCCACGGCGATCAGCAGGCCCTTGCCCCGGATGTCCTTGACATGCGGATGCGATGAAAGGTTTTGTTTCAATCCTGTCAGGATACGATTACCAAGAAGCCTGGCGCGTTCCACCAGCCCGTTGTGCTCAATGGCTTCGATAACCGCCAGCGCCGTGCGGCATGCAAGCGGGTTGCCGCCAAATGTTGTGCCATGATTGCCGGGCTGAAATGTCCGGGCGGCTTCGCCTTTCGCGAGGCACGCGCCGATGGGAACGCCGTTTCCCAATGCTTTGGCAAGCGTCATGATGTCGGGCGTAAAATTGTAATGCTGAAACGCAAACCATTTTCCTGAGCGGCCCATGCCGGTCTGGATTTCGTCAAGTATCATCAACCAGCCGTATTCATTGCATATTTCCCGTATCGCTGGCAAATAGGTTTCATCGGGAATATTAATGCCGCTTTCACCCTGTAAAGGTTCAACCAGCACCGCGACAATATTTTTGTCATGGCTGGCAATGGTGTGCAATGCATCGACATTGTTATAAGGCGCCCGGGAAAAGCCGGTTACCAAAGGCTCAAAGCCGGCCTGCACCTTCCGGTTGCCGGTAGCCGAGAGTGTCGCCAGGGTTCTGCCATGAAAACTGTTCTCGGTAACAATAATGGCAGGCTGTTTAATCCCTTTGTTATGGCCATGAAGACGCGCGATTTTAATGGCGGCTTCGTTGGCTTCAGCGCCGGAATTGGAAAAGAACACATTATCCATTCCGGCCAGCGCCGTGAGCTTTTCAGCCAGCTGTTTTTGCAAATCGATCTCAAACAGGTTGGATGTGTGCAGCAAGCGTTTAGCCTGCCCGCAAATAGCCTCACTGATAGCCGGATGCGCATGACCTAGGCCGGTAACGGCAATGCCGCATAATGCATCCAGATATTTATTGCCTTTAGTGTCCCAAAGCCAGCAACCGCTGCCATGGGTGAAGGTAACGGGTAACGGAGAATAGGTTCTCATTAATTTATTATTTGCCATTGATTCGATTGCGCCTTAAAAACAAAACGGCAGTCTCGCCAGAGACTGCCGAAACTAAAAGTGTAAAGTAATAAAGTAATATAGTATCGGTAAAAACCGCCGTGGGCAAATAAACGCCGTTATTTACCCCGCGGGATTTCCCTCTCCATAAACACAAACCCGGCCTTCCGCCGGGTTTGAAGCGATAACCTGACCAGCAGGCAGCGGCTAGAATACGCCGTGTGAATGACTGGCCATAAAAAACAACATCGGAATGGACAGCATGGTGTTGGTCCGTGACGCCAAAAGCGCGACGCGTTTGGCTTTGGCAATATCGTCGGCGCTAGCCTGGACAATGCCCAGCACTTTTTTCTGGTTGGGCCAAATCAATACCCAGACATTGAACAACATGATCGTGCCCAGCCAGGCGCCCATCCCGATATTTTCAAATCCGTCCTGAAACGTGAATGCCGCGACGAAATTCTTGTTTAACAGGCCGGCGCCCGCGATCCAGGTTACCACCGCCGCCCAGCGGAACCAGAGTAGCGCGCGTGGCGCAACATATTTACCGATTGCCGCGGGTCCGGGGCCTTCTTTGTCCGCAGCGGCCGCTGCTATCGCAGGGACCTGAACAAAATTGAAGTAATAGAGCAATCCAATCCAGACAATGCCGGCGAGGAAATGCAGCCAACGCTCGAAAAAAACTAACTCCGTCATGATCTTTACCCTTTGGTTTGTGTTGTTAGGGAAAACTGTTAAATAAACGCCAAGTAAAATCTTCCTGAGATTACCGGATTCGTTCGGCTTAGAGAGCGCTGACGATAAACGCTAGCACCAGCGTAAGAACAAACCCGGAGATGATTGTGCCAAGAATTGAATCGAGTGGGTTCATATGTCGTGTTCCTTGTTTTTATTACAGTAAGGTTCCAAATGTTACCGTGGTTTAAAGATGATTAATTTATATTCAAAAAGGTTGAGCTAAACAGTCGGGGAAAGCCTAGAGCAATGATCTTGATAATGCAATATGATAGTAGGGATATTTCTAAGTTTACAGGCTTGTCATGCAGAATCCATTCATGTCGCCCATTGCATTGAGCATATTTGCCAGCCGTGTTGAAGCCGTGTGCGATGAAATGGGCGCCGTGCTGCAACGCACTGCGTTCTCCCCTAACATCAAGGACCGGCTGGATTACTCTTGCGCCATTTTTGACGCGCAAGGCGAGCTGTGCGCACAAGCGGCGCATATACCCGTGCACATTGGCAGCATGGCGTATGCGATGCGTAATATTGTCAGTCAATTGGACTGGCGAACGGGTGACATGTTGATACTCAATGATCCGTATATGGGCGGCACACATTTGCCGGACGTGACAGTTATTGCGCCCTTGTATGTGGCGGACCGGTTGATGGCATTCGTTGCCAACCGCGCGCATCACGCGGATATTGGCTCAGAAACACCGGGTTCCATGCCGATCTCACGCACTCTGGATGAAGAGGGCCTGCTGATTCCTCCCACCTTCCTTATGCGCGATTCAAAAATTCTGCCCGATGTGATGGACCGGTTGGTGGGCCAAACCAGTGTGCCGGAACAGAGTTATGGCGATTTTGCGGCGCAGATCAGCGCCAACAAAACCGGCTTGTTGCGCCTTAGCCTCCTGGTTACGGAAATGGGGCCGGACACCTTTAACGCTGCTGTCACTGAGCTTAACGATTACGCGGAGCGTTTGGCCGCCGCTGCGCTGCTGCAAATTCCCGACGGTGATTACGAATTCACGGACGTCATGGACAGTGATGGTGTGGGCAATGCAGATATACCGATCAAGGTCAATTTACACATCAAAAATCAAAAAGCAACGGTTGATTTCAGCGGCAGCGCCGGTCAAACCGCCGGCAATATTAATTGTCCCCTGCCGGTTACGGCGGCGGCTGTTTATTACGTGTTTTCCTGTCTGATGCCACCCTATACGCCGGCATGTCAAGGCCGGTTTCGTAATATCAAAATCCTGGCTCCAGCTGCAAGCCTGGTTAATGCCAGGCGCCCGGCGGCAGTTGCCGCAGGGAACGTCGAAACCAGCACACGCATTGTTGACGTGGTACTGGGCGCCCTGGCGCAGGCCATTCCCGGGCAAATCCCGGCGGCGAGTCATGGCAGTATGAACAACATCGCCATGGGAGCGCGCTATTCGACCGCGGGTGTTACCCGGCAATGGGATTATTATGAAACCATCGGCGGCGGCATGGGCGCGGGTCCGGCCGCGCATGGCATTGATGCCGTGCAAACCCACATGACCAATACCCGTAATACGCCTGTCGAAGTATTGGAAAGCCTGTATCCGTTACGCGTCCGCCGTTATGGATTGCGCGAAGGTTCGGGCGGAGCGGGGCGGCATCACGGTGGCGCTGGGATTATCCGGGAATTTGAGTTTCTGGAACCGGCAACACTGACTTTGCTGACAGAACGCCGCCGGCATCAACCCTGGGGATTAAACGGCGGTGCTTGCGGTAAAGCGGGAATTAATCAATTAAACGGGCGGCGGCTTGAAGCCAAACAAAGTTTATCCGTTAAACCCGGCGACCGTCTGACGATTGAAACCGCGGGTGGCGGCGGGTGGGGTTCAAAATAACGCGAAATAAAAATTGACTGTGAATCCGCCGAAGAACCGGTGCGCTACACCAGGCAGGATCAGCGAGTCTTCGGGCGCCCTTTCTTTTGGTTCGTTTTCTTTGGGCGCGCAAAGAAAATGAACTCGCGCCTTATTCATCAAGGATCAAAAAGTATTGTAACCTGAACTGGCGCGAAACATTCCTTTGCTTTAATGAGCGAAATTATTATTTTTAATAAAGAGACCAACAAATATGTGCGGCATTTGCGGCGAATTGCGGTTCGATAAACAACCCGCTTCTCTTGAAACGGTGCATCGCATGATGGACAAGCTGACTCGGCGCGGACCGGATAGCGGGGGTGACTACAGTAATGGCGTGCTGGCATTCGGGCACCGCAGGCTTTCCATTATTGATTTGTCCAGTCGCGCTAATCAGCCGATGACCGATAAGGAACTCGGCTTGAGTATTGTGTTTAACGGGACGATTTACAATTATCCTCAGTTGCGCAATGAATTGATTAAAAAAGGCTACACATTTTTTTCCCACGGAGATACGGAAGTCATTATCAAGGCGTTCGCGGAATGGGGAGATCGCTGCGTGGAGCGGCTGCACGGCATGTTTGCGTTCGCCATCTGGGAAAGCAAGAAACAAATCCTGTTTCTGGCGCGCGACCGTCTGGGTATCAAGCCGCTTTATTATAGTCAGACTCAAAACCAGTTCCGTTTTGCGTCCAATACCCAGGCCTTGCTGGCGGCCGGCAGCGTGGACACTTCCATCGATGCGGTGGCCTTGCATCATCAATTCACCCTGCATGCGGTGATTCCCGCGCCGCGCACTATTTTCAACGGCATTCGCAAACTGCCGCCGGGCTGCACCATGACCGTAAAGCCGGACGGTTCAGTCAGCAGCAAAACTTATTGGGAGCTGCGTTCCTGCCGGCCGGCGCAGGCCAAAACCGAGCAGGAGTGGATTGACGCCATTCACGAAAAACTCAGACAGGCGGTTGAAAAACGCAAAGTGATCGCTGATGTGCCGGTCGGTGTGTTGTTGTCCGGGGGGCTGGATTCCAGTTTGCTGGTGGGATTGTTAGTGGAAGCGGGAGTCAGTGACCTGCGGACATTTTCCATTGGTTTTGAAGATATCGGCGCCGAGAAAGGCAGCGAGTTTGAATATTCCGATCCGGTGGCTGAAAAGTTCAAAACACTGCACCACAAGATTCATATCCCAAACAGCGAGGTATTAAAGCGTTTGCCCGAAGCGGTGCAAAACATGGCGGAGCCCATGTTTGGCCAGGACGCTGTGGCGTTTTATTTGTTGTCGGAACAGGTTTCGAAGCACATCAAGGTTGTGCAAAGCGGGCAGGGCGCGGATGAGGTGTTTGGCGGTTATTTCTGGTATCCGTTGATGGACCAGGCCACTGGCAGCGATCTGGAGCGTTTTTCGCAATATTATTTCGATCGTGACCATGATGAATTTCTGGAAATGGTGAGCGCCCGCTATCGGGGGGAGGATCATACATCTCAATATATCGCGCAGCGCTTTGCCACCATAAGAGGCGATGAGTTCATGGACCGCGTGTTTAACTTGGATGTGACCACCCTGATTGTGGATGACCCGGTCAAGCGCGTCGACAATATGACCATGGCCTGGGGTCTGGAAGCCAGAGTGCCTTTTCTGGACCACGAGCTGGTCGAACTGGCGGCTCAAATGCCGCCGGAGCTGAAACTCAAGGAGAACGGCAAATATGTCTTGAAGAAAATCGCCCGCGGCCTGTTGCCGGATGCCGTCATTGACCGGCCTAAAGGTTATTTCCCTATGCCGGCGCTGAAATACGTGCGGGGTGAATTTTACGACCTGATGCGGGACATTTTGAATTCCGCCACCTGCCGCCAGCGCGGCCTATACAACCGCGCTTATGTCGACAAGCTCCTGGCAGCCCCCGAAGCGCATTTTACGCGCATCCAGGGCAGCAAGTTGTGGCATCTATCCCTCCTGGAATATTGGCTGCAGCTCAACTTGCCCTAACATTAGGATAAATCTGACTTGTTTACTTGGTTATTTTTGGTAGACTAGTTCGCTATTCAACGTTAGTCGTATGGTTATACCAATATAACCGCATGAAAAGAGGTTAAGTATCAATGGACGTCCTGGAACGAATTCATCAGCAAGTAACCGAGAACCCCGTGGTTCTGTACATGAAAGGAACACCCAGTATCCCGCAATGCGGATTCTCGAGCCGAGCGGCGGAAGCCCTGAAAGCTTGTGGTCAGGAATTCACCTATGTGAATGTGCTGGCGGATCCGGAAATCTTTGAAAATCTGCCGCGCTACGCCGATTGGCCTACATTTCCACAGTTATACATTAATGGCGAATTGATTGGCGGTTGTGATATCACCCTGGAATTATACCAGCGCGGCGAACTGAAAAAGATGGTATCGGATGCGGTTGCCGGCGCCTGATAGTCATAAAACGATTAATTATGTGCTTTAAACCAGTGGTTTTAACGAACCGGTGGTCGAAATCACTACAGTTTGCAATCACAATCAATCACAGCTGCTGACGATCAAAGCCGCTGTTGATCAAAGCAGTTAACAGCGTTTGGCTTAACTGTTAAAAAGTTTTACAACCCTCCCTCAGCAATAGGTTGTCAGGCTGTCCAGATGGACAGCCTTCATTTTTTTATAATGGTTGTTCGAGGCATCCAGGGAACGCTTCTCCCCACATATTCACGATCTTACAGAACAACTGCGCGGTTTTTTCCGCATCATATTTTGCGGAGTGCGCGTGGTCATTATTCCATTCAATACCCGCGGCGATCATGGCCCGCGCCAGCACGGTCTGGCCAAACGCCAGGCCCGCCAAAGTCACGGTGTCAAACGTGCTGAACTGGTGGAACGGATTGCGTTTTATGCCGGAGCGCTGGACTGCCGCGTTTAAAAACGCCAGATCAAACGCCGGATTGTGGCCTACCAATATGGCGCGCGTGCAGGCTTGTTCATTTACCGCCGCGCGGATGGGTTCAAAAATGGTTTTTAGCGCGTCAAATTCGGACACGGCAAAGCGGAACGGATGATGCGGATCGATGCCATTAAATGCCAGTGAGGTTTTATCAAGATTCGCGCCGGGGAATGGCTGGATATGCGTAGAATAGGTTTCACCGACGGTGAGCCGCCTTTCCTCGTTGAATACAACCGTAACCGCGGCGATTTCCAGCAACGCATCTGTTTTCGCATTAAATCCGGCGGTTTCCACATCGACCACGACAGGTAGAAAACCGCGGAACCGGTTCGACATGAGTTTGGCTGCTGCTGTAAGTTTGTTTGTCATGCGCAATGATTGCCGCTTAGTTGCTCTGTTGCGTCAGTTTCCAGGGCAGGGATTCGCCCGCCAGAAGAGGAATGAGTTGTTCATTGCCCGCGGCGTAGTGATCGGGCACCCGCCAGGATTCCCTGATCAGGGTGATTTCCCCCGTATTGCGGGGCAGCCGATAGAAATCCGCGCCGAAGTGGCTGGCAAAACCTTCCAGCCGGTCAAGCTTGCCCGCTGGTTCGAACGCCAAAGCATAAAATTCCATGGCGGCATGAGCGCTGTAAATCCCGGCGCAGCCGCAGGCGGTTTCCTTGGCGGTTTGAGCGTGCGGCGCGCTGTCGGTTCCCAGAAAAAATTTGGGGCTGCCACTTGTGGCGGCTTCGATTAATGCCTGCTGGTGAGTTTGGCGTTTCAATACCGGCAAACAATAAAAGTGCGGCCGGATACCGCCCACTAACATGGCATTGCGGTTAAACAACAGGTGATGGGGAGTAATAGTGGCGGCAATATTGTCATTAGCGGATAACACGTATTGCACTGCCTCGTGCGTGGTGATGTGTTCAAACACGATGCGTAGTGAGGGAATTTTTTCGTGTACCGGATTGAGTATCCTGTCGATGAAAATTTTTTCACGATCGAATATATCCACCGTATTGTCGACTACTTCGCCATGCACCAGCAAGGGTATATCCTGTTCGGCCATTGCTTCCAGGGTGGCGTATACTTTGCGGATATCGGTAACACCGCTGTCGGAGTTGGTGGTGGCGCCGGCGGGATAATATTTCACCGCGTGAACATGGCCGCTTTGCCTGGCCTCGCGGATTTCCGCCGCCGAGGTGTTATCGGTCAAATAGAGCGTCATCAAGGGTTCGAAACCGGTTTCACCCGGCAGCGCGGCAAGGATACGCTCGCGATAGGCCAGCGCCTGCCGGGTAGTGGTTACCGGAGGTTTTAAATTCGGCATAATGATCGCGCGCGCAAATTGCCGCGCGGTATGAGGCAGCACCGTTTGCAGCATCAGGCCATCGCGGATATGCAGATGCCAGTCGTCAGGTTGGGTAATAGTTAGTGATTGCATGGATAATTACATGAATGACAGCATGGCTTGTGGTGAATCCTTGTGATGGATGCCTATTATTACACAAAAGTATAATATTAAAGAATGCTGTGAAAACCGCGAGCCGCGGTAAAATTCCGTGAATACCTTTATATAAGGCTGAATTGGCGCTCTATCAATGAGAATCCCGCGAATTTATCAGGCACAGCCACTGCAAGTGGGCGGAACTATTATCCTGGACGCGCAGTCGGCGACGCATATTGCAAAAGTACTGCGCTTAAAACCTTCTGACCAAATTATCGTATTTAACGGTCAGGGCGGTGAGTATACGGGGGTGATTGAAGCAACCGGTAAACGCGAGGTGATCGTTAAGTTGCTCAGTCATGAGGAACGCGCCACCGAATCACCACTGTTCATTTCGCTGGTGCAAGGCGTGTCGCGCGGTGAGCGCATGGATTACACGTTGCAAAAATCCGTGGAATTGGGCGTCAGTGCTATCTACCCGGTTACGACGCAACATATGGCTGTGCATCTCGAGGAGAATCGCGCGCAGAAAAAACAAAGTCACTGGCAGGGCGTCGTCAACAGCGCCTGCGAGCAAAGTGGCCGGGTTGTTATGCCTGCCGTGCACGCCGTGCAAACATTGCAACATTGCGTCGATAAAATCTCCGCCATCAAGGATCAATCAATGGTGGTATTGGATCACCGATCAACAGTCTCTTTGGTTAACCTTGATTTGAACCACAAAAGCCGCGTCGCCATTTTTGCGGGTCCCGAAGGCGGCTGGTCGGCTGAAGAAAGGACGCGGTTAATGGAGTCAGGCGCAATTGCCGTGGCGATGGGGCCGCGTATATTACGCACGGAAACCGCGGCATTGGCCGCAATCGCCATTTTGCAGGCGCTTTGGGGCGATTTTAAATAAGCCGTGCCGGAAATGGAGATCTGTTTTTCATGAACGTCCTGCGAATACTTCGCAAACTTTCTTTCCTTTCGCCAAAACGGCGCATTGAATGGTATCCGCCGTTCTTTTTCATGGGGGTCAAGGTGCTGGAACTGCCGGATGACTGGAGCCGGGTCAGAATCAAGTTACCTTTAAACGCTTTTTCCAGGAATATGGGTGATGCCATGTTTGGCGGTTATCAGGCCTCGCTGGCTGATCCCATTGCGGCGCTGGCCTGCGTGAAGCGTTTTCCCGGTTATTCGGTCTGGACCCGCGCCATGAGCATTGATTTTGTGCGGGAAGGCAAAAGTGATCTTGAGTTACGCTTTGAGTTTGAGGAAACGCTGTTTCAAAAGATCAGACGGGAACTGGAACAAACCGGACGCAGCACGCCAACCTTTGAGTATGCGCTGTACCGCAGTGATGGCGAAATCTGCACTAAAGTCACTAATACTGTGGCGATCCGGCCGGCCCACTATAAAAGTGAACTTAAAAGCAAAAGCAACTGAACAAAAAACAAGTATGCACTACCAAACCATATTAGCGGAATTAAGCCGCATTGTCAGAGATGCCGCTCAGGCAGAACTGATGCCGCGTTTTACTTCACAACACTTTGCGCAACACGCCAAGAATGACGGCAGTGTGGTGACGGAAGCCGATAACGCGGTACAGCAGCACATTGCATCAGCATTGCGGAGACAGTGGCCGGAGGTGGCGTTTCTGGGTGAAGAGATGCCGGTTGCGGAACAGCAGCGCATGCTGCAGAGCGATGCAGTATGGTGTCTTGATCCTCTGGACGGCACCAGTAATTTCGCCAGCGGCATTCCGTTGTTTGGCGTGTCACTGGCGTTGATTGAACATCATCAGCCGCAATTGGGCCTGATTTATGATCCGGTACGCGACGAATGTTTTACGGCAATACGCGGTGAAGGCTGTTGGTTGAATGGCGCGGCGTTGTCAACGGTTGCCATACATGATCAAATGAGGCCGCTGAAACAAATGATCGCGGTGGTGGATTTGAAACGCTTGCGCGGTCCGGTATTAACCGCGCTGGTGGCGGAACATCCCTTCCGTTCACAGCGTAATTTCGGTTCCTGCGCCCTGGAATGGTGCTGGCTGGCGGCGGGGCGGATTCAATTGTATGTCCATGGTGGCCAGAAATTGTGGGACTATGCGGCGGGCGCATTAATTTTGGAAGAAGCCGGCGGTGTAAGCTCGACCTTAAAAGGAGACGCAATATTTACCGCGGCTTTGGAGCCGCGGCCAGTGGTGGCGGCGTTTAACAGTGCGGCATATCAGCAGTGGTATGAGTGGATCAGCAAACACAACGTATAATAATGCGCAACAAGCATAAGCAATGGATTTCATTTTACTAACTCAAGTTTCGGAGTTCGTAGGTTTACCACGCTTTGCCGTGATACCATGAAAATGAACTCCGAAATTTGACTTACTAAGAGCTTCAAAAAATAAAGCCTCATACTTTAGTAAGGAGCTGTTTTTAATCTATGAAAGGTAATTCATGAAAGGCAATCTCAGAAAAATGATTTCGGAAAATACCCGGCCGGTAACTTACAGTTTGCCGGTGGGTGACAACCTGGTTGCGCTCAATGAATTCTTCGGGAAAAAAATCTCGTTAGCTTTTACCGGCACAATCAATTGCATCGCCTGCGGGCGCAAGACCAGTAAAAGTTTTAACCAGGGTTATTGTTTTCCCTGTATGCGCACACTTGCCGAGTGCGACAGTTGTATTGTGAAACCCGAACTGTGTCATTTTGCCAAAGGCACTTGCCGCGATGCCGAGTGGGCACTGTCCCACTGCATGCAGGATCATATTGTGTATCTTGCCAATTCTTCGGGAATCAAGGTGGGAATCACCCGGCACACACAAATACCCATGCGCTGGATTGATCAGGGAGCAACGCAGGCGTTGCCCATGTATCGCGTTGCCAGCCGGCATATCTCCGGCCTGATGGAAGTGATCATCAAAAATCATGTGGCGGATAAGACAGACTGGCGCAAGATGTTAAAAGGCGATCCCGAGCCTTTGGACCTGGCGGCGCAGCGTGATGATATTTTTGCGCAGTGCGAAATGGAAATAAAACAGCTCGAAGATACCTTGCCTGCAAGCAGTATTCGCATGTTGCCGGATGAAGCCGTCACCGGCATTGAATATCCGGTGCTGGAGTATCCCGCCAAAGTCGCGTCATTGAGTTTTGATAAAACACCCAACGTTACCGGCGCGCTGTTGGGCATCAAGGGCCAGTATTTGATTCTTGATAGCGGTGTCATCAATATCCGTAAATTTGGCGGGTATGAAATTGAATTTGCGGCCTAGCAGGCGTGTATCATGATGCGTCTAAATCGCTGTGCATGCATCGGTTTGCACCACGTTTTCGCTAAAACCCGCGCCAACCCGCGACAGTTTTTATTGTTCGCGGCACTCCTTAAATCTTTGTAACCTGTTGATCGCAAAAAATTAATTATGCCAGCCCGATAATTTGTCTTGCGCCTTAAACTTGACCTTGTGGCGCAAAACAACGATGATATCGCGTTTTCGATGCCCTGGGGTCAAGTCAACGGCAAAGATGATGAAGTGCGTGCGGCAGCCAAGGATTGCATGGTTAATCAACATTTAATCAGCATTCCACGCGCCAGGACACGGCACGAAAACGCTTTGCAAAAAAGAACGATACCTCGCGGCTTATTTTATTCAGAAACTTCAGCAACAGGTCAGGTCATAGTTGAGTCTGCCTGGAAGTTTTAAATCCCAAACAAAATAGTTAAACAAGATTAGGTGAACAATGAGCCAATTAAGTACGGCTGACAAAAAACGGCTGCTTCGCAGCATGCTTTACGCGCGGCGTTTTGAAGAACGTTGTTATGAAGCTTACGTTGAACGCAAGATCGGCGGATTTTTACATTTGTATCCCGGCCAGGAAGCGTGCGCCCATGGCGTGCTTGCAGCGGCGAAAGCCGGTCATGATTATGTGATTACCGGTTACCGCGATCATGTGCATGCGATTTTGTGCGGCGCGCCACCGCGTGAAGTCATGGCGGAATTATATGGCAAGGAAACCGGTTCCAGTAAAGGCCGTGGCGGTTCCATGCATATCTTTGATGTGCGTTATCGTTTTATGGGTGGTTACGCGCTGGTGGGTGGTCCTTTCCCCTTGGCCGTGGGTATCGCCAAAGGCATCAAGATGAAAGGCGGCGATGAGATTTCCATTTGTTTCCTGGGTGACGCGGCCAACAACCAGGGTTCGTTCCATGAATCATTGAACATGGCGAAGATTTGGCAATTGCCTGTGCTGTTTGTTTGCGAAAATAATTTGTATGGTATCGGCACCCGCATTGACCGTTCCACCGCGGTATTGGATCAATACAAGCGGGTTTGCGGTTATGACATGCCTGCCAAACAAGTCGATGGCCAGGATATCGAAGTGGTTTATCAGGCGGCGCAGGAAGCCGTTAACTATGTTCGTTCCGGCAAGGGTCCTTATTTTCTGGAACTGAAAACCTATCGTTACCGCGGTCATTCCATGTCCGATTCCAACGCTTACCGCGCCAAGGAAGAAGAACAGGAGTGGGCCAGGCGCGATCCGGTGCTGATTCTGCGCGACCGGATGATCAAGGCCGGTGATATGACGCAGGATGATTACAGCGCACTGGATAAAGAGATTATTGATGAGATCGAAAACGGCGTCATCAAATTTGCCGAGGAATCGCCGGAACCCAGGGTCGAGGAACTGGAAAAATATGTATTGGCGGAGAATGATCCATATGTACGCGGAGGGGCGAAGTAATGGCTGATTTAATGTATTGGGAAGCGATTCGCCGCGCGCATGATGAAGAAATGGCGCGTGATCCGCTGGTGATTTGCATGGGTGAAGACATTGGTGTCGCGGGCGGCACTTATAAAGCCACTCAGGGATTGTATGACAAGTATGGACCGGAACGGGTTATCGATACCCCGATTTCTGAAAACGGTTACACCGGTGTCGGTATCGGCGCGTCCTTCGTGGGAGTGCGCCCGATAATTGAAATCATGTCTGTCAACTTTGCCTGGCTGGCGATGGACCAGATCGCCAACAGCGCGGCAAAAGTACGCTATATGTCCGGCGGTCAGCTGACGGCTCCCGTGGTGATTCGCACACCCGGTGGAACCGCGCATCAATTAGGCGCGCAACACTCGGCGCGCATGGAAAAAGTCTTCATGGGTATCGCCGGATTGCGGGTGGTCACGCCGTCCAATCCCAAACAGGCTTATGGTTTGATCAAGTCCGGCGTGCGTTGCAATGATCCGGTGTTCATCAACGAGCATGAACTGATGTACAACATGAAAGGTGAGGTGCCGGACGGGGAATATTTTCATCCGCTGGAAGGTTCCGAAGTGGCGCGTCACGGTAAAGACGTTACCCTGTTCGGCTACAACATCTCGGTGCACTGGTGCCTGCAGGCCGCTGACGTGCTTTCCAAACAACATGGAATCGACGCGGAAGTGGTGGATCTTTATGCCTTGAGTCCGCTGGACCGGGCCGGCATTGCGGAATCCGTTTCCAAAACCCACCGCGCCGTTATCGTTGAAGAAGCCGAACCCATGGTCGGCGTTGGCGCGGAAGTGATGGCGATTATCAATGAAGAGTGTTTCTTTGAGCTGGATGCGGCGCCGGTGCGGGTGTCTGCGGCTACCGTACCCATCCCGTTTAACCGCACGCTGGAAAAAGCCACCATTCCCAATGCGAACGATGTGGTTAAGGCCGTATTAAAGATGTTCGGTAAATAAAGGAAGCTATAACCAGGAAGTAATCAACAAGCCGAATGATCTGTAAACCGGGGATACACATTGGTTAACGTCGAAGTAATTGGTTAACGACGAAATATTAGTTAACTGCCAGGTAAAAATTAACATCAAAGTATATAGCTGCTATGTCTGAACCGTATGTAATTAAAATGCCCCAGCTTTCCGATACCATGACTGAAGGCGTGGTGGTGAGCTGGGAAAAACAAATCGGCGACAAGGTCGAACGCGGTGATATTGTTGCCACCGTTGAAACGGACAAGGCCATTATGGATGTGGAAGTATTTCGGGAAGGTTATTTATCCGGTCCCATTGCAAATGTTGACAGCGTGGTGGCTGTCGGTGATGCAATTGCCTATCTGGTGGCAAACGCCGGTGAAGCGCAGGGCGCAGAAGCGAAAGCGCCTATTACTGCGGCCGAATCAAAAGCTGCGCCCGAGCCGGTTTCCAGAAAGCCGGCAGGCGCATCCCATGTGATCAAGATGCCGCAGTTATCCGACACCATGACCGAAGGCGTGGTGGTGAGCTGGGAAAAAAAGCTCGGCGACAGGATAGAGCGCGGTGATGTGGTGGCGCAGGTCGAAACTGACAAAGCCATCATGGATGTGGAAGTGTTCCGCGAAGGTTACCTGTCCGGTCCCATTGCCGAAGTGGACAGCGTGCTGCCGGTGGGCGGAGCGATGGCCTATCTGGTGGACGACGCGTCACAGGTTATCAAGGAAGGCAGCGTGACAACGGTTGCCGCCAAAGATGAAGATGTCACCAGTCCTTCCAAGCAGGACAAACGCCACCTGATTGCGGCGGCCCATCCGGCGCCGGGACACAAAGCGCCTGAGTTACATATGATCGTCACCGGCAAACCGGCGGCGCGCCCCGACAATAAATACGCCACGCCATTTGCGAGAAAGCTTGCCGGTTCCCTGCATGTTAATTTGAATACCTTGAAAGGCTCCGGCGCTAACGGCGTAATTGTGGCGGCGGATGTGCGCCGCGCGCAACCGTTGCAGCGTCCTTCCGAAGTCATGGAGGTCACACCCGCGCACGTGATGCCGGAAGTGCAAGTGCCCGGGCATGGGCGTCCCATGACCGCGATGGAACGCGCGGTCAGTCATTCAATGACCGCCTCCTTAACCATGCCGACATTCCGTGTGTCGATAAACGCGCAACCGGCAGCATTGATTAAGGCCTCCAAAGCCAAAGGTGTATCCGTTACCGTAGCCATAGCCAAGGCGTGTGCGTTGGCTATGAAAAAACATCCCACCATAAACTGGTGTTACCAGCCGGTGGACAAACTCGTGGAGCGCGACCAGGTGGATGTCGGTATGGCGGTAGCCGCGGAAGGCGGCGGCCTGGTTGTTCCGGTATTGCGGCATTGCGAATCCCGCAGCCTTGAGGAACTTCATGAAATCTGGTCCGACCTGGTTGACCGTGGCCGCCGGCGCCGTCTCGCTCCGGAAGAATACGCTAACCCTACTTTCATGGTTTCCAACATGGGCATGCTGGGTGTGAGTTATTTTGACGCCATACCCACACCGGGTACCGCGGCGATTCTCGCCATTTCTTCGGCCGGTCCCGAAGGCATGCCATTGACCGTAACCGCCGACCACCGCGTGGTGAATGGCGCGGAAGTCGCGCAGTATTTGAATACCCTGAAACAAAAAATCGAAAACCCCGAAGAATGGATGGGGCCGATTGGTCCGGCGATTCCCGAGGGTGACTGGGATTACGATGTGGTGATAATCGGCGGCGGACCCGGTGGCGAGGATTGCGCACGCGATCTGGCCTCGCACGGTTTGAAAGTCGCCATGATTAATGATTCCAAGTATCCCGGCGGCGAATGTTTGTGGCGCGGCTGTATTCCTTCCAAGGCCTGGCGCGCCGCCGCTGACCGCATCCGTGACCGCGCCCATGATGAACACCTGGGCGTGGAAGGAACCACCAAGGCAAAACTGAACTGGGAAAAACTCGAAGCCACGCGGCGCCATGTGCTGGAAACCCGCGGCGACATGGCGCTGAAGACCGACACTGGAGTGCGCATCAAAGTGATTCAGGGATTTGCGTTATTTGAAACGGATCACCGCGTGTTTGTCGATACCTCCGGCAACAGCGACAATCCGCACAAGCGCGCCAAACAAGGTGATGGCAGTAAAGGCGAACACATTACTTTTGGCGCGGCGGTGATCGCCACCGGCGCGCCGCCGTTTGTGCCGCCGATTCCCGGCGCTATTGATGGTTTGAAAACCGGTGATGTATTAACGTCCGACACGGTATGGTTTTTGGAAACTGTGCCGAAAAAGATCGGCATTATCGGAGGCGGCGCGATCGGAGTGGAAATGGCGCAAATCTTTCAGGACTTTGGCGCCGAAGTGGTGCTGGTGGAGGGCAAGGACCGCATCCTGGCCGAAGTGGAACCGGAGATCGCCAAGCAGTTAACCGAGGTGCTGAACAGCGATCCCAATATCAAGATCTTCACTTCCGCCAAAGTGGAAGAAATCAAACACCGCAGCAACAAGCGTAAAACACAATTAGTGTTTGAAAGCGTTGAAGGCAGTAAACACCGTTACGCCTGCGACTATGTGCTCATGGCGACCGGAAAACGTCCCGATCTTAATCCATTGCAGCTGCAGAACGCTGGCGTGCAAATGGAGAATGGCGTCATTAAAGCCGACGCCCGTTGCCGCACCAGTGTTCCGCACATTTTCGCCGTGGGTGATGTGATTGGCGGTTACATGCTGGCGCATACCGCGGGACAACAGGGACGCGTTGCCGCCGCCAACCTGCTGGGCGAAGATATGAAGTACGATCAAAACAAGGATTCCGGTGTGATCTTTACCCGCCCTGAGGCGGCGTTTGTCGGGTTGTCCGCCGAGCAGGCGAAAGCGCAGGGCATCGATGCCGTGGAAGTGAAAATGCCCATGAATATTGACGCCAAGGCGATGATCAACAATGAACTGCATGGCATGATCAAAATCGTCGCGGACAAGAAAAACCATCGCGTCATCGGTGTGCATTACCTTGCCGATCATGCCAATACCCTGGTGGGTGAAGGCGTGATGATGGTGTCCGGGGAGATGACACTGGAACAGGTGGCTAACGCCATCCATCCGCATCCCACCCAGACGGAAATGTTTGGCGAAATGGCGCGGCGTTTGTTGAGCCGTTTGCGCCGCAGCAGCCAGCAAAAACAAAAAGCCGCAGCCGCCGCAAAATAAATCTAATCATTTTTCAGCATTCGGGCGCTTGTTTCACTCATACTGTATTAGCGGGTAATCAGGCGCCCATTGCCCGTCTTTTTCTGTCCCAAAATTAAGGCGTGGCAACATGGATAGTCTTGCAATTATATTGCACGGGTTTTCTTGAAATTTGGCAGAAATATGTGAATCGGATCACTCCAGAAACCGCCGTTTCGACCGCTATTCCAGACCAAGCAGGGTATATTTTGTAACATCAACCAAAGGAACAATTGCGATGGGTGCGGCGGCAGAAGATCTTTCCATGGAGCTGATCGGCGAAGGTGAGTCTTTTAAGCATGAATTGTGCGACATGATTGAAAGCGCGCAAATGTTTAATGACTGTCCCCGTTCGGACACGGAAATCATTGCCAGTTATGCCCGCGCTTACAGCGTGAAAAAGGGAACTACGATTTTCAAGGAAGGGGGCAAAGGCAGTTTTATGTGCCTCGTGATTGATGGCAGGGTCGATGTGTACAAGGAAAACGACGGCAACGCCAAGCGCCTGACCACCATTCGCCCCGGCAAGACCATGGGTGAGATGGCGCTGCTGGATGAATTACCGCATTCCGCCACCACCATTGCCGTGGAAGATACCACCCTGGTGCTGATCACCAAATTTCATTTCGATCGATTAAACGAAGAGTATCCCGCGTTAGGCAACCGGATATTAAAAAAAATCGCCAAACTGCTGAGCTTGCGTCTGCGACAAACCACCGGCATCCTTTCCGACTATCTCGAATAGCCGTTCCTTACTTTTGCCATTCAGTGCCTTAGCCAGAATCCATCCCGCCAATCACTGCAAGCCGGGAGTTTTGCTACTGAAAAAAGAGTGAAGTTGCCTACCTAAAAATCAGGTTTCATCGTCTGCGTTAAACCCCTATAATCCCGGATTCCTACGTATATGTTCCATCAGGCAGAAAGGTTAGTATGGCAAGAGTGGCAAAAGCAGATGTTAAAAAAGTGGTATTGGCTTATTCCGGGGGGCTCGATACCTCCATTATCCTGAAGTGGCTGCAGGACGAATATCACTGTGAAGTGGTGACGTTCACTGCGGATATCGGGCAAGGTGAAGAGGTGGAGCCTGCCCGGCAAAAAGCCCGTGCAGCCGGAGCAAAAGAAATCTACGTCGACGATCTGCGCGAAGAGTTTGCCCGCGACTTTGTATTCCCCATGTTTCGCGCCAATGCAATTTACGAAGGCGAATATCTATTGGGCACGTCCATCGCCCGTCCCCTGATCGCCAAGCGGCAAATCGAAATCGCCAATGAAACAGGAGCCGACGCGGTCGCGCATGGCGCAACCGGTAAAGGCAACGACCAGGTTCGTTTTGAACTGGGATATTACGCGCTAAAACCCGAAATTCGCGTTATCGCACCCTGGCGCGAGTGGGATCTTAATTCCCGTACAAAATTGCTGGAATACGCCGAGCAGCACGGTATCAGCGTGGAGAAAAAACGCGGCAAGGAATCACCTTATTCCATGGATGCGAATCTGCTGCATATCTCCTACGAAGGTGGTGTCCTCGAAAACACCTGGACTGAGGCGGAAGAAGACATGTGGCGCTGGACAGTTTCGCCGGAAAAGGCGCCGGACGAACCCACCATGTTGGAACTGACTTACCGTCAGGGTGACATCGTCGAAATCGACGGCAAGGCTATGAGTCCGGCGCAAGTCATGGAAAAGCTGAACAAACTGGCGGCGGCAAACGGTATTGGCCGGGCGGATATCGTGGAAAACCGTTATGTGGGTATCAAATCCCGGGGCTGTTATGAAACGCCTGCGGGAACCGTTATGCTGAAGGCGCACCGGGCCATCGAGTCCATTACTCTGGATCGGGAAATCGCCCACCTGAAGGACGACATAATGCCCCGCTACGCCAGCCTTATTTACAATGGGTACTGGTGGACGCCGGAACGAAAGGCCTTGCAATCGCTGATTGATGCTTCCCAGTCAACTGTTAATGGCCGGGTGCGTATTAAATTATATAAAGGTAATGTAATTATCCTGGGCCGGGATTCTGAAACCGATAGTCTGTTTAACGCCCGGATTGCGACTTTCGAAGACGACGCGGGTGCTTACAATCAGAAGGACGCGGAAGGTTTCATTAAAATCAACGCCCTGCGGCTCAGATTGGCCGCACGCTCCTAAATACCTGCTAGTATTAATGAATTATCAGTTACCACTGTTTTACCTTTTGACGGACCGATTAAAAAATGTACAATGGAACTGTATAGCCAATGAGTAATTCTTTATTGGTAAAGCAACGAAAGAGTGGCATAGTATCGATGATAACGATAAGCTCATTCGTTGACGCATACGTAGCAAAACGGTGGTCACATTGCAGCATCAGCTCAATTTAGTAAATGGTATCAGCAAAGGCGAATTGCTCCAGATCACAACGGTCAGAGGCGAGGGTGCGTTTGCGCTGGATAATGACGGCAAGCTTTTATTTCTTAATGAAGCGGCTGAGCGTCTGTTGGGTTGGCAGACATCCAACCTGTTGGGTAAAAATTTTTTTGATGCTGTCAAATTCAAAGTAGATGCCATTGCGTCACTTGGCGCAACAGAGTGCGCCGCTGTTAAAAGTGTCGGCTGTTCCCATTTACACAAAGGCGCCAACATTACCCGCAAAGACGGTTCCATCCTTTCGATAGTGTTCGTCACTCTTCCGTTGTTCGACAAAGGCCGCGTATGCGGCAAGGTGTTCGTTTTTCGTGAATACAAGAATGCCAGCATAGAAGAAGAGTTGTACCGCAGCATTATTGAAGGTGCGGGAAGCGCGATTATCAAGCTGGATCTGTCCGGAAAAATCGTGTTCGCAAATCAATACGCCAATGATTTATTTGGCAATAACATTGAAGCAAATCTTCCCACCAAAGTGGTTACGGCGTTGCAGCAGGATCCTGACTCGTTGACCAGCCAGATGTGCATCAGGAAGCAATGCCGCACCTGCAATGGCCGCAGCAAAATGATTTCCTGGACAGTCAGGGTATTGCACGGTATCAGCGCAAAGGTGGTTGGCGTGATCTGTGTGGGCAATGATGTTACGGAAAATCAGCAAACCCAACAGGGGGCGCAGAACAGAAACAGCGAGTTATTACCCGATAAAGCGCTCACCCA
>JAKEGK010000135.1 GCA_022627515.1 Gammaproteobacteria bacterium
ATAGGTTCACTGCCGCACAGGCAGCTTAGAAAAGAACCAGAGGGTTCATACGGCCAATGGCGGCGTTCACTGCCGCACAGGCAGCTTAGAAAACATGACGCTTTATCTCAGTGCAGCCTTTTACGTTCACTGCCGCACAGGCAGCTTAGAAAATGCAACGCCGATGTCGATCTTCCCTATGGCCGTTCACTGCCGCACAGGCAGCTTAGAAATAGCTAAGATAAATCTAACCCGCACCGATGAGGTTCACTGCCGCACAGGCAGCTTAGAAATGAGTTATTGAGCGAATGCAGAATACTAACCGGTTCACTGCCGCACAGGCAGCTTAGAAACAACAATTCTGGCGTTAGGTGCGGCAATGCTAGTTCACTGCCGCACAGGCTGCTTAGAAAGCAGCCTGGCGAGACGCCTACGGAATCAATCTGTTCACTGCCGCACAGGCAGCTTAGAAAGTTTATTGTCTCGTTCCCGCGCACTGCGTGGGAATGCATTTCTCCATTACATAAGGTGGGCGCTTCGCGCCAGGTGTTCCGCAACCTGGTTCAAATTGCGGTTCGCGGATCTCACCACAACCAACATATTAAGGTTACATGACGTTCCCACGCAGAGCGTGGGAACGAGATAAAAACCCATGCAACTGCGTAACCAGGGTAAACGCTTGACGACTTGCATATCTGAATATGTTGGCATATATCTATAATTACCGGCATATCAAGATCAATCCCGCTTATGACTGAGTCATTAAAAATACCTCATTCCCACGCTTTGAGACTGTGAAAGTATTCTTTGTAGGGTACCGCTAAAGCATGAAGCGCACCATAGCGAGCATCGCCACCGCTTAATTGTTGCGGTTCGCGGAGCTCACTACAACCCACATATTTAGGTTGTGCGCTGTTCCCACGCAGAACGTGGGAACGAGATATGATAATTAATTAGAACGTCCTTAAAAACGGATAAATCGGCTACGAACTTAAGCAGGTGATATGTTACTCCGCAAACATCTCCTGCAAAACGCCAAGTGTTTTGGTTGCAACCGGGTTGCTGATTTTACCGAGTTTTTTTACCAGGCGCTGTTTGTCGACGGTGCGGATTTGATCAAGAATTATTTGCCCTTTTTTACCCTGGAAAGTGACAGGGATACGCGATGGATAACCGCGGCCTTTGGTTGTCATTGGGGCTACGATTAAAGTGCCGATGAAGTGATTCATCTCATTAGGTGAAATAACGACGCAGGGCCGGGTTTTTTTAATTTCATGTCCCTGTGTTGGATCGAGGGAGACAAGGTATACATCAAAGCGGTTGATTACCACTGCCATTCGGTTTCATCCCATTTGGTGTGGGGTAAGGAATCCTGATCCAGAAGCGCGTCATCACCCTTTTGCGCCATATCAGCGAAAGCGTTTGCCCAGCCGGCGCGTGTTTTGCCGACAGGTGTGATAACCAGGTGGTTGTCTTCAATTTCAAGCTCGACCTCGTCTTCGAGGTGGCATTGATCAAGTAT
The DNA here is from genome assembly GCA_022627515.1 of Gammaproteobacteria bacterium. GTDB lineage: Bacteria > Pseudomonadota > Gammaproteobacteria > SZUA-152 > SZUA-152 > JAKEGK01. The sequence continues at coordinate 1,502 of JAKEGK010000135.1, forward strand.
GTTTTTCGGCAGCCTGATGCCTTTGGAATTGCCGATTTGGATCAACTTTGCTTTCATAATTTTGGACTCCAGTAAAGTAATCACATTGTAATTACATTGCATAATCATGTCAACGGCCGATCCCCGGGATTCTTTAACAATAAAAGTCATGGCCTTACATGCGCTTGCGTATTGCGAGCGCTTGTTTTATTTCAATAAATCAAGAATACCCATGTAACGTATCGCCAGTATTTATATGATGCAGCTTTTGGCGTGGTGGTAAGCGGCTCGCGTGGCGTATTGGAAAAAGTTTCAACCGCGTTGGCTGATCCAGTATGGAGTGTGTGGCTTGGACGCAAAGCCTGCGCACCTACTGCGCCGGTAAATGGAGGCGTTTTCGCCAGCGAAGCCGATGCATTTTTAGATGTATGAAGGGCCTTTTGGAGAAGAGCTACGTGTTCCCCACATGCGTGGGGATGAACCGTTTTTGAACTATTCGAAATTTTCGAATAGTTGGTGTTCCCCACATGCGTTGGGATGAACCGGCGGCCAGTCGGTTACAAATTCTAACCGACTGGTGTTCCCAAAATGCGTGGGGATGAACCACGAATTGTTGTGCGCCTTTTACGCCAGGAATGGTGTTGACTGCGGGCGCGTGGATTGAAACGCTGGTGGCTGGTCATATCCAGGATCAACTGCGGTCGCGCCCTTCGCGGGCGCGTGGGTTGAAGTTCACAAATGGTGCGCCGTGAGACTGTGAAAGTATTCATTGTAGGGTGCCGCTGAGGCACGAAGCGCACCATAGCAGGCATCGTAACCGCTGGATTGTTGCGGTTCGCGGAGCTCACCGCATACCTACAAATTCAGGTATTTTGGTATATTTCAGAATACTTTCACAGTCTCCGTGCGCACCCTACAAAGCGGAATATTTACCTGGCGTAACACCGGTGAAAGCTGGTGCCCAGTCGATGCGATCTACGATTTTTATTCATTCTTCTGGTTACCGGTCCCGGCTTACTACATGCCGGGGCGTGCTTCAATACACGGCAAGACGGAACTTACAGAAACACTGGAACCTTCATTTTCCGTCACACCGTCAGGAACAGTGTTGTCTTAAATGATATTCAACCGTTACACCGGTGAAAACCGGTGTTCAGTATAGTCTTTGAATGGCTGCCGGTTTTCACCGGCAAGACGGGTGATATTGAAGCGCATCGTGTATTTTTATACCGTCACAGGCGAACGCGTATATGGATGTACGCGGTAGAGCGACGCGATGCCAAAGCCGAAGCCGGTGTCCAGTTCTGCCTTGTTGTGGAGACGGGTCTTTACCCTTTATGCCACTAAAGGGCATCAACACATTAACTCTGACATGACAAAATAATATTGAAGCCATTTCCATATTCCCAATCCGTAAATAGGCGTTCGCGATAGGACTCGGGCAATATTGTTTAAATCGCTCAGGATATGTGAACCCGCTGTTTAAGCGTTGTTTGTCGCTTGTTACATGCTATACTGCTGCCCGCCGCATGGCGGTATCGCCTATGGCCTGGGCCGGCAGATGATGTTAATGTCCGGCGCCCGGGATTTGTGAAGTTGTATTTTTTGATGAGGATTTTATGAGTGAGACCACGACCAAGACAAACAGATACCGCACTGCTGCCCTGATCGGCCTGGCCGAGATTATTTTTTGGAGCCGTTGGCTGCAGGCGCCGCTCTATCTGGGTCTGATCGTTGCTCAGGGTGTGTATGTCTACCTGTTTGCCGTTGAATTGTGGCATCTGGTGCACGATGCCCAGAAGATCGGGGAAACCGAGATCATGCTCATCGTGCTCGGCCTGATTGATGTGGTGATGATCGCCAATCTGCTGATTATGGTTATCATCGGCGGTTACGAAACTTTCGTGTCGCGCCTTAATCTGCGCGAGCATCCCGACCAGCCGGAGTGGCTGGCGCACGTCAACGCCGCGACCATGAAAATCAAGCTGTCGATGGCGCTGATCGGCATTTCGTCGATACATCTGCTCAAGACATTCATCAACGCCGAACAACTAAGCGAACATACCATCAAGTGGCAGGTGATCATTCATGTCACCTTCATCGTCTCGTCCGTTGCAATCGCCTTCACCGACCGCATCATGACCAGGACATTGCTAGACGCGCACCGGAATATCGAAAATGAATAGGTGGTTTCCAGTAGACGCAGCCGGCGGTCTTTATTGAATTTTCTGGATACCGGCTCCGGCGAAAGCCGGGGCCAGTATCCAGTAAATGTAATTTGGCCCGCTTTCCATACTGCTTGCTTTAACTTCAGCTTTTTCTGAAACCTCTCCTTTGACTTTCGTCATTATACCAAAGGCGCTATCCGGTGTAGGATGGTCATACGCGCGTGACGCATAGTACAACTCCCCGGGAGGTGATTATGGACATGTCTGCACAGCTGGCTGCACCCCACAAATGGCGGTTTTTCCGGGCCGGTGGTTTTGATCAGGTATTGCTGGATCGTGGGGCGGACCTGGCCGCGCTTGGTCAGCTTGATCAGAAACTCTGGATGGCCTTGAGCTGTCCGATCCGCGGACTGGAGCTCGACAGCCGTACCCTGGAGCTTATTGATACCGGTAATGATGGCGTGATCCGCGCGCCCGAGATAATTGCTGCCGTCGATTGGGCGGTGCGCATGCTCAAGCAGCCGGATGATCTTTGTAAACCTGGCGCGAGTCTACCACTGGCGGCGATCAATGACAGTACCCCGGAAGGACGGCAGTTGCTGGCGTCGGCACGGCAAATTCTTGTCAACCTCGGCAAGGGCGGCGCCACCGAAATCAATGTGGAGGATGCTGCCGATACCGTAAAGATTTTCGCTTCCACGGTGTTCAATGGTGACGGTGTGGTGTCGCCGGCTGCCACGGAACAATCAGCGCTGCAACAAGTTATGCAGGATATCATCGGCTGTCTCGGCGCCGTCGTCGACCGTAGCGGCAAGGATGGGGTGTCGCAGGCGCGGGTCGATGCCTTTTTCAGCGCGCTCAACGCCTATGCCGATTGGTGGGCAAAAGCCGAAGCCGATGCCGCGCGGATCCTGCCGTTTGGCGATGGCACCTCAGCAGCAGCGGAAGCTTTCCATAAAATCAAAGACAAGGTGAACGACTATTTTACCCGCTGTCAGCTCGCGGCCTATGATGCCCGTGCCGCCAACTACTTAAGTCCGGCCGAAAAAGACTATGTCCAGCTCGCCACCCACATGCTCAGTTCAGGCGCCGGGGAAGTCTCCGAATTTCCGCTGGCGCGCGTCGAGGCAGGCGGCGATTTGCCGCTTACTATAGGCGTAAACCCGGCATGGGCCTCGGCGGTGGCGGTGCTCAAGTCACAAATTGTGACGCCATTATTTGGCGAACAGGATAAGCTGAGTGACGCCAATTGGCGCAAGATCAGCAGTATGTTTGCCGGATATGATGCCTGGCAGGCCGCCAAGGTAGGCGCCGAGGTGGAGCGGCTGGGTATTGCCAGAGTGCGGGAAATACTCGCCGGCGATGCGCAGGCGGCAATCGGTGAATTGATCGCGCGCGACAAGGCGCTGGAGCCCGAGGCCAACAATATCGCCGCGGTGGAGAAGCTGGCGCGCTTGCATCGCGATCTGTTTACCCTGCTCAACAATTATGTTTCCTTTAGTGACTTTTATTCGCGCCGCAACAAGGTGGTGTTTCAGGCCGGTACCTTGTACATCGACGGCCGTAGTTGCGATTTGTGCATCCGGGTGGAAGATCCGGCCAAACACGCCACCCTCGCCACATTGAGCCGCATCTATCTGGCCTACTGTGACTGCACGCGGCGCGGCAGCGATGAGAAAATGACAATAGCAGCCGCCATAACCGGCGGCGATGCCGATCAACTCATGGCTGGCCGCAATGGCTTATTCTACGATCGCCAGGGCCGCGACTGGGACGCCACCATTGTTAAAATCATCGAGCATCCCATCAGTGTCCGCCAGGCATTCTGGTCGCCTTACCGGCGCATCGGCCGCATGGTGAGCGAGCAAATCGAGAAGTTCGCGGCCTCGAAAGAAAAGGCCATGCAAGACAAGGCCGCCGCCAGTGTTGGCGAAGCCGGGGCGAAACTCGAGGAAGGCAAGGCGGCGCCCGCGGCGCCGCCTTTCGATGTCGGCAAGTTTGCCGGTATCTTCGCCGCGATTGGCCTGGCTATTGGCGCGATTGGCACCGCCATCGCTTCGGTGGTAACCGGGCTGCTCGGCCTGCAATGGTGGCAAATACCACTGGCGCTCGCCGGTGTGCTGCTGGCGATTTCCGGACCGTCGATGATCATGGCATACCTTAAATTGCGGCAACGCAATTTCGGCCCCATTCTCGACGCCAACGGCTGGGCGGTGAACAGCCGGGCCATGATTAATATTCCGTTTGGCGGCAGCCTGACAAAGCTCGCAGCGTTGCCAAAAGGCGCGTCGCGCCGCTTGGATGATCCGTTTGCCGAGAAAAAACGGCCCTGGAAGTTGTATTTGTTCCTGCTGGTTCTGCTCATTACCGGCGCGGTATTGTGGCAACAGGGTTATGTGGAAAAGTGGATGGATCGCTACCATAAACCATCCGCGGGCGCGCCCACGGCATCGGAACAGGTTGTTGAACCCGCTGCGGCGCCGGTGGAAGGGGAGGCGGTGAAGTAGGGTAAATAGCATCAACTGTATGTCTAGTCAGTCAGTTGATTGTAGAGCGTAATTCATTCCCATCCCGTCTTACCTAAAAGAATTGAAACTGAATGAATATTCCCCGGGCGTCACGCCGGCGGACGCCGGTGCCCAATTGTGTTTCACACGCGTTGTCATAAAAATGTCATGAATATGCAATCGAAACGTCATGCGCCGCACATATACTTCCCCAAGCAAAAAAAGCATTCCCATTCATTATTAACGAAGCTCTGATTAATTTTAAAACTCCCCCTCCCTGTTAGAGGGTGGCGCAAAAGCAGTTTTTCTGCAGGTTGGTGGTGACGAGCCCATGGATGGGCGAGGTAGACAACGTCTGGAACCAGTTGTCGAGGAACGAATCCCAACCTGCGCATGAGTTTTGCGACGCCCTCTTTCAGGGAGGGGCAGGGTGAGGAAAAAGTTTCATGGGTTTGCACCCTCACCCCGGCCCTTTCCCTAAGGGGGGGGGAATAGTCAGAGATTCCTTAAATTTTAGGAGAACAATATATGTTGAAACGCGCTTCTGCTGTATCAGCGTTTGCAGTGCTCGCTGCGATAAGTGCACCGATGATTCATGCGGCCGATCTGGTCAAGGTTGATGGTTCGAGCACGGTATTCCCCATCACTGAAGCCATGGCCGAGGAATTCCAGAAGACAGAGAAAGGCAAGACGCAGGTCACGGTTGGTATTTCCGGAACCGGCGGCGGTTTCAAAAAATTCTGCCGTGGCGAAACGGATATTTCCGACGCGTCGCGTCCCATCAAGGAATCCGAAGTGAAGCTTTGTAAGGAAAACGGTATTGAGTATATCGAGCTTCCGGTCGCGCTCGATGCTCTGACGGTGGTGATCAATCCGAAGAATGACTGGGTTGACCGTCTTTCAGTTGAAGAGCTGAAGAAGATGTGGGAACCGGCGGCCCAGGACAAGATAACGAACTGGAATCAGATTCGCCCCGGTTTTCCGGATCGGCCGTTGAAGCTGTTCGGTCCCGGCACGGATTCAGGCACCTATGATTATTTCGTGGAAGCTGTCATCGAAGGCAAGAGCACTCGCGGCGATTTTACAGCCAGCGAAGATGACAATGTGCTGGTGCAAGGTGTGGCCAGTGACGTCAACGCGCTCGGTTTCTTTGGCCTCGCGTACTACGATGAAAATCAGGGCAAATTGAAAGCCGCGCCGATTTCCTGGAAGGGTGGCAAGGCGGTATCACCGTCGGTGGAAAACGCGAAGAACGCCAGCTATCAACCCTTGTCACGGCCGATCTTTATTTATGTGAACAAGAAAACCGCCGACGAGAAAGCATATGTGCGCCGCTTTGTTGAGTTTTACCTCGACAACAGGAATTCGCAAAAACTGGTGAAGGAAGTTGGCTACGTTCCATTGCCGGAAAAAGCCTATGACATGGCGATGAATAATTTCAAGAAGCGCCAGACCGGTACGGTATTTCACGGTTCTGAAGTGGGTATAGGCATCGAGGAATTGCTGGCCCGCGCGCCAAAATAATCCGCTCATGCAAATAACTTGTGTAGTGTAAATAGCAAACCGGGCGGTTCATCCGCCCGGTTATTTTTCATATTACCGAATTTCAGGAAGACTCATGACAAACGCCGCTTCGGTTGTTATAGAAGTGCAGCATAACCGTAGCTTCGGCGGCGCCAGCGAAAAATTTTTGCGGCGGCGCGCCATGCAGGCGGCGATCGCGCGCTGTATCCTGTTTGCCGCAGCGGCGGCTTCAGTGCTGGTGACCGTCGGTATCGTCTACGTTTTGGTGACCGAGTCCGCCAGTTTTTTTTCTCACGTTTCAATCAGGGATTTTCTTACCGACACGCAATGGACGCCCGTATTCGAGAACGCGCGTTTCGGCGTGATGACCCTGGTGTCGGCGACGCTCACCGTGGCGGGAATCGCACTGGCCTTCGCCGTGCCGGCGGGAATGGCGCTGGCGATTTACTTGAGCGAGTACGCGCGCCCCGGAATCCGCGAAACCGTCAAACCTTTTCTTGAGCTGCTTGAAGGTGTGCCGACGGTGGTTTATGGATTTTTTGCTGTATTGTTTGTGACGCCGCTATTGCAGATTTTCCTGCCGGAATTGTCAGGTTTTAATCTGCTGGCGCCTGGATTGGTGATGGGCATCATGATCCTGCCTTACACGGCATCGGTAAGCGAGGATGCGATGCGCGCCGTACCCATGGGTTTGCGTGAAGCGGGTTATGCATTGGGTTATTCCCGTTTCCGGGTGGCGGCCCAGGTGGTGATACCGGCGGCATTGTCGGGCATTACGGCCGCTTTCATTCTCGGCATGTCACGCGCTGTTGGTGAAACCATGGTGGTGGCGGTTGCGGCGGGTCAGAATCCCAATTTTGGATTCGATCCCATGGAAGGCGCGGCAACTATTACCGCTTACATCGTACAAATGGCCATGGGTGATCTGCCGCACGGCTCCATTGCCTACCAGTCGGTGTTTGGCGCGGGCATCGTGTTGTTTGTGATCACGCTGATATTCAACGTGCTGGGATTCTACATGCGCCGGCGTTTCCGGGAGGTGTACTGATGGCGTCCAGCCCGGGCAAGCAACCGGCGCAGCCTGAACTGGAGTCTATCGTCCGGGGCAACCGGAGGTCCGACCTGGTGATGGCGGGCATCGGCATGATCGTGCTGCTGGTGGCCATGGCGCTGCTTGCCGCCGTGTTTATTGATCTTGCCGTCAAGGGATGGCCGCGGTTGATCAATCCTGATTTTTACATCAACTTCCCCTCGCGGCATCCGGAGCAGGCCGGTATTCTTTCCGCTGCCGTTGGCACTACCCTGGTCATGCTCGTTACGGCGCTGGTCGCTATTCCGCTGGGCGTTGCCGCGGGCGTTTATCTCGAGGAATACGCGGCGCGCAGCTGGATAACCGACGTGATTGAAATCAACGTCAGCAACCTTGCGGGTGTGCCTTCCATTATTTACGGGCTGCTGGCATTGGGTTTGTTTGTGCATGCGTTTGGCTTGGGCGAAACCATACTGACCGCCGGCCTGGTGCTGGCGCTTCTGATATTGCCCGTTATTATTGTGGCTACCCGCGAAGCGATCCGCAGCATTCCGCTGGAGTTGCGCGAAGCGGCTTATGGTCTGGGCGCCGACAAATGGCAGACCGTGCGTTTATACGTGCTGCCGGCGGCGCGGCCGGGAATATTAACCGGCGCGATCGTCGGTCTGGCGCGCGCCATTGGCGAAGCCGCGCCGGTCATCACTATTGGCGCGCTCACCTTTATCGCGTTTCTGCCGCCGCCGCCGGTGCAGGCGCAACCGCCGTTCATCAATTTCGAGTGGCTGAGCAGTCCGTTTACCGTCATGCCCATTCAATTATTCAACTGGGTTTCACGGCCGCAGGCCGAATTTCACATTAATGCCGCGGCGACCGGCGTGGTGCTGATGGTCATGACGCTCGGGATGAACGGCCTGGCGATTTATATCCGCTACCGGTTGCGCAGGGATGCGCGCTGACATGCGGTGTAAACCCAAACACTTTTAAAAAATAGATATTATTTATCGGGATGCAGACCTTGAATGCCATGCACAGTAAAAAACCGGATAAAATTCCCATGAAAAATATTAACGAAACTGTTTACGTTACCAGTGGAGCGGATGCCGCAGCCGCCGCATCGAATACGCTGCGCGCCGACGTCAAGTCGCTGAGTTTCTGGTACGGGGAAAACCGGGCGCTGAGCAGCGTTTCGATGCCGGTGTGGGACCGGAAAATCACCGCGCTCATCGGTCCGTCCGGTTGCGGCAAGAGCACCTTGCTGCGCAGCTTCAATCGCATGCACGATCTTTATCCCGGTAACCGTTACGACGGCGAGATTCGGCTGTATCCGGAGGATCGCAATCTGATTGAGATGGACCCGGGGCTGGTGCGGCTGCGCGTTGGCATGGTGTTCCAGAAACCCAACCCGTTTCCCAAATCGATTTTTGAAAACGTTGCCGCGGGATTGCGCGTGCGCGGAATCCACAGGCGCGCCGTGCTGGATGAGCGCGTGGAGAAGTCGCTGAAGGATGCGGCCTTGTGGAACGAAGTGAAGGACCGCATGCACGATTCGGCATACAGTTTGTCCGGTGGTCAGCAGCAGCGTTTATGCATCGCGCGCGCCCTGGCGCCACAACCGGATTTGTTGCTGTTGGATGAGCCGACGTCCGCCCTGGACCCCATCGCCACCGCGAAAATTGAGGACCTGTTGACTGGATTGCGGCAAAGCGTCACGGTGATTATTGTCACGCACAACATGCAGCAGGCGGCGCGCATTTCCGATCTCACGGGATACATGCATATGGGTGAACTGATCGAATACGGCGATACTGGTGAACTGTTTACCAATCCCAGGGAGAAACGCACCAGCGACTACATTACAGGGCGTTTCGGTTAATAACGGCGGCGGGACAATAACTATGGCAGACAAGCACACATTACGTATCTTTGATGAAGATCTGGAAAAATTGCGCGCGGAAGTGATCAAGCTCGCCGGACAGGTCGAAGATGAGTTGACGCGCGCGCTCACCGCACTTATATCAGGTGACCACAATCTTGCCCGCGAAGTCATTGCCAGCGACCGGCAGGCCGACGCGCTGCAGGATGCGATCAATGTGCATACGGCGCACGTGCTGGCGCGGCAACAGGCGATGGCGAGTGATCTGCGCGCCATTCTGGCTGCCAGCCGTGTTGCTCCTCATCTTGAGCGTATTGGCGACTACGCCAAGAACACCGCCAAGCGCCTGCAACGTCTCTCAACGCCCATTGATCCCGACATGACCGCGCAATTTTACTGGATGGGAGAGCGTATCAAGTCGATGCTGCGCCGCGTCACCGACGCCTATATGCGGGACGACGCCGAACTCGCCAACGTTACCTGGGCGGACGACGCCGAACTCGACGCCGTTTATTCCAGACTGTTCGAGCGCTTGCTCAATATCATGCGGGATGACAACAAGCGTGTTGCGGATGGCACGCAGTTGCTCTTCATCGCCAAGGGACTGGAGCGGGCCGGAGACCATGTTACCGATATCGCCGAGGAAGTGTACCTGATGGTAACCGGAAAACCGTTGCAGGGTCCGCGACCCAAAGTGGAAGAGGCGTGACATGCCGCGTTATTGCCGCCGGAACGCAATACTATATTGTTGAAGCAAAATAAAATTAGCGCCGCTGTCAGAAACTCATTGCCTCGTATGTCACCCGCGCCATCTCCAGCATCTGGTTGCGGCCTTTGTCACCCACCAGGGCAAAGCCAAGATTGTCATCGACCCAGTACAACACCTGCTGGCCGTTTTCTTCCTGCACGCGGAACGCGGTTTGTTCCATGCCTCTGTCCTTGACGGAAACGTACAAAGTCAGGCGCGCGCCAGTGCTGGTCTGATACATGAATTGCGCGGCGGCTCCCTTGTCGCCCGGCAACAGGCGGCCACCCACCAGTTGGTAACCAAAGGATGTGAAATCCGGGGTACGCAATTGATGACCAAGCCGTTTCGATAACCATTGCACCAGATGCGTTTCCTGTTCCGCGCCGACTTCCACCGGATGCAGGATTTCCGCGGTATAAACCGCATGCGCTACCGCGGCGCGCCCGGTAAATGGTTCGGCCACTGTGACAGTATGCGTTACCTCGCCGCGTAACAAAAAACCGCCCATGCCGCCTGTCAGCAATGACAGCGCAATCACGGCCGCCGCGCGGAACAAACGGCGCGACTGAGGAGCGGGAGGCGTGTTTTCCAGCCTCCCGGGCAGGGGCTCGTGCAACACCCGGTCAAACAGTGTATGCAACATCCGGTTTTGCTGCTGATACGCGCGCACTTTTTCCGCCGCATCGGGATGGGCTGCCAGATACGCTTTCACTTCCTCATGACGCTGCGGTTTTAAACGCCCATCCACATAGGCATGTAATTCTTCGTCCCTGATGACGGGGGTGTTGCTCATTTCACTCTCCTTAACTGCGGTCCGGCTTCATCATTCAACAGGGCATGCAGGCGTTCGCGTGCGCGCGCCAGCCGCGACATGACGGTGCCCACCGGCAATTTCAGTACGCGCGCCGCCTCGTCGTAAGATAGCTGTTCCAATCCGATGAGCAGGATAATCGAGCGTTGCTCGTCGGTTAATTGCTGCAAGGCGTTCATAATATCCCGCGCCACGATCATTTCCTCGGCTACATTCTGGGCGCTGGGATGCTGCGCTGTCTGGCCGTCAGTATCGGCAATCTCCCGGCGCCGTGACAACTGATTGATAAAAATATTATGCATAATCGTGAACAACCATGCGCGCAGGTCGCTGTCTTTCACAAACAGGCTGAACTTTTTCATGGCCCGCTCGAGTGTATCCTGCACCAGATCATCAGCGCGGCTGCGATCGTGTAACAGCGCGATGGCGTAACGGCGCAGGCTGGGAATGTGTTCCGCGAGGGTGTGGTAATTCATGATATTTTTTTGATCCTGGCTCGTTTGTGATGCGGGTCTCCGGCATCCGGGCGCCGCTTGACGCGTGTGTCCCGTCCTATGATTAACAGTGCTGGTTACGATTTATTCCATCCGGTGGAGCTTATTTATGCGAGGAACCAAACCAGCAAATCGCGATATTCAATGGAATCAATCCGCCGCCCCGGCGCCTCACTTAAACGTCCGTGTGGCGGCCGCGGTGTTTTGATGTTAAGTGCATGGCTTTCTGGAGCTTACATAAGTATAAGGAAGATTGCCAAACACTGGCTATGGGACGGACGGTTGATGGCCGTTTCACAGCTGGATGCTTTTAGCCTTTACATTCAATCAGTTAATCCGCGCCCTAATAGCCCTGCTGTCCTTATGAATGTTCGAGTTGACAGTTAACCTATATCGGGCTTGGTGTGACTTCATTTTGGTAAAGCGTGTTATACAAACCCCAGAAGTAATGCCCCCCTAAAATGAGGCCCTGGCATATTTCCCCGCGCTTGCAATCATGTTGCCAGTGGTCTTCAGAGATATCAAACAACACCTGGGAGTGTTCGATATCCAGCGCTTCGTGGGTTTCATAATGGTGCTGGCTGCCTTGGGTGGTCCATCCGGAGGATACGATGTGCGTGGCAACCAGATTGCTAATGGTGATAAACACGTATTCGATAATACCTAACAGCGCGGCGCTCGCTTCCGCTGAGTTCGTTAAACAGTAGTTGCGGATCGATTCATTAAACGCATGCACGCCTGCGGGACAGGGTATGTCCAGTTCGCTGTCGTCAATACCCAGTGCGTTGAGGAATCCGGCAATGGTGTATTTGTGCGGCATTTTATTTCCCACCAGTCCGTGTTCTTCCGCCACGTTTTCGGCAAGCCGTACGCGGCGTTCTAGCTCCGGTATTTTTGCCAGCGTGGCGGCGAGCGCGCAGGAAAATCCTTCCACGGCGTAACGAAACGGTATTTGCGACCGGGCAAACGAGTGTTTATCGGTTATTTTCATCCAGGCAAAATAAGGGTGCCGCGTAAAATCAAAAATCCGCGCCACTTGCAAGTATGCTTCTCTGAAACTGACTTTATTTATGATGTCTTCGATGGAAATATTATCAGGCGAATGCGGAAGTTCCTGAGCGGACGGCGTCTCTGTTTGTTTTGACATTGTTTCATATCCTGAGTTCTCTCGTAAAAGTTCTCTGTTGAGTGATGCTCCTTTATTTTACTGTCTCTTCCGCTGGTAACAGGCTTTTTTCAATGTTTTTAAAGGCGCGCCGGAGCGGTTCGTCATCCTCGGTTACGCGCATCCATACGATGGCGCCTTCAATATAAACAATGGCGTTGGTCGCATGTATCTCCGCCATGTAAGGTGAATAATATTTTCGAAACAACTTGACGTAGGTTTTTTTCCAGTCCATGAAGATGCTGCCCATGATTTCCCGGGCTTCTGTGCAGATCAGTTCCGCCTCCATTCCCATCATGGCAATCAGGCAGGCCCGTTTATCCAGGAAGTAATCCTTCAGGAATCCGTTGATGTTCTGCAAACGCTGCAATTCAGGCAGGTTCGTGTTATCCGCAATTGAAAAAACATACTTGCGCAAATCGCTGCGCAATTGCTCCAGAATAAACAGCAGGATGTGTTCCTTGCTTTCGAAATGATGATAAAGACTGCCTTTGAGAATACCGCAGGACTGCCCGATCTCGGACATGGAGGTATTGGAATAACCCCGCCTGACAAATAATTCGGAAGCTTTTTCGGCGATGATCAATGGGTTGACTTTTTGTGATGGCATAGGCTCGATGGCTTAGGTGTTACAAAACTGGCGTTCGGATAACTATAGTTTTTCCGTTGCTATGCTGCAAGTTTGTGGACGAATATCCAATTAAAAATGCATCTCAGAAAATATAGGAGGAAAGCCGGAAGCGGGTCAACTCTATTTTTATTGAAAAACAGCCGTGATTTATTAAATTCCTGGACGGTTTATAGCGCGATGATGCTGGTTGTGTGATTGTCTTTGTCATATGATGGATGAAATCGATATGATTGACCTGTTTCATTCGGTTCAACGTGTACTATCATTTCACTATGCGCCGGGCGATAAAATGCTTTTAACTAACTGCGCGAAATTTTATGCAAATTAGCAGGATCGTCATCTGCCAAGGCAAATAACTATCATGAATCACTATAGCGACAAAACACTGTACCAGCGCGCCCGGAGATTGCTGGCGCCTGAAGGCGCTTTCTTCGCGCAGGCATCCACAGCAGGCCGGACGGTAAATTGGCCCGGGATATTTGCATCGGTGAATGTGGCGGCGCCCGATCGTTCGATTTTCAATTGGGTGGTGCAGGACGATGCGCAACAGTTGCGTGCCCATTATGATGATATTGAACGAACATATAACGATGCCGGCATTCGTTCCTGGACAGTGTGGGTGGATGGTGACGACGCCGCAACGGCGAAGTATTTAAGTGAGCGTGGGCATGTGCTTGATGCGGAACCGAATGCGATGGGCGCCGCCATGACCGAACTTACATTGCCGGAGATCGGTGACTTGCGCTGGGAGCCCTCCAAAGACGGCGCGGTGATCGGCCGCATTAACGACCAGGCCTTTGGATTTCCGCCGCCCGCGTTCGCGGCCTTGCTTGAACAATGGCCTTCGGAAAACTGGCAAGGTTATCTCGGCTATTCCGGGAATGAACCGGTCGCCACTGTATCGACGTACATGAGTGATGACGGTGACTGCGGCATCTGCGGCGTGGCGGCGCTGCCGCAAGCGCAAGGCAAGGGCATAACCAAGAGGTTACTTGCGGTTGCGCTTGAGCAGGCGCACAACGCCGGCGCTGTCACCACCAGCCTGCAGGCGACACCATCGGGCGCGCCGTTATACCAGTCATTAGGGTTCCGCGATGTTGGTATTTTGCAAATGTGGGAAAAGAAAAAAGCGCGGCCTTAATCATGTGCTGCGCAGGACCGGTTCTTTGCTGCCGGATTTGAAGAAATGTCATTTCGAGTGCGGCGGAACGGCAAACCAGGGTGTTTCCGATTCAGGCCGCGTAACGGCCGGTGGCAGGGTAAAATAGAACGCCGCGCCGCCGCCCGCCGCGGATTCGCCCCAGATACGTCCGTTATGGCGGCGGATACAGCGCGCTACGGTCGCCAGGCCGATACCTGTTCCTTCAAATTCTTCGCCATGCAGGCGCTGAAAAGCATTAAACAATTTGTTGTAGTATTGCATGTCGAATCCCACTCCGTTGTCTTTAACGTAAAAAATATTCTCATTGTTTTGCTCATAACCGCCGAATTCAATTTGCGCGTTTTCAGTTTTGCTGGTGTATTTCCAGGCGTTACTCAGCAGGTTTTCCAGCACGATCCGCAACAGATATTCATCGCCATTCGCCAGAACATTTTTTGTTATCGCAACGTTAACGTTGCGGCCGGGTTCCTGTTCGCGAAACTGCTGGATGATACCCTCCGCGAGTTTATCGAGCGGCACCGGCTGGTGCTGTATGGTGTGCCGGCTCACGCGGGAAAGCTTAAGCAGGGCGTCGATTAAATCACTCATTTTCTGGGTGCCCGTTCGTATCCGGTGCAGATAGTCTTTGCCTGTGTCGTCAAGCAAGTGAATGTAGTCTTCGTGCAGCGCGAGACTAAACCCGTTAATCGTGCGCAAGGGCGCGCGCAGGTCGTGGGAAACGGAATAACTGAACGACTCCAGTTCCAGAATGGCATCGGAAAGTTCGGCAGTCCGTTTTAGCACTCTTTGCTCCAGTTCCAGGTTGGCGGCCTGCACTTCTTTCATTAATTCCTTTTCCAGGCGGTTGGAATACCATTCACGCAGGGTGAGAAAAAAAGCGAACGCGACAGCGGCGGCGGCCATGACGTTGGACGTGACGTCATTGAGCCGGTCTCTGAAATATAAAGTAAAAGCCAGCACGGTAAAGAGACACAGTGCGGGCATAATGGCTTCGTATTTTTGCGCCCGGGGAATTTTTCTGTCATCCGTTTCCCGGGAAGGAATCTGGGAAATGCCATCCTGTTCTACAGCCGCCCAATATTGCAGCGCAAACGCTATGAGCCAATAGATATTGAAATAACTGGCGGCGTCATAAGATTTGCCTAAAAGATGAAACGCATACAAGGTGTCTGTAAAGGCGAAAATAAACAGGGCTAGCAGCATCAAGCGGAAACTGCGCCGGTTTTCGCGCCAAACATAAAACCAGTAACAGTAGACGCCAAAAACAAAACAAACGAAGTTCAGGATGGAATTGGATAAAGCATAGATTTGATAGTCAAGCGGATGATCCGATTGTTGCAGCGCCTGGGATAAAACAATAAAACACGACACGATAATGGTGCACACAATCAGTCCCAGATTGGCTACTTGGATCATGTTGTGTTGCCGCGTTGGTATTTGGGTGCGGTAATACAAAAGGCCCGCGGTGCATAAAACAGGGTACCCCAGAAAAAACCAGTCCGCCAAACTGGGAAAGGGAACAAGTTTAGCGGCGGCTATTTCGTAGAAGTCCCAGATCAGCATCCCCGTGAACCAGGATAAGGCGGCGAACCCGAATAGATTCCAGGCCACCCGTTCATGTTGCACGGTCCGGGTTTTTGCGGTGTGCAGGCAGCGCCACCCAGCCGCAAGCGCGGCGGCGGTCCAAAATAAGTCCGGCCACCAACTCGCGGTTTTTTCAGGCAGCACTCCACCGTAGGCGCCCAGCAGGTAAACAATCAGTATGATACTGATCGTTGTCAGTAATTTTATGCGCCGCCGCTTGATAGCGCCGTGATTTTCAGCGGGCGGATCGGGTGCTGCCGACATTCATGCATCCTGCATTTTTAAAATGAGTAGTGACATTCCTTCGCTATGCGGTTTTCTTGCCAACTGTTCCCGTTGCCGCGGTTTTTCAGCGTTATAGTATTGTTGAAATGCTGTTGTTAAAACGATTGTTAAAACGCTTGCAATGGCCCCCCGATTTTTACTGTTAACAAACAGCTTATTGGTGCCGGGTGTGCGTTGACAGCTAATTATAATAAACCAATTTTTGGTTTAATGCGGCGCTGTTGGTTTTTTAAGGCCGATTTTGGATAATTTACCGCCTGGAAAAAAAATATGCCCATTCAAATGCCGGGTGTTTTATACTACCCGGAATTAACCGGGATCGCGTTATGAAATGGTTTGGCCGTTCAAAAGAGCCTGAATCTCGCAAGGTTTCCTTGGGGAATCCGACGCTTAAAACCGTTTATCGGCATTGCACGGCGTTAAATCCCCGGAAAATTTTCCGGCAACCTATCGCAAAAACCCGATTTGTGGTGCTCGATACTGAAACGACCGGTTATCAGGCCAATTCTCAGGATGAAATTATTTCCATTGCCTTGCTTGAACTTCTGGGTTTGGAAAAAACCGGCCGTGAATGCAAGACACTGATAAATCCGGAACGTCCCATACCGCAAGCATCGACGGAAATTCACGGCATTCGTGATATAGACGTTCGTGATGCGCCCAAACTTGGCGACAAGCTGCCGGACATTATGGCGTTTATTGATGAAGCCGTCCTGGTTGGTCATCATGTTAATTTTGATATCGGGTTCATTGACAAACACCTGCATAAACTTATCGGTTGTTCATTGCAAAATCCCTGGATCGACACCATGTTGCTGTATCTGGCGCTAACCGGGAAGACCGGTCACTTTCACCTTGAGGATGTGGCGCATGCCATGGGTGTGGAGATTCTGGAACGTCATACGGCTTATGGTGATGCGCAGGCTACCGCGGCGATCTTTATTCGTTTGCTGCAACAAATTGCCGGGCCCACCGATCCGGTGTCCCGGTTAGTCGCCATGCAATATAATACCGAACTATAATGACGTTAATACGTCTCCCTGCAATCCTGAGTTTAGCTGATCATCCAGCCCGCTAATAATGATTCGAAATTTATCTATCGCGGTTGTTTTCATCCTCTGCTTGTCCGGTTCGTCTTTATTCGCGGAAGAAAAACCTGACAATGTCTGGTATTCGCAAACCGGGGAGGGCTCTGTTGTAGTCAATTTATATTTTTTCTGGTCGAAAAAATGTCCTCATTGCCGCGAAGCTGTGCCTTTTGTTGCGCAACTGGATAATAGCCACGGCTGGTTGACCGTTTACTCCCGGGAACTGACAGAGCATCCGGAATATGTTGAACAATACATCGAAATGGCCGCGCAGCTGGGACAGGAAGTGGCGTCGGTTCCGGCATTTATGTGGTGTGGCAATATGATGGTTGGTTATGACGCCCCCGATAATATGGGCAGGTTTCTGGAGCAGGAACTGGTCAAGTGTTACGAATGGTTGAAGAACAATAGCGTGCAACCAAAACCGGCGCTCGAAAATATCTTTGAGACCCCGGTAATCACGTTGCCGCTCATTGGGACATTGTCATTAAAAGACTACTCGCTTCCTGTTTATACTTTTATCCTCGCCGGGCTTGATGCCTTTAATCCGTGCGCGTTCTTTGTGTTGTTGTTTTTGTTGAGCCTGCTGGTGCACGCGAAAAGCCGCCAGCGCATGTTAATTACCGGTGGCGTGTTCGTGCTGTTCTCGGGCCTGATGTATTTTCTGTTTATGGCGGCCTGGCTCAATGTATTTTTGCTGATGGGCAAGATCAATGCTATTACCATTGGAGCCGGTGTGGTGGCGGTTGTCATGGCGTCGCTGAATATCAAGGACTATTTCTGGTTCAGGCAGGGAGTATCGTTATCGATACCGGACAGCGCCAAACCGACACTTTATCAGCGCACGCGCAGGCTGGTTACAGCCGGTAGTTTGCCCGCCATGATCATGGCCACCATGGGACTTGCGGCATTTGCCAACCTGTATGAATTTTTGTGTACCGCCGGATTTCCCATGGTGTTCACGCGCATACTCACTCTGGAAGAGTTGCCCGCGTTTAGCTACTATCTGTATCTGATTCTGTATAACGTTGTTTATATCATACCGTTATTGATTATCGTGATCGTGTTTACGCTGACTTTTGGCGTAAAAAAACTTCAGGAAGCGCAGGGCAGGCGATTGAAACTGCTGTCAGGCGTGATGATGCTGCTGTTGGGACTGGTGTTAATTATGGCGCCTGACCTGTTGAATAATGTGGTGGCTGCCGTCGCTTTGTTATTTGGCGCATTGCTGTTGACCAGCGCCATTATCTACCTGCACCGGTTCCGTTATTCAGCAAGCAAACAATAAGCTCAATAAAATTAACACTTGCCGCGCTTTGCGCCGGGTATGCCTGCATTGAATGACCGGCGGTTTCTGCCGGGAAATATTTCGTATTCAAATCCCTGATCTCCGCTCTACTATGTTTAACTTGATTTATCAGATTAATCTTACAATCTGATCCTGCCTTTCATATACATTTTTTTCGGATGCATGAATTGTTTAAATAGTTTGTTTACCGTTGATTGAAGAATAATTGATATTGATCATTCAATCCTCAGATAGTTACCGCAATTCCCGGCGAAATTACAATCTCTTCAAAATTTTACGCTTTAATAAATTGTTGCTGGTAAATGAATGTGCGGGCAGGTAAATCATTAAGGAGAGCTGAAATGGTCAACAACGTAGGCAAATTATTAGTGGGTGCTGTTGCCGCTGTACTCATGGGGACATCTATTGCTGACGACGGCCAGCTGGTGCGCAAGAGCATGCTGCCCTCGCCGGGACAGACACCGGAGTTTCCCGCTGGTTACCCACCCCTGGCGGATCACGCATTCATTGACTCGATGAAGTTCTATGTGCCGAGCCAGGCGGCGGACGGCACCGTACTGGAAGTCTTGTATTACAACATTGACGATGCGCTGGTCGATACGCGGGTTACCGCCAAGCCGCTGATCGGTGTGTACCACTACGGCCCGGCGGTCGAGTACGAAGGCATCGGATTTATCGGCCACGGGCTGCGCGACGCCTATGCGGCGGTGAGCCTAGATGATGGCGTGACTTACAAGGTGACCAACCTGTCCGAGTCCGCCAGTGAAAGCTCCTGTGATGGCAGCGGCGGTGGCGGCGGCTGCAACGTGACCCGCGAGGACATCCCGCTGTTCGAGGGCACGGATTTCGCCTATCCCGGTGACGTGGTCAACATTTATCAATCCACCGCCGGCGCCAATGCGCTGGTTGTGTGGCTGAGCCGCTA
>JAKEGK010000136.1 GCA_022627515.1 Gammaproteobacteria bacterium
ACTGGGTGTATGTCCGTTATATAAGTAGGTGTAGGTTTGGGCGGTGACATCGGAAAAATCGGCTGGGCTCATGCGCATCTGGTTCCACATCCGGCGTTTGGCCAGCGCGCCGCTGAATCCCTGTGTGCCAACATCGCGGAAAAAATCACCCACTGTGGGCTGATTGAAATTGTAATAGTCCCCCTGTTTCTTGAGTTTGGCCAGGATCGTCATCGGATTTTCATCGGTCCAGTCAGAAAGTACTATATTATAGTCACGCTCGGCCTGGTTCCGGTCCGGCTCCGCGGGTTCAATGACAAGCGCCCCATACATGCCGAGTTGTTCCTGCATCCCGGAATGGGAGTGATACCAGTAAGAACCCGACTGCTGAACCTTGAATTGATAAGTGAAGGTTTCGCCCGGCGCGATACCGGGGAAGCTGATTCCAGGCACCCCGTCCATTTGATAGGGCAGAATGATGCCGTGCCAGTGAATCGAGGTCGGTTCGTTCAGGCGATTGGTCACCCGGATTGTGACCGTGGCGCCTTCTTTCCAGACCAGTGTTGGTCCCGGCAGCGAACCGTTGATCATAACGGCCTGGCGTTTCTTGCCGGTTATATTGACGTCATGGGTGGCGATCACCAGGTCAAATTCGGTGCCTGACAAAACTGGAACATTGCGCGATTGCTCCGCCGCTTGCGCCGAACCTTTCCATCCGGGCAACAGGCATAGTGCGCCGCCCGCGGCAATGCCTTGCACGAAACGGCGTCTGGAACGGGAAAAAGCGACGGGGCGTTTACTCATCAGGATAACTCCGGGGCTTTACTTGACAACAATAAAACTATAGCTTTGTGTTACTTACGCGTTCATGACCCAATCATTACAAATTTGTAATCTTTGTTTGTGTTTGCGTTTTTTTGAGTCTGAAAATGAGACAATGCAAGTTGCTTACAATTCAATAGTTCCATTCCTGATTATTTGTTTTATTTTATGAAAATCCTTATTGTCGAAGATGAAATTAAAACCGGTAACTTCGTAAAGCAGGGACTGAGCGAAGCCGGTTTTGTCACGGATTTAGTGGGTGACGGGCGGGACGGTTTGCAGGCTGCATTAAATGGCGACTATGACCTGATCCTGCTGGATGTTATGTTGCCGGGTATGGACGGCTGGCAGATCCTGCAAGCCCTGCGGAATAGCGGGAAAGACACTCCCGTGCTGTTTCTGACCGCGCGCGATCAGGTGGATGACCGGGTTAAAGGACTGGAACTCGGCGCGGATGATTATCTGGTCAAGCCGTTTGCGTTTTCGGAACTTCTTGCGCGGGTGCGCACATTGTTGCGCCGGGGCAAGGTGAGGGAGCCGGATCTGTTAACCGTGGCGGATCTGGAGCTCGACCGGCTGCGCCGGCGTGTAATGCGCGGCGGGCAGCGCATTGAATTAACCACCAAGGAATTCAATTTGCTGGAACTCATGATGCGCAGGCAGGGAGAGGTTTTGCCCCGGTCACTGATTGCGTCGCAAATCTGGGATATGAATTTTGACAGCGATACGAATGTCATCGATGTGGCGATCCGCCGCTTGCGCGCGAAAGTCGATGACAACTTCGAGCCAAAATTAATACATACGGTGCGGGGGATGGGTTACGTGCTGGAATCACCGGATGATGAATAAATTTTTCACTTCAGCCGCCAGGTCGATTACTGTCCGGCTTACGCTGTTGTTCGCGGTAATCTCCTTGGCTGTTTATGTTTCGCTGGGGTATTTTGTCATACGCGCTATTTCCGTGCATTTTGAAATGCTGGATTATGAAGAACTCGAAGGCAAGGCGAAACTGATCCGTAATATTCTGTCGGAAACATCCGGCGGCACGAAGGCGCTCGAAAGTAACCTGCGATCACGCCTGGACGAGGCGCTGGTGGGACACCATGATCTTGAGGTATCTATTGGAACAAACCAAGGTCATGAAATTTATAAAACCGGTCTGGTATTTCCGGAGCCATTGTTCGCCACAACTGTAAACATCGAACAGTTCCACAAAGGTGATTTGCGGGAGTGGAGCGTCAATTCTCAGCGCTTCAGGGGATCTGTCCTGTCGCTGCAGTATTCGGGCCGCGACGGCTACGTCATAGGCCTGGCGCTTAACATGTATTATCATGAGCATTTCCTCGAGGATTTTCAGCATACGCTGTGGTTATCGGTGATTGGCGCGATTGTGTTAACGATGTTTTTAGGCTGGGCTGCCGCCCGGCTGGGTTTAAAACCGCTGCGGACGATAGTGAATCTGGCGCAAACGGTGAGAGCCGGCAGACTGAATGAACGGCTGAAACTGGATGAAGTGCCCAACGAGCTGCGTAACCTTTCTGGCGCGTTCAACGATATGCTGGCGCGGCTGGAAGATGCGTTCGTCCGCTTGTCGGATTTTTCAGCGGATCTTGCGCACGAACTGCGTACGCCAGTCAACAATTTATTGATGCAGACTGAAGTTACCCTGGCGCGCGCGCGCGCAACCGAAGAATACCGGGATATTCTTTATTCCAATCTTGAAGAATTGGGGCATCTCGCCCGCATGATTTCTGACATGCTTTTTCTCGCTAAATCCGAACATGGATTGGAATTGCCAAGCCGCCAGCGTGTTGATCTCGAAAACGAATTAAAATCACTAATGGAATTTTATGAAATGATGGCGCACGAGCGTGATGTAAGCCTGGTCCTAAAAGGGCAAGCGTATGTTAACGGTGACCGTATCATGCTGCGCCGGGCGATAGGCAATCTGATTTCCAACGCGATTCGTTACACGCCGGCCGGTTCGCAGGTGACACTGACTCTTCATCAAAGAGGTGAAGAGGGTGCGGAAATCATACTGGAAAACCCCGCGCCGCAATTCACACCGGATCAGCTTGCGAGATTGTTCGACCGGTTTTACCGGGCGGATGCCGCGCGCGGGCAAGAATCCAACGAAGGCACGGGATTGGGTTTGGCAATCAGCCGGTCAATCTTCCGGGCGCACGGCGGTGACCTTGAGGCCAGGTTAAGCGGCGGCGCTATTCAATTTGTTGCGGCGCTGCCGCCGGTAAAGCGGGAAAATCAAAAATCCTGACGCCCTTGCCAATTATCGTATTTTTCCGCGTGATGGGTTTGATAGCGCATGACAGGAATACCCGGCAGCATTTCCTGGTTAAGCCAGAGTGGTGTTCGTGTTTGGCGGCGTGGGGGAAGGGAAGCCGCACGGCTTCCCTCTTTCTATAAATGTACTCTCTGAAATTCGGACTTTCAGTTGTCAGAACCAGGCGGTTTGCCGGTTCTGGCTTTGTTCCAGAACAGCCGCCGCGCCCATCCAGGTGGCGTTTTCGATCAGATTGTCATCGGTGACGCCGTGCGTTTTGGCGCATGGCGGGCAAACGCCAATTTTTCCACCGCCTTCCTTGAAAATTTCCAGCAGTTCCTCAATTGCTGGAAAGCTTCTGGGTTGCAATCCCTTGGCTGCGCCTTTCCTGGCAAGCTGGACCGCTTCCAGTGTTACCCATATCAGCACATCCTGCCCCATGGCCAATGCGTTGTTCGCCAGCACCAGCGGGACCGCGGTGCGGTCGGGATCATTGTCAAAATGCGTGACGGAAAAAATATAGCCCTGCTTTTCGGTTGAGTTGCTCATGATTACGCTCCTTTTTCAGATTGAGTTTTTATTTGGTTAAAGGTGATTAGTCTTTTACTGCAAGCAATGAAATGCTTTTTACACCGTAGGTTTCAGTCGCCCATGTTGCACCGCCGGAAATAAAGTGGTACTCGGTATTGTCACGTACTGCAACGACGCGAAAACCGGCTTTCTCGATCTCAGCGATGTATTCGTCCTGCTGCATGGCGCCGCCAATACAAGCTGCCCACAAGGTCGCGTCACAGGTAATGCGCTCAGGCAATGCTTTTTCGGTGACGATGTCGGAGAGCGCCAGCCTTCCACCACTACGCAGCAAACGATAAGCTTCTTTGAATACTGCCGGTTTGTCTGCGGCAAGATTAACAACACCGTTGCTGATGACTGTATGGTAAAGTCCGCCGGGTAGTCCGGTGTCTTCAATATAGGCTTTTTTGTAACTGACGTTGCAAAAGCCGCCGCTATCGCGCAGATAGCTGGCTTTGTTGCGCTGTTCATCAGTCATGTCGATTCCAACCACACTGCCGCCATGACCAACCTTGTTGGACGCAATAAATGTATCCATGCCGGAGCCGCTGCCCAGGTCCACCACAAATTGATTTTTTTGCAGATCAGCAAGGGCAAAGTGATAACCGACACCGGCGAATGATTCAATGGACGCGGCGGGTATACGGTCAAGATCACGTGGATCATAACCCAAGCGTTCGGCCATTGTGCGGCCCATTTCAAAATGAAATGCGGACTCCGGATATAACGCCACGGCGCGATACATGGTTTTAACATGTGATTCCAGTTCGGTGACAAAGTCTGATTGGCGTGTAGAGATTGCGACGTTCATGATGAGGTCTCCTATGCTTGGTTTGTTTGAACGTTATTTTTTATGTGTACGGGGCAAGGACGCATCACCCCGAAAACAGTTCCCAAAAAAATGAAAATTATTTTGAAAAATTTGTCAGTGTGTTGTATCAGAAAAAAATATTCTCAGAAATTTCTTCCCTGGAAACATTTAATGGGTGCGATTCAAGGAGGAGAGCCGCGCGTTGTGATTATGCAGATTGTTTGATTGTTCACATACAGCCGCGATTGTCGCCACAGGATCCAGCGCACACGAAGTTTACCGCGGGAGGAGAACGCGTTTGCCGGAAAAAACATTCGCGGATGATTGCGATATTAGTATTCACTGAAATAGTTGTTATCCGGGGAGGGATAAATTTGAAGAAAATAATGTAAAATTCCGGGAACTCCTGGGGATGCCGTGCGTCCTTGCCCCATGCAATCAGGAACTTTAGCGCAAATGCGGGAAGAACAAGACATAAAACAATGGTTTGAGCATGAAGTCACGGGTGTGCTGGATGATCTTTACGGCGCGGCGCTGCGTCTGGCAAAAAACCCGGCGGATGCGGAAGACCTGGTGGGCGAGGCGGTTGCCAGGGCCTTTGGCAATCTGCATACGCTCAATGACCGTCAGGCGTTTCGCGGGTGGATATTCAGAATTCTTTCCAATTGTTTCATTACCGAGTGCCGCAAACGCAAGACACGGGCGGAAATGTCATTGAACGGCGATGACGCCAGTGATGATGGAGAGTTCTGGTTATTCGACAAACTTCATCAACCGTTTCTGTTGTGGTGGGGTAATCCGGAACAGGAGTTTCTGAATAGCCTGTTGAGGGATGATTTAATCAAGGCGCTGGATGGATTGCCGGAAAATTTCAGAATTGTTCTGGTGCTGGCGGAAGTGGAGGGATTTAATTACCAGGATATTGCCGGCATACTGGAAGTTCCGGTCGGTACGGTGCGCTCGCGTTTGTCGCGCGCCCGGTCGCTGCTGCAAAAAGCGCTATGGCAACATGCCAAGGATCGCGGTATTACTACTGAGCCTACTAAAGATTTGAACAGGCAGGATACGCTATGAGTAACGATATGAGTAACACTACGAGCACCAATAATCCGAGTGACAAAAACACCATCGATTGCGAAGAAGCGCTTAAACGCTTGTTTGAATATATCGACCACGAACTCCATGGGCGCCGGCATGAGGAAATGGAGGATCATATGTCAAAATGCCGTAGCTGTTACTCGCGCCTGGAATTCGAGAAGCGGTTGCAGCAGCATTTAAAGAACGCCACGGAACAAAAGGCGCCGCAGGAATTGCAAAACAAAATTAAAAAACTGATTCATAAATTGTAACTGGCAGTAAATGTTATTTTTATGGGAGCTTAACCATGGTCGCAATTACGAGCTTACAACGAGAGCATATCATCGAATCCGTGCAGGCGATGTATACCGAGGTCGCGTCAATGCCGGAGAAAGTATTTCATTTTCCCACCGGGCGTCCGGCGTGCGAGCTTGTGGGTTATCCAGCGTTGCAGCTGGATGCGATACCGGCTACCGCGGTGGAATCCTTTGCCGGGGTGGGCTATCCCTTTGCGGTTGATGCCATCAAAAATGGTCATGTGATTCTGGATATCGGATCCGGCAGCGGCACTGATGTGTTGATTTCTTCATTGCTGACCGGGCCCGAAGGGAAAGTTTATGCGCTGGATATGACCGCGGCCATGCGGGAAAAATTGCAGGCAAATGCAGAAAAAGCATCAGCCGCCAATATCGAAATAATTGCGGCGGAGGCGGAAGATATTCCCTTGCCCAGCGCCAGTGTCGACGTTGTAACGAGTAATGGCGTGCTTAATCTCGTGCCTGACAAGAAAAAATCCTTTCAGGAAATTTTCCGGGTATTGAAACCGGGCGGCCGGGTGCAGATTGCCGATATCGTGGTAAGCCAGGAAGTCTCCGCTGCCTGCCGGCAGAATCCCAAACTGTGGGCGGAATGTATCGTCGGCGCCATGGAAAAAGAGGATTACCTGCAGTTGTTTCGCGATGTTGGATTTAAAGATGTGGCGCAGTTACGCCAACTGAATTACTTCTCGGCCAGTGTCAGCAAGGAAACGCGCGATGTTGCCGCGTCATTGGGCGCGCATTCGATGGTTATGAAAGCCACCAAACCTTGATCTTGAATATACCAGTCCCGGAAATGACGGCGATTAAGGAGGGTGTGACTATGGTTAGTGAAAAAACGGTTAGTGAAAAAATGGTTAGTGAAAAAATGGTTAGTGAAAAAATGGTTAGTGAAAAAATGGTTAATAACAAAACGGTTAATGAAAAAATGGTGACTGGAAATAATGCCGAAGCGCATACCCGTCGTTGGATTCCCGGTGTGACCGCGCTGCTGGCGCTTGTTTCCTGCAAGGGTTTTGTCATTGTTGCCGCCATATTCCCGCTGGTGAGGCTAACGGAGCCAGTCAATCCTCATGTTCAGGCGGCAATTATAAGTTTGTTTGCGTTGCTGACAAGTGTGTTTATTATTGTAAACCATAGGCGTTGTCAACCCGCGTTTGGTCCGGTGGTGTTAGGTGTGGTCAGCGTATTACTTATTTTGGGCGCCATGTATGTTGCTTATAGCCAGGTTGTTGAAGCGATCGGATTGACGGCTTTGATAGCTTCCGCATTGTGGAGTTGGTGGAAAAGCAAATGGCAAATTGAGCTTGCAGAAGCCATGAAGACGTATTGATCGGTTTTGGAAGTTCAAATGAATGCGCCCGCCTTTCAGCGGGAGTGTAGCATGCTATATTTATGATTGTTAATTTCGGTTTTGATTTAAGAAGCGCTGAACTGAATCCGGCGCGGCGCAGGAAAGAAAACATGCCGCCGCATGCACTGTCAAACCTGATGCTGGGAAATAACCAATGATTCAACTGCCAGAATCCATCAATGCCTGGGGAACACCGGAATTTAACGATGTATTGAAGGGCGAAGTGGAACAATTGGGTGTTGAACCTCTCCCCTTGCAACAGGGATTGTCCGCCAGCAACTATGCCCTGAATAATAAAATTACCGTGATGATTATCAATGTGTCAGAACTCTCTGGTTTGATACGTGTAAAAGCCGGGATCTTCTACAGTGGAATCATCGCCGGTTGCAGTTGCGCGGACGATCCCACGCCGGTGGGTGAAAACAGCGAATACTGCGAAGTACAAATCGATATTAACAAAGAAACCGCCGAAGCAACGGTAACGCTTCTGATGGAATAGCAGGGAATGACAGAAAGTTACAATTGCTTTCACCGGTTTGTAAACATATTGCCGGTAAATAAACACAATAACGCGCGCCGCATTTCTTAGAGCCCGGCTTTTACCTTAACTTTTTTCCCTTAACTTTTTCCCATAGTAAATACCAGCGTTTTCCGCCTGGGATACACTCCGGCAGTCATATCCATATAGTAAGTTACTGCAGCTTACGCTCTGATTACTTCATTCGAATTATACGAGTGCACCGTAACGATGAAGTCAGGCGCTCCAGTGTACTTTTGTGGTGCGTACCCCCATTTTGTAAATATTTGCCATCCACCGACATTTTAGTCATAACTAATTGATTAGTTGTCAGAAAAATAAAGATTTTTCTGGTTGGTACAACTTTTGCGATAGCAAAGTCAGTTGATTGTGAGTGAAGGTTACCGGACGTATGAGCCAGAAAGTTTTGTTGGTTGACGTTACAAATGAGTCTGACGATTCTTTTAAGCGCGCATTGTTGGAGTTGGGCTATGAAGTACCAAGCAGCCTGCGCAACCTGACGGCCATCGAGAGTCATTTAAAACTGGATAAGCGTATCCAGTATGTCGTGGTAAATATGACAACGCCAAGCGATTCATATTTTGACGGTCTGGCAAACGTGGTTAATAACCATGCCGTGCCCGTTGTGGTGTTTACCGGCTCCAGCACCCGCAAGTTTGACGAGAAAGCCGCTTCAGTCGGTTTAAGCGCGTATATAGTTAGCGGATTTGTGCCGGAGCGGGTCAGGCATATTATGGATCTGGCGAAAGCCCGTTTTCATGAAATGCATGCGATTAAAGTCGAACTGGAGAAAACCCGCGCTTCACTGGCTGAGCGCAAGATTATCGAAAAGGCGAAAGGCATATTGATGCGGCGCCGGACTATCGATGAAGAGTCGGCGTTTCAAATGATGCGCAAGATGGCGATGGATAAAAATCTTAAATTGGCGGATATCGCAAACAATATTATTAATGCCGATACATTATTTAACTGATGCCGTAAATCCAAAGATCCAGTGGTGGATCAAGACAATGGACTAACGGCATTTGGCAGGCAACAACACCAGAAACAAATAGTGGAACTTTGAACCGGTTTGTTTTTTTCAATCCGGCTTTTTCAGTGGTTCCGTACATAAACCGGCGCAGGTTTAAATCAGGGTAATGGCGCCCACGATTGACAGACATTTGTCTGGCGGCGTGGGCGCTTTTTTTTGGGCCGCTCTTTATTTGGCTACAAAACAGTGGCTGAAAATACTGGCGGCAAACATTAAAGATTTTGAGAGACGTATTCGCAATGGCGCAAACAGCGGTACTGCAAAATAACGACTGCTTTCCAGAGCGCGGGGAAGGTGAACATCCTGTCGTGATTGTTGGCACTGGACCAGTCGGAATCAGAACCGCGCAGGAGTTAATGCGTTGTTTACCCGCTGTATCTATTGTGCAATACGGGGCGGAGCCCTGGATGCCCTATAACCGCGTGCAGTTGTCCTCACTGCTGGCAGGCGAAGTGAACTCACTTGATATCCAGAACGAACTGAAAACCACCGGTGATCATCGTGTCGTGCAGCATCACAATTGCGCTGTGCAGACGATCGACCGGGTGAACTCCTGTATTATCGACGCCAGCGGGCGCCGCCAGCATTATAGCAAGCTTGTGTTAGCGGTTGGTTCCAGCCCGCATATCCCGGCTATCGAGGGAATCAACAATCCAAATATTTTCGCGTTCCGTAATCTTAATGATGCGCAAAAACTCTTAGCGCGCAGGGTAAGAAGCCGCCGTACTGTGGTGGTTGGCGGCGGCTTGCTGGGCCTGGAAGCGGCGCGCGCCATGCAAAAGAACAACACGGAAGTGGTGGTGGTCGAACATAATCCGCGTTTGATGCAACGTCAGCTTGACGAACCAGCGGCGGAGTTGCTGCGCGAGCATTTAATGCGGATGAACATAAAGATTTATCTCAAGATCGCAATAAAAAGCATTGAAGCGAGTGGTTCCATTCATAACATTATTCTGGCTGATGGCCGGTCTATTTTGTGCGACACCATCATTATCGCCACGGGCATCAAACCCAATGTGCAGTTGGCTCTCGACGCAGGTTTGCCCATAGGCAGAGGTATTAAAGTCAATGACGCCATGCAAACTTTAGATCCGGATATCTACGCAGTGGGTGAGTGCGCTGAACATAACGGCATGGTCTATGGCCTGGTGGCGCCCGGAATGGAGCAGGCATCGGTAGCGGCGCATCATATCGCCGGTGGCGATGCCGCTTACCGCGGATCAGTCTCCGCTACCCGGCTAAAAGTGGTGGACAAAAGCATTTTCAGTATTGGCGTGGTAGGCGATGACATTAATCCGATACATAACAAACAAGTCACCTATCAGGACCACTCCAAAGGAATATACCGCACACTCGTGCTGCGCCGCTTTGAACTGATCGGCGCAATCGCACTGGGGCCATGGCCGCATGTGCCGCGCGTGCAGGAGATGGTAATTCATCAACGCAAGCTGTATCCGTGGCAAATCCACCGATTTAAAAAATGCGGTGAAATCTGGATCGAAGAAACTTCCATCCATGTTGCGTCCTGGCCTGCGAAGGCGGTGGTGTGTAACTGCACAGGTATCACGCGCGGCGAAATATCACGGGCTGTTGAACAAGGTAATACGTCGCTCACTGCCATTATGCGATGTACCGGCGCGTCCACTGTATGCGGTTCATGCCGGCCGCTGGTGGCGCAACTGGCGGATAGCGCGGTTGGGGTGGCAGTGGCGGCGAATGGCATGACATCCACCGCCACACTTGCGATTACAGCATTCATCTTAACGTTGTTATTGCTGGGTTTGCCACCGGTCAGTCCCGCGCGCAGCGTTCAACAATTTACGCTGAACTTTTTGTGGGAAGACAATTTTTGGAAACAGGTAACCGGCTACAGTGTCCTGGCATTGTCTTTCGCCGGCCTGGTCCTGTCACTGCGCAAACGCTGGAGACTATTCAAGCTGGGTGAATTCAATTACTGGCGCATCGTGCATATCGCGTTGGGTGTAACGGTATTGGCCGTGTTGCTGTTTCACACCGGCCTGCAGCTGGGTTCCAATCTCAATTTGGTTTTGATGCTGACTTTTTTAGGCGTTGCACTGACCGGGTCACTGGCAGGCGCCATTGTGGCGCTTGAGCCAAAGCTGAATCCTCTGACAGCTAAACGCGCGCGCTCGTTTATCAATTCTGTTCACTTAATCATGTTCTGGCCCTTGCCCGTGTTGCTGGCTTTTCACATTGTTTCTTATTATTACTTTTAGGCGCGCATGACATGATAAGCAAAAAAACCATGTGGATAAGCTGGGCCGTGATTACCGCGAGTCTGACGAGTTACTATGCTTACGGCCTGGCGGGCAAAGACAAGTCCGTGTATATGCCGGGACCAACCACTGGCGGCCACTATCAGATTGAACTGGCCTGCGGCGTGTGCCATAGCGATCCATTCGGCGGCAAAGAGGTGTTGCAAAAAGCCTGCGTGGAATGTCACGGCGCCGAACTCAAGCTGGTGGATGATTCACATCCGAAAGCCAAGTTTACAGATCCGCGCAATGCGGACCGGGTTGCGCTACTGGATGCGCGTTATTGCGTGACGTGTCATGTGGAACATGTAAACGACCGCACTCATGCCATGGGCGTAACGTTGCCCAATGATTTCTGCGCGTATTGTCATCGTGATATCGCCAAAGACCGACCTTCTCATAAAGACATGGCATTCGATACCTGCGCCGCGGCGGGCTGCCACAATTTTCATGACAATAAGGCGCTCTATGAAGATTTTCTGGTAAAGCACGGTGAAGGGGAGAAGCTGACCGTAAATCCCGTCATGATTTCACGCACCTTTTCCGGTCAATACCGCCAGCAACACAACATCAGCAAGCCATTGACGATTCAGGATGCGATGTATCCCGCAACGCAGAACATCGATAGAAAGATTTTGTTGCAATGGGAGCAGACCGCTCATGCGAAATCCGCCGTGAACTGCGGGGATTGTCATGTAACAAAATCCGCCGCTAGTACGGCGGGTGTTTGGCAGGACAAACCATCAATAGAGTCCTGCAAACAATGCCATGAACTGGAATCGGAATCTTATCAATCAGGCAAACACGGTATGCGGCTCGCGCGGGATCTGCCGCCGATGCAGACCAGCATGGCGCGCCAGACGATGAAGAACAGCGTGCAGGATGGCGGGCAGGATTGTATGTCATGCCACGGATCGCATGAGTTTGATACCCAGCAAGCGGCCGTGCAGGCCTGTTTAACCTGCCATGATGACAAGCATTCCAAAGCTTACAAGGCTTCACCGCATTATCAGGCCTGGAAGCAGTCCTTGACGGGTCAAGTGGTAGGTAACGCCGGTGTCAGTTGCGCTACCTGCCATCTGCCGCGTTTAAAGGTGAAACATCAGGGGGAGACGCGCACCCTGGTGCAACATAATCAGAACCACAATTTACGGCCCAATGAAAAAATGATTCGCGATGTGTGTCTGGCCTGTCATGGATTGGAATTTTCCATCGACGCCCTCGCCGATCCGAATTTAATCGCCAATAACTTTAATGGTATGCCGCAACAGAAGATACCCAGCATTGCGATGGCGATAAAGCGGGAAAAGGAAAAACCGGCAAAGAAGCGTAAACGATCCGAAACGGATGATAACCCAGGACCGGAAAGAGATGAGTAACTTTAAGGAAGTTCTGATTAATTATAAATTCCCCTCCCTTTCAGGGAGGGGGTTAGGGGGAGGGTAAAAGTTTCAAGTGCTTACACCCTCACCCCCGGATCGAGTCCAGGGCAGGCTCTGGCCCGCTTTCTCAAGGCAGAAGGAAACAATCAGAGGTTCTTTAATCTTAAAGATCCGCTGATTGGTTCGTCAATCGTTATTACGGCGCATGCCGGAATCCATTAACTTGGTGATAACAAATTACTGGATTCGAGTTCCGCTTCGCAGCGCCCGGAATGATGAATGGTTTAGAGGTTGATTATTTATTTACACAACAAAAGGAGAAACAAGATGAGATCAGTACTGAGTCTATTTACAACAATTCAATATCCAAAAACCCTTGCGGCCATTTTGCTGGCCGGTGGCGTAGCGCTGGCGGTATCCGCCTGTTCCAGCAGCACGGCGGCAACCGGTATATCACCGCAAATAATGGCGGACTCGCTGCACGCCGTTATGGCGGCGGACCGCACGGTTTACACCAAAAAAGTAGTCAACCGGCTGGTGAAAGAAGATAAGGTCATCAAGGCCAGCGAACATTGGCAGGACGAAAAAGCGTTGCCCTTGCCGGCGCAAATGTTCCGGTTTGGCGCCGAAATGGTGGCCGAGCAAGGCGCGCCTTTCAGCTATTCGTTGCTGTCACTCTGGCCTATCAACAAGCAAAACGCGCCCAAGACGGATGTTGAAAAAGAAGGCCTTACTTTTACCGTAGATAATCCGGGGCAAAATTTTTACAAGGAAGAAGTATTGGGAGGAGTGAAATACTTTACCGCCGTCTATCCCGATCCCGCGGTTGCGCCGGCCTGCGTGGAGTGTCACAACGAGCATAAAGATACCCCGAAGAGCGATTTCAAAATCGGTGACGTAATGGGTGGAGTGGTGATCCGCATTCCACTTCAGAGTTAACACATAAGGAAGAGCTGATTAACTATAAATTCCCCCTCCCTTTCAGGGAGGGGTTAGGGGAAGGGTAAAAAGTTTCAAGTACTTACACCTTCACCTCCGGATCGAGTCCGGGGCAGACTCTGGCACTCTTTCTCAAGGCAGACGGGAAAAATCAGAGGTTCCTTCATATTCATAACGTGGGAGACTCAGGTTGGCTGGTGTTTTCTTCATGCCGGCGCAAGCTGGTATCCAGGAAAACATTGCAAATACTGGATTCCGTCTCCGGCTTACTACATGCCGGGACATGCTTTAAAAGACGCGGGAATGACTTAATCAGAGGTTCCCGTATATAACGGTAAACAATTGTGTTAGGAGGAAATTCATGACACCTGAACAAAAGAAACTTGTGCAATCAACTTTTAAAGAAGTCGCGCCCATCGCGGAGACCGCGGCAAAACTCTTTTATTCCAAATTGTTTGAACTGGATCCCAAATTGAAAGCATTGTTCAAGGGAGACATGGAGGAACAGGGCCGCAAGCTGATGAAGATCATTGGCGTGGCAGTGAACGGTTTGGACAAGCTGGAAGAGATTGTGCCGGTCGTCGAAGGCATGGGTAAACGGCATGTTGCGTATGGTGTTGAAGACAAGGATTACAACACCGTTGGCACAGCATTGCTCTGGACTTTAAAGCAAGGGTTGGACGGCGCTTTTACCTCAGAGGTCGAAGAAGCGTGGACGGTTGTATATACGTTGCTGGCCGACACTATGAAAAACGCCGCGGCCAAAGCGGCCTGATTGTTTTTAAGGTTTAGAGAACGTTACTTGTTGTGGTGTCCCTGTTGTGGGACACCTTTTTTCCGCTGTAGGATGCCGGTGAGGCACGAACCGCATCAAAATGAATTCAATCCTTCTCAATCCCCAGTTACAAAAGGGGAGGTTTAAAAGCTGCAAAGGGACGGTATTTTTATCCCTCTCTTTGCGCCCCCTTTCGCAAAGCAAGTTTTTTATCCCTCCCTTTCTTAAAGGAAGGTTAGGAGGGATTTCAGCACAAAGTCCAAAACCCATACACACAGACTCCAACTATTCACCCTGCCCCTGACAAAACAAATCAATCATCCCATAAATTATGTTGTGCAAGTGAGTTGCTTAACGCCATGACCTGCTACTTCTTCATCCTTAAGTAGTTATCCCTGTTACTGTTACCCGGAAAAAATGCATCGTATGAATTTTCCCAAAAATCAGTTAACTAACCCCAATAGAACAACAGGCGAATACGCGCTGCGTAAAGTCGGTAATTTAACCACTTGCAAGTAATTCAAGAAAAGTATAGTTTTGCTAAAAACAGATAATAACGAAAGTACTCATGATCAATGAGTAAAACGTAATCAAAATAATAATTATTAAAAATAAAAAATGAATAACAAGTGTTAGGGACACGCTAAACTTAAATAAAAAATTGAATTAGTGTGTAGCATTTGCAGGGAGCATTTCAGCCCAAGCCGCTGAACGCGCCATACCTTTTGAAATCCGTATTTTGACAAATGCTCAAAAATAGTCGCTTTAGTTTTGGCGGGCGTTGGCGTGCTGTTCATTAGAAAACATAAAATAAATTACAACTTGCAGTTCAATAACAATAACCTGGATATTGCATGATGATAAAAAAACTAGCCACAGCATCGATCACGCTAATCCTGCTCGTTGCGGTTAACCGTGTATATGCGGTTAATCCGAGCCTCACGGTACAAAATGCGGTTGGTTTGGAAAATTCCATAGTCCTGGTAACCATTGATTATGGAATCGAAAACACCGATCCAAGAAAACCGGCCGCCATAAAATTCAGTGTTAACTTTGATCCAGGTAAACTGCAGGCGGGCTCGCCCATCGATGGCGTTACGCTTACGGATAAGCACATTCATTTTGCCAGGGTGCCGGATCCTGCTATCGGCAAAATGGATATCATTATTTCCCCCAAAAAAGAAAACACACCGATTGATAAAGGCCAAATCCTCCAGATTCCATTTACCGTAAAAGGGGCACCAACATACGCGGATGGCGCGTCAGTTGATGTAAATGTGATGTTATCAGACGTTGTAATGAGCGATGGCAGTACCGTTAGCCCTGGCGCAATTACCAATGGTAAGGTAACCATCGTGTGGAATGACACTGACGGCGATGGCATTCCGGACAATCTCGATGAATTTCCGACGAACAGCCAGGAACAAAAAGATACCGACAACGATGGACTCGGCGATAAAACGGACGGCGACGATGACAACGACGGCATCCCGGACGAAATCGATCCCAAACCACTGGATCCCAGTAACGCCACCGCGGACACCGATGGTGATGGCTTGACTGACTACGAAGAATACCAGATCGGCACTCTGCCGGCGGATAGTGATACTGATAACGATGGCATGCCCGACGGCTGGGAATATAACCACGGCCTGAATCCGCTGAACGCTTCAGATGCGGCGCTGGACCCCGATGCGGATGGTTTAACCAATCTGCAGGAATACCAGCACAACACCGATCCGCATAACCCGGATACCGATGGTGACGGCGTAAGCGACGGCGACGAAGTGGCGGCGGGCACAGATCCTAACGTGAACATCCCGGCCATTATGACCATCATTCAGCAACTTTTGCTCGGTGATTAAATAAGGGGCCCTTTGCTTTCCTGGGAGTGGCCTGATACGCCAATCGTATTATTAGGGAGAGAGTGAAATTCCTTCTAGCTTTCAGGGAGAGAGTGAAATTCCTTCTAGCTTTTAGGGAGAGCATGCAAAACCCCTCTCTTTTAGGGAGAGCATGAAATCCCCTCTCTCTTTTAGGGAGAGCATGAAATCCCCTCTCCCTTTTAGGGAGAGCATGAAATCCCCTCTCCCTTTTAGGGAGAGCATGAAATCCCCTCTCCCTTTTAGGGAGAGGGTTAGGGTGAGGGTAAAAAAGGTAAGAAGTATTACAAATTAAAGAATCCACAAAAAAGCATCAAAGGAAAGTAAATGGACTTTTCAACGATAACAATAAAATCATTCACTGCCTTGTTACTGGCGTTCGTGTCACCGATAGCACTCGCTAATGTCACTAACGCCAACGGCGAAGTCGTCGGCATGGTCGACGGTCAATTCCAGGTAACGCCGGGTGGCGCGGCGACCTATACCATTCCCTTAAAAATTCCCAAAGGCATCGGTGAAGTGCAACCGGATCTTGCCTTGATCTACAACAGCCAGAGCGGAAATGGAATGCTGGGAATGGGATGGTCCTTGGCGGGGTTGTCGGCGGTGCACCGGTGCCCAAAAAATCTTGCGCAGGACAATGAAGTGCGCGGTGTCAAGTACGATACAACAGACTCGATCTGCCTTGATGGTCAACGGCTGGTATTAGTTGGCGGCACCCACTTTCAAAATGGAGCGGAATACCGCACAGAAATCGACAATTTTGCGAGGATTATTTACAGCAGTGATTCTGCTGAAAGTCGATTTACGGTTAAATCAAAAGATGGATTGACAAAGATCTATGATTCTGAAGCCTGGGCAGTAGACGTTTCGGGCTCCCAGCTTATCGGAGTAAAAAGCTGGGCATTAAGCTCGGTATCGGATATTGCTGGTAATACGTTTTCAATTCAATACAACACCTATCTTTATGAAGGTGAACAAGTGCCTTATGAAATCACATTTACCCAAACAACAAATACATCACCGATCCACACGATTAAATTTAACTATGATATGGCGCTCAGACCGGATGTGATGGTCGGATATAGCGGTGGTGCGCAGAATACGATAAGTGAGCGTTTAAATAATATTGAAATAAAACAGAATGGGTCAGTGATCAAACGTTACACTTTCACCTATGACAACACTATCGATAAAAATCAAAGAAGTTTAATTACCAGCATCCAGGAGTGCGGTTTCGACAACAGTGGGAACAAGCAATGCGTACCACCGACCACTTTTGATTGGTATCAAGCCGACCATAAACTAACAGGTGATACATGGACCGTTTCAGATCAGTGGGGTAGTTACGAATATACCTGGACGGGTGATTTTGATGGGAATGGGTTGACAGATTTTGCTTCCGCCAATGGTGGCAATGTATACATGAAACTGTCGAAAGGAAACGACTTTGGCACTCCTGAAAACTGGATGGTAGATAATTTGTGGGGCGGCGCCGGCCATACCTGGACGGGTGATTTTAATGGGGATGGCTTAACAGACATTGCGTCGGCGAGTGGCGACAAAATTTATATGAAATTGTCGTTGGGAAATGACTTTGAAAGTAAAACTTGGACAGTATCCAATATATTGTCTAATGGCATTGGTGGACCTAAGTATGCATGGGCAGCGCCTGAATACACCTGGACCGGTGATTTTAATGGCGATGGCTTAACGGATATCGCTTCAGCCATTGGCGGTGATATTCATATGTACTTGTCAAATGGAAATGGATTCGATTACAAGCCATGGAGAGTTGATAATTCATGGGGCGGTTCCAGTTATACGTGGACTGGTGATTTTAATGGCGATGGCTTAACGGACATCGCTTCGGCCAGTGGCAGTAATATCTACATGAAACTGTCGAATGGCAATGGATTCGATAGTAAAACCTGGACGGTACCGAATAGCTGGTCGTTGCCGTCTGGTCAAACTGGATATGGATGGGGAGCAGCGGAATATACCTGGACCGGCGATTTTAATGGCGACGGATTGACGGACATTGCGTCTGCGAGTGGCGGCAATATTTATATGTATCTCTCAAGCGGTGACGGATTTAAGTATAAAATCTGGACT
>JAKEGK010000137.1 GCA_022627515.1 Gammaproteobacteria bacterium
AAATGGACGAGAAAGCGGAGTTTACACGTAGTAAATGAGCATTTTGAGTTCATTTTTAACGCCGTATCGCCAAGCGCAGCAATTTTGAGATAGGTTCTAAACTTTCTCCCAAGGTCTGCTTGTTCTGAATAAGTGTTCCGAATTCGTATCCACTCAGTGTCGCAAGATAGGGTTATGTTGTCCAGGACAGTCAGCAGCACGACTCTATATCCTGTGTCTGGCCACCAATTCGGAACAGCTATTCAGGGTGTTTCCATCGGGACATAAAGTTTATATGTAGTTTTGTCCCAATAGACATACGTGTCGATACCCGCCTCAGTCGGCAAGACAATCAAATCACCCTGGTGTTTTGCAGGCAGCATTGCCTGGAGCTGAGCATATTCGTTGTCGGTTTTTTTCTTTAGCATTAACTGAAAAGAGGGGGTCTCGAGCGAACCGGATTTATCGAGCAGAGCAAAGACCTGTGTGTCCGGTGATAGCCAGTCACCACTGCCACCATTGAATATCGCCAGGGAAGTATGATAATTGGCGGATTGCACACTGCCTGGAAAGGCCCATGGGCTGCTTGTTTGTACCTGTTTTGATGTCGTGACGGTTTGCGCCGGTCGAAACAGTACAGCCATATCCTTGATGCCATCACCATTGAAATCACCCGTTATAAATGCTGGTTGACGTGACTTGGTTACGGTGGCTTTTGCGGTGAAATACTGTGTGATCGCGTCCTGTGCGATCTTTGCATCAACCTTAACATCGTCTTTTGCATTGCAGGACAAAGATAATAACAACGAGGACAATATAAATAAGTGGCTTGGTTTCATCAGGCTGTTTCCTTGTTCAATTCATGATGGCAGCGTCTAAATAATGTGTTGGATTGACGAGATCTGCGCGCCGCTTGTATGGCAATGCGCCATTGACAGTTAATGGTCCTGTCAAGGTACCTTTGTAGAATTCGATATGCAGCATCGACATTTTATTTCCGCCAGGAAAAACCAGTTCTCCGATATAAGCGATTACTTGACCGCGTTTGACGTTTGCTCCGGGGGTAATCCCTGAAGCGGTGTGTGATATTTCTCCATAACGCACGATGATATCGCCATGATTAACTTCCAACGCTCTCGTCCCTAAGTAGAAGGGATAGCTTTGGATAACCGTCCCGTCTTTTATTGCCCTAATTGGTGTGCCTTTTGGCGCGTAGAGATCACAGCCAGCATGTTTACGCGTTCCACCGGAACGATCTGAGCCAAAGGCACGCATGCCGGATTTATAACTCTCGGAAGGTTTGAAAGTAAGCGGGAAGAGCAAAGCCTGGTTATTGGCAACAAGTTGGTTCAAGACAGTAATGGACTTTCCGGTTGGATCAATACGCCCATCAGGCTTGATCATTTTTACATATTTTGACTGAAACGCAATAATTGCATCGGCAGTGTTCTTACCATACGAACCGTCTTCAGCAAGTGGTTTACCTATTAGGTATGGTTTGATCTTATTAAAAGCTTTTTGTAACTCCAGCACGTCCTGGCGCTGGTTTGTTCCTTTTACGCCAACACTCTGTGTTATTGCGACCATGGTTAGCCCCCGTATTCCAGTTGGTTTTTTTAATTGGTTTTAAAAATAGAACAGTTATTGCTTATAGAATGATTAGTGATTTTATGTGTTTTTTAGTCCGAATGAAACGGGATTTAACCGCCTGCATATCACGTTAACGGTATATAAACAACACTATAAATAATGTAGCCGGGTATGATTATTTATTTAATGCACGTCGGACAATGTGCCTTGACGGTACGCCCGGTATGGTCGGTCCGTTGCGGGCGTTTGATCTCGTCGCGCTTGCTCATGCTGGCGTAGAGTTTGCGCTCCGTTTCAATCACGGCATATTCATGCGTGAAAGGGTACATCACATTACTCATACCGCCCTGCGCGATAAACTGTTCGGTGTTGATCAGCATGCTATAGGCATGTAACAGCTCATGCAAAAGCGCATCGGCCGGCGAGGCGATACACACCGGATTTTCCTTGCATTTATTGTTCAGACGCAGTTGTGCGGCTGCCCGCGTATTGAAATGGATCACCGCCTGTTCAACCTGGAATACATTACCGCTCGCGACAGTCATCCAGTTGTCCTCATTGTATTTTAACAGCCACTTTTCATGTTGTAGTTTGCCCAGCATGTTGATGACTTCGGGGAACTCACTGTAATAGTTGGCAATCTGTTTCAAGTCATCGATGATATGGACCGGATCGTTATCCTGTTGCGCATAATGCGTTTGCAGAATGCCAAATAACTCTTGCGCGATCCCTGTATGCAATGTTGCCGGTACAGTTGTATCCGCGGCGTCCGGCAGTCCGAATTGTTGCTTTATCTGACTACGGACCGGATGATTGGATACCAGATGCAATTCGACCTGTTGTGTGGGTGCCGCGAAATGCTCATGGATCTCAAGTTCCATTTCGGCGTTGGCATTGCTTTCGAATAACAGACTGGCGGTAAATAAAAGAATCGGCGCCCAGCGCCGGCGCTCGGGGTGATGTGTTGCCGCATTGTCACGGGTGCGCTGGTCTTCTTTGAGCGCGTAACCCAGATGCGTATAATGATGGCGCAAACGTGCAAATAACTCGGGCGAATCTTCCGCTAAACCCTTGGGGTATACAATGTGCGGCCGGTTATCGATGACACAGGGATGCACATGGATTGCTTCCAGCCCGACGGGTGAAGACAGCATGATGCTCTGTAAGATATTTTTCTTGGGCATGAAAACTATATCGTCACTGATTGGAAAATATTCAGAACGTTATAAAAGTCAATGAAATCAATAGGATAAATGGAATGAATCACAGCCCGTCAAACAGAAAGGATAAAAGCATGATGGAAATTCTCGGTTGGGCATTTGGCATCATAGTCGTACTCTTTTTCATCTGGGTGGCGGCATTATTTGGCCCGATTGTGTTTGTGGAACAGATCGGTACCATCCAGTTGAAATTTTCGCGGGAACGGGTTGCACTGCTGGATGGGGTGCAGATCACCGAGATCTCTGACAACGAACAACCTCTGCCTTACGAGTATCAGCCCGGCACCGGTGATGTTGCACCGGCGGAGAGCATGCTGCTAGCCGAAGACGGGACCCTCGTACCGGAGCGCCAACAGAAAGAAGGTGAAACATACAAGCGGGCGCATGTGCTGTCAGGCATCAATGGTGCGCAAACACTGGTTGTTGTAGCCAGCGATGTTTACCGATTTGAGCATGACCGGCTTGGTGATCACCTGGGGACGTTTTCAGGCCCGGCACTCGGTGGTCTTCGCGATGTATACGCCGTGACAGAGAATGCATTGTTGATTGTCGGTAGTCTTGCGAGTGATCGCTTTTCACAAACACATCTCTATCAGGTGACGCTGACGGATTTCCATCTTCAGGAGCTTGCTGCCGATCCGTATTACATCCTTGGCCGGCCACCAAAGATATTCAAACCGGTGGGGTTCAATGGCGCTGTTCTGGTGTATTACACCGGAAGTTTCGACTTTGCCATGGGTGGCGATGCCTCCCGGCCGAAATACAGCGTGATTCGCATCTACACCAGGGATTACCCCTCGGGTCAGGATATTGTGAAGCTGGGATTAAAGGCGGGGACGGTGGTCAACGTTTCCTGGCAGGATGGTGCGTTCATCTTGCAGGCCGATCCCAGTTTTCCGTCCATGGTAAAAAAGCCGCGGATGCCTGCCCGCGTCTGGCGTGTAAAAATATAAACAACCTCATCCTGGATTGCAAAAAATGTCGTGAAATCAATATGTTATATTATTTCCATGTTGTGACGTTTGTTAACTTTCTAAGCCCGTACAAGTGGTATATAAATGAGCCTGTTTATCAATATAAATAATCACATCAGGGATTGAACAAATAGATAGGATACGTTGGGTGTTGCGCTACAAATTCTTCTTGTCAGTATTGCTGATCACGTTATCGGTAAAGGTGTGGAGCATGGGTCTGTTTGATTTTATGAAGGTCTGCCTCTTCTCGGAGGTCAATGGCGTCGTGACACTGGAGGGGAAACCGGTCGCAGGGGCGGAGATCGTGCGCACGGCAAAGTTTAGTGATACCGAGCACACGGATAAAGCGGTGACCGACGCGGATGGAAAATTTCATTTCGATGCGATGTATACATATTCGATAAATAAAGCATTAATGATCATCGAGCCAGTATTTCATCAGAAAATGATGATTAACTATCAGGCCAAGGAGTATCGCGGATGGAAAACGGTCAAGCGTAGTTATGATGAAAATACTGAGGTAGGTGAAGGAAAGCAAATTATATTGACGTGTGAACTAACAGATGACGATCTTAAGAAAGAAGATGGTCTGCGAGTACCAATTGTCGGTATATGTAAAATTAACTAACATTCAATGGAATAAAATATGGGAGCGACTTTTTCATTATTGAGTCCTGGTGATGCCGCAAATATTGCCGAGCTGATTTACACTGTGCAGGAGGGTGAGAGCCTTTCTGAAGGCTTGAATAGCCGTATACTGAACAATTTCGCTGTTCCTGACGGTACGCGATTCGAAGGTGTTTCAGGGGGTGTTTTCCTAAACGCCAAAACTGGCTTTGGGATGGTATTAAAAGGAAGGCAAGGCGGAGAATTCGAGGGTGACGCACTCATTGCGATGCGCGGCACGGCCACCCTCCATGATGGAATAACCGACGCTCATGCCGGCACGCTATATCCATCTGCTAGCGGCAAGATGGTGCATTCCGGATTCAATAAAACATTTCTGACATTCAAAAATGAACTGGATACCTTTTTCAGTCAATTCGCCCCTCGCCGTGTGCATTGCGTGGGTCATAGTCTCGGTGGAGCGCTGGCCACGCTGGCGGCGGAGTGGTGCTCGGCAAACAACATCGGTCAGCCTGTCTTGTACACATTTGGTTGTCCGCGTGTCGGCAGCGCCGATTTTGCGAAGTACCTGACGGATAAGTTGGGTGATAACAATATTTACCGTGTCTATCACAAATCCGATCCGGTCAGCATGGTGCCAATATGGCCATTTGCGCACGTGCCACTGCCTGGCACCGACTGTTATATCGAAACCACAAGTAATTTCTCACCAGCCATGCACAAGATGGAATATTATGGCAAATCAGTATCCGGGAGCAGTTGGGACATACTCAAACGCAACAAACCCGAAGCAACCAACGATAAACTGATCGAAGCCTGGCTCAACATTCGTTCGCCGATTTCGATGACGTATTTTAATGTGCTGATGATTCAGGAAGCGGTGAAATACATCCTGAAAAAAATTCTTCTTTTGTTAGGTATCGGCCTGCAAGGACTGCTGGTTACAGGCGTTTCCAACTTTCTTGATATGTTGGCCTACGTACTGGATAAAGCGGCCAAAATGTCGATTGAAATTGCGGAATTCGTCCAAAACCTGATCCGCCGCATTCTCTCTGCGGTCGGCATCGCGATCGAAGTCGGTAAAAACCTGACCGTCGCTTTCATTAGATGGGTGCTGCTGAAATTTACCGAGGCGATTATTTTGATGGTGCGCACGGCGCTGCATGTGGCGAATCGGCGATAGCATAAGCAAATAACCAAAGGAGAGGAGATGGGATCAATATTTCAGATCGCACTGCCTGTGCACAAAGGGAAGCATATTGAGGTGGTGAAGTATAAAAAAACAACTTCAGGTGTTGAGCTGCAAGTCAAACATAATGTTCCGACATCTTCAGGAAAACAGTTGCGCTGGGTACAGACTGTTACCGAGAATGGTTCTTTCTATAAAGGATGTGGGTTTCGTACCGCTGTTGATCCATTCTCTCCAACGGGTACTGTCGCATTGCCGGGTGTCAGAGGGGTGTGTAAAGCGGATGACTTGAAGCCATTCTATTGGACTGACGCCGAATTCGCAGGCGGACATGGTCCTTATTTTTATGATAAGCCCGCAGAATTGCCTCCGGCGAGTGGCCGCTCATGGATACAGTTTATTTTGGCGTTGACTGAAGTGACTGGAAAAAACGTTCATCATCTTATTGCAATTGCCTGGGGATTTGACCGTTTATCAGGTGGTGCGGTGAGAGTGGCGCCTATCAGAAAAGCTACACTCATGGAAATGAAAGCTCATGGGCGTGCGCTAAAGCATATGTATCCGGCCTATTCTTATACATGACAGCGGATATCCAAGACCACAAACCTTGAGCGATAATGGGATAACAGTATGTCACTCAAAGAATATATTTTAATAATATTTGCGCTGCATCCACTTTTTACGGTTAGCTGCTCTCATGCGAAGGAAGAAAAAACAATGGAGCCTTCGCCGTGGCTGCTTGCTGTCGTTGAAAATGATTCCAATAAAGCAAATGCAATAGATATTTGTACGCCCGAAAGCTGGCATGTTGAGCTTAAAAATGTCTCCAGCATGCCGCAAAGATTATGGAGTGACTCAAACTCCTGGGGATATTCAATATTATCGTTTGTTGTAAAAGATAACGAAGGCAAAATATATGAGATAAAAAGAAAAGCGCGAAGCTGGAGAAAGAATTATCCCGGATACATAACAATTATAAGCGGCGAAAGTCATGTCTTTAATATAGCATTAATGGACAATAGCTGGGAATTATCACCAATAATCTGTACTTTAACGGACATAAAACTGCAGGCAATCCTCATCATACCTGAGGACGCATATACCCGCGAGCATGAAGTATGGCGCGGTCGGATAATATCCGGTGAATATCCGTTTAATTGATGTTTTACAGCGAACCTCAACTATTACTGAGTATAGTATCGACAAAGGAAGACAAGCGATAATTTAAAAATATGGTATGGCTTAAAATTTTATTACCGCTAGTCTTGTTACAGTTATCATTTATGGCATATGCATGCCGTTGTGTAGAGCCAGGCGAAAAAAAGGCGGAGTCCATGGCGAAGATTATCGTCATCGGCTATGTTGAGTCGGTCATAAAAGCTCCTGTAGAAGGTAGTACCGCCGTAATACGGGTGGAAAAAGTGATCAAAGGCAAAACGAATAATCGCATCGCCGTTCGTACCATTGAATGCGAGTTTTTATGGGAAGAGGGTAGGCGCTATAAGCTGTTTTTGCTTCAGGATGACATGGGTTTTTATCACACACGACGCTGCTTGGGGAATAAAGAGTATTTGTGAAATGCTGTAT
>JAKEGK010000138.1 GCA_022627515.1 Gammaproteobacteria bacterium
CGGATAAGTATAAAGTCACGCATAATTACTACTTAAGTAAGCAGAATTTCGGCCATATGGTTACGTAT
The DNA here is from genome assembly GCA_022627515.1 of Gammaproteobacteria bacterium. GTDB lineage: Bacteria > Pseudomonadota > Gammaproteobacteria > SZUA-152 > SZUA-152 > JAKEGK01. Next base: position 69 of record JAKEGK010000138.1, read on the forward strand.
ATTTTCATTGATTTTGTAGGTGATCCGCTTGCAGGTTTTTGCGGAAAAGCGAATAAACCGTTGAGAAATTTAAGAAAAATGCTGACATCCGCACAATTTAGTGCTATTTCTGTAATACGTAAGACAGAGCAAATATTGGCCTGGTTGGACGCCACGCAGTTCCATCCAGATTTATAAAATTAAAGCGGGCAAAAAATTTAATTTCATCGGGGCACGTGTAGATAACAACGAACAGTTAAACCTGCATACAAAGACAAACTGTTTGGCTTGACGTTAAGTATCATTCATTTAATACAACAAAAATCATGCATTCTTTATCGCTAAAGTTTCGAATCACTATTCTTGCGTTACTGGTAGCAGTGGTTCCACTGGCATTGTTCCAGGTAATAAGCGTAAAGCGCTCGTCAGAGATTTTACTGGACTTTCTTGGAAATGATCTTGAAGGTCAGTCATTCATTATGGCGCGGGAGGTAAACCGTTTTGTGGAACAACGCGTCGCCGATACACGTTTAATTTCCCAGGCCAATGTATTTAAGCACAACGATATCGGGCTTATTCGCAGTTATTTGAAAGCCGTAACATCAGGCAGCGAATATATTAACGACATTGATGTGATGGACCGCAAAGGAACCATTCTTATCAGTTCAAGCAATGAAGGCGAAGAGGGTTATCTCGCGTGGGATTTGCATCTGGGTATAAAAGACCTCTTCAATAAAGCGGTGAGATCAGTCAACGGCGATATCTATCTTACTGAAGCACATTTACTGGGTTCAGGACCCGAAATAATTATTATGACCCCGGTTTTTGGGGACGATACGAAAGTCGCGGGCGTGCTGCTTTTCGAAGTCAGTCTGCACGGAGTACAGGAAATTGTGGATGAATTTGGCGAACGCAGCATTGCTGATACGCATACCTATATCGTCGATAAATTCGGAAATGTGATCGTTACCACAAATAACAAGCTGCCTGTCTTTGAAAGTTTTCCGGATTTGCGCATTCAACCCGCTATGCTCGGTGACATCCCGGTGGGTTCCGTCGTATATACCAATGCCGATGGTGAAGAAGTGATGGCCGGTTTTGCCGATATGGAAGAATTTGGAATTAACAAGGCGCTCAACTGGAATATTATTAATGTGACCCCCATGCGGCAGGTTATTCAACCAATCAGCGAAACCCGCAATATGCTTACCGCTATCGGAATAATTGTATCGGTTATGGCGGTATTGGTCGCATACCTGCTGGCCAGAAGCATTACGTTGCCATTACAGCGGACAGTGGCGCTTGCGGAAGAAATACGCCGCGGAAATTATTCCCACCGGCTGGAGGAAAATATTGGCGGCGAAATAGGTTCGTTAGCGACAGCTATTAATGAAATGGCTGACAGGATCGAAGAACGTACTGCTGAAATAATAACCCGTAATGAAAAACTCACGTCAGAAATAGTGGAGCGGAAAATCGCCCAGGACCGGTTGAAGAAACTTTCACACAAAATTGTGCGGTTACAAGAGGAAGAACGGCGCCGGGTGTCCCGTGAACTTCACGATGGCATTAATCAACTGCTGGTGTCCGTTAAGTATAAAATTGAGAATTTTGACGAAAAATTTAGGGGTTCGCCCGACGAGGCACTTAAGGATATGAAGAAGGCAGTCGTATTTTTAGAGGAAGCAATATCCGAGGTTCGCCGGGTGTCCCACGCATTACGCCCAAGCGTTTTGGACGATTTGGGATTGGCGCCCGCCATCACTAATCTTGCTCGACAATTTTCCGATAGAAATCAAATAGATGTAGAGGTAAACGGCGTCGATGAGCAAATTTTTGAACGGTTGCCAGCGGATGTTGAGACCGCTATGTATAGAATTGTGCAAGAGGCGCTGCACAATATCGAAAAACATGCTAATGCAACAAAGGTGGTTATAGACGTGACACATACGAATACAAATGTGACAATACGTATAGAAGACAACGGAGAAGGATTCGATCTCCAGAAAGCCATGAGGAAAACCAGGTCCACTCAGAGCATGGGGCTTAGAAATATGCGGGAGCGCATTGAGTTGCTTCAGGGGTCATTCTTTATACATTCCGATGTAGGTAAGGGTACGTTTGTGGAGGTGAAGGCTCCGCTAACGTTAGAGTAAGTAATAAAGAAGGTGGTAGTGTTATGAACGAAAACGCAATCGACATAAAAGTAGAAAACGAAGAGCAATTGGGAGAAAACCAAATTACCAAAGTCTTGCTGGTCGATGACCATGCCGTAGTCCGTGATGGAATACGCGCGAGATTTGAACAGTATCCAGACTTTGAAGTAGTAGGTGAAGCTGTAAATGGGAGGGATGCCATCATCAAGGCTGGCGAACTGAAACCGGATGTGGTTTTAATGGACATTAGTATGCCAGTGATGAATGGGATGGATGCCGCCAGACATATCCGTAATGATTATCCTGACATGAAAGTCATTATTCTAACGATGCATGAGCACAAGGAATATATTCAGGGGGTTATACGTTGCGGCGCGCACGGTTATATTGTGAAAGACGTTTCTTCTCAAGAGATGATCAATGCAATCAAAACCGTGCTGGGTGGTGAAACCTATTATAGCTCATGCGTGTCGCAGATGATGTACGACGATTTTTCAAAATCCGATCGCACAAATGTTGACAGAGTTGGGTTAACACAACGTCAACGTACAATTCTGGCGCTGGTGGATCAGGGAATGAGTAGCAAGGATATTGCCAATGAATTGAATATCAGTGTCCGAACGGTGGAAGCACATCGTCACAATATAAAAATCAAACTCGACGCGCAAAATGCTGCGAGCGGACAATCTGTAAAATAATATCCGCCGGAATATTGATGTAGAAGTATCACTCAAGATTGCTGCTACCGCGTTGCAAAAAAAACAGGATAAAAGCAGCAATTTTTTTAGCCAGTACAGAGGTGTTTCTCTTTTATGAGAAATTTAATACGGGGGATGCGCGTATCACCTCTGTGGCTTCTGTCTATTGTTTATTTTGTTTTTCCTGAGTCATATTCACATGGATTTTCGATTGCACATCTGAAAATTTTCTTACCCACGGCGACCATTGTTTGAGTGCTTTCGGAAGTTTGTCTAATTCAGCAGAAGCGGATTTTTGATTTTCAAAATTACCGTAGATCAGAAAATACCATTTTTTGCCATCAATCATTGCTGTGTAATATGCGGTGGCGTTCAACATAGGTTGTTTTTTTGCCATATCCAGCAACCATTCCAATTTGTCGCTGCGCGCCAGTTGCAACGTAAAGTTCGCCGGGTTTTGTTCTCTAACCCATTCTTCATTGTAAATTTTCAGGGAATGACTATTGGTTTTTTTCTCCTTTTCAAGTTCCTTCAGGCGCTTTTGCGCAATCTGGGCGTCAGCGAGCCATTGGTCAAATTTGTTGCCAGGCAATAATTCATCGGTAGCCGGTTTCACAGCGGGCACGTCGTACACAGGTGGTGACGGTTTTGCTTCTGATGTGGCTTGCTGAATTTTCTGATCTTGATCAGAGCTGATTTGGGCAGTGGATATCCTGGCATCGGAAACATCAACTTGTACCGTTGTTTGAGTATCAGATTGAACATTATTTGAACCTGACGCAGAATTATCTTTTAGTTCCTTGCTTAGAGGCGAGGGTTGAGTTTTTGCAGTGTTCATCGATGATGAAACACCATAGTCGAAACCTTCAGGCGCCTTTTGACCTGAAGATTTGATGCGATCGTATATACCTTTGTAGCGGTTGCTGCCATGCGGTGAATTGTGCTGAGGAAGGCTTTTACCGCTGACAGTGGATGTATCATTCTTTGTCCACTGCGGCTCCTTGCTGATTGAAGCGGCGTTTGCTTCACCGGGTTTGGCGCCATGCAACGACATCGACATGTTTTTCAATGCGAGAACCGCCTGATCAACACCTTGCAAGGCAGCGATCTGCAGCCAGAATTGCGCTTCTTTTTCGTCTTTTTTTACACCACGTCCTTCCAGGTAGAGTGTACCCAGATTGTATTGTGCAAATGGGTATCCCCATTCTGCGGCTTCTCTATACCATTTGGCAGCACTACTGGCGTTTTTACCAACGAACAGGCCTTGTTCGTAGAATACGCCAAGATTGTTTTGTGCAACGGGATGGTCTTGTTCGGCCGCTTTTTCATACCAGTGGAATGCGGTGGACAAATCCTTCGTAACTCCTTTTCCCGTATGGTACATCCAACCCAGGGTGGCTTGCGCTTTGGCATAACCATGGTCTGCTAATGGTTTCCAGATCTGATATGCCATTTCATACTGGCCAAACAAAAACGCCATCCGGCCACGTGCGTATTCATCATCCTGAAATGCGCTGATATCAAATTCGCGCTGCGGCGCCGTCGGAGTATCTGCTAACTCGAAATCAGGAATAAACTCACTTTCGAAATCGTTGGTCGCTGTTATTTGTTGCGCCGATTGCGCGCCGGACGCCGCCGCAGTTTGGTCGCCAGCCAACGCCGCTGCCCAACCGGGAACAGTAACAATTGAGAGCAGTTGAACAAGGATTAAATACCACTTCATGATTTTGGATTTTTCACTATCCTACCGGTTTGGCCAATGACGATTGTGGCAAGTACTGTAAGCTTTGAAAACTATAAAAACATCAAAATAAAGAACACTTTCAAAGCCAGAACAACGTCCGCTGCGGACAAGTTCTTTAATTAGAGTGTATACAGTAACGTTTTGATTTGACAAGGCAATCCGAGTTAAATTCAAATAACAAATAACCCGCCAATAGAAATTCCCCATTGGTTTGACGTTGATTGATGTGAAGTGCCGCTGATTTTCACCAACCCGATGAATTGAGCGAATAAATGAGGGATAGCTTGTTGATTGATTAATAAGCAGAAAGATGGCTCCCCAGCGCGGACTCGAACCACGGACCCGGTGATTAACAGTCACCTGCTCTACCGACTGAGCTACTGGGGAATATCCAAGAACCTTAGGGCTGGCTATGTTACCCGCGAGTCCAGAAAGGGTCAATACAAACGCCGGTCATTTCCGGCGTATTTTCGAGTTATCAAGGATATCCCGAACAATCCAGATAAATAGTTCAGGACAGCAACTTCTTTAACCGCTTTAATGCTTCCTCAAGATTTTCCATGCTGGTTGCAAATGACAAGCGCATATAGCCTGGCGCGCCAAAAGCTGAACCTGGCACCATCGCAACACCAATCTGGTTAATCAGGTATTCCGCGAATTCCACATCATCTTTGACATTATCGGTCGCCTTGATAGCTTCCTGACAATTAGGAAACGAATAGAAGGCGCCTTGAGAGGGCAAGCAGGAGATACCGTTAATGTTATTGAGTGCCGAAACAACATATTCATGCCGTTCTCTGAATGCTTTGACCATATCGCCTATACACGATTGATCTCCGCTTAGCGCCGCTTGGGCCGCCACTTGGGAAATCGAGGTCGGATTCGAAGTGCTCTGCGATTGGATTTTTTTCATGGCCTGGATTAACCAGTCAGGTCCCGCTGCATAACCGATACGCCAGCCCGTCATGGAGTAGGCCTTGGAGACACCATTTAAAACCACGCAACGATCATGAAGATCCGGACACACATTAAGAATATTCACAAACGGCTGATCGGTTAATAGAATGTGTTCGTAGATGTCATCCGTTAAAACCAGCATATTGGGATGCTGCCGGATGACTTCACCCAGGGCTTGGAGTTCCTCTTCGGTGTACATGGCGCCGGTCGGGTTCGACGGGCTATTCAGCACTAGCAGGCGGGTGTTGGGCGTAATGGAAGCTTCCAGCTGCTGCGGCGTGATTTTGAATTTCTGATTCAAGCCGGCTTTTACAATGACTGGTTCTCCATTAGCCAGCAAAACCATATCGGTATAGGACACCCAATAGGGCGCCGGGATTACCACTTCATCACCCGGACAGATCAAGGCTTCTACGAGATTGTAAAAGATGTGTTTACCCCCACAGGAAACCAAAACCTCATTTGGTTTGTAGTGAAGCGAGTTTTCCCGCGCAAACTTGTCTACAATGGCTTGCTTTAATTCAGGGGTACCGTCAACCGCGGTATATTTGGTGAAACCCCGTTTTATAGCGCCTATGGCAGCTTCTTTAATGTGGTCTGGCGTATCGAAATCCGGTTCTCCCGCCCCCAGGCCGATAATGTCTTTGCCGGCGGCTTTGAGTTCCTTCACGCGGGCGGTAATGGCTAGTGTGGGAGAAGGTTTAATGCGTTGAACGCGTTGTGACAAATACTTTTTCACTCAATTTCCTTGCTTGTTTTCGTTTTGTTATACAAACCCCTACTGCGGGTGCGGTACAATTGTATTCTGTAACCAATCACCCTGCCAATGAAAAAATTTAAAGACCAACGGATGAATTTTTTACGAAGTAATTTATCAAATCAGCCACTACCGGCGTTATGAATTTTCACCATGACCAAGGCATTTGAACTGGAATCAAAATTTTCCCCCGCAGGCGATCAGCCGGAAGCTATTCGTCGCCTGGTAGAAGGCATAGGGGCGGGTGAGGCCATGCAAACCCTGCTCGGCGTTACAGGTTCCGGGAAAACGTTCACCATCGCCAACGTTATACAACAAATACAACGCCCGGCCATCATTCTCGCGCCTAACAAAACCCTGGCGGCGCAGCTCTATGGGGAAATGAAAGCGTTTTTTCCCAGCAACGCGGTGGAGTACTTTGTTTCCTATTACGACTACTACCAGCCGGAAGCCTATGTCCCGGCGTCCGATACCTATATTGAAAAAGACGCTTCGATCAACGAACACATCGAACAAATGCGTTTGTCGGCCACCAAGGCGATATTGGAGCGAAGGGATACCATCATCGTTGCCACTGTCTCGGCAATATACGGCTTGGGCGATCCGCAGTCTTACCTGCAAATGGTGCTGCACCTGGACCGGGGTGACACGATCGATCAACGCAACCTGTTGCGGCGTCTGGCTGAGCTGCAATACAAGCGTAACGATGTTGAGTTACACCGCGGCACCTACCGGGTGCGCGGCGATGTCATCGATATTTACCCGGCGGAATCCGAAAGGGATGCCGTGCGCATCGAGCTGTTCGACGACGAGATCGATTCGCTGTCCTATTTCGATCCGCTGACCGGTGAAATTATCAAAAAAGTGCCCCGGCTGACGGTCTTCCCTAAAACCCACTACGTCACACCCCGGCAAACCTTGCTGGATGCGATTGAACTCATACGCGAAGAATTGAAAGAACGGCTCCAACACCTGCGCGACAACCATAAATTGCTCGAAGCCCAACGCCTGGAAGAACGTACCCGGTTCGATATCGAGATGATGCTGGAGTTGGGTTATTGCTCCGGCATCGAGAATTATTCCCGTTATCTATCCGGACGCAAGGCCGGACAACCGCCGCCGACCTTAATCGATTACGTGCCGCCCGATGCGTTGATGATTATTGACGAATCCCACGTCACGATACCGCAGCTTGGCGCCATGTACAAAGGTGACCGGTCCCGCAAGGAAAATCTCGTGACATATGGTTTCCGCCTGCCGTCCGCCCTGGACAATCGTCCGCTGCGTTTCGA
>JAKEGK010000139.1 GCA_022627515.1 Gammaproteobacteria bacterium
CGGGGGATATTCAACGCAGTGGTAGTTCGCCACTCTCCGACGTGACCGGATCTGTCAATAGCAGCAAATTCAACGTGGTTGAGGCGGTTAGCGCCATTATGACCGCCTAATATATAGAGTCTGCCGTTCATGGTGAATGCAGAGGCAATAAAACGCGGCAATATAAGCTGGCTTTTTTCAATTATCCACGGATTAAGGTGGCCGTTTGCGGCAACAACAGACGACTCAACGTCACCATAACTCATTTTGTCTGAGCGCTTAACATGCCCGCCGAGAAGATATAACCGGTCGCGATAGATAGACGCTGAATGGATGTAACGATCAAGTTTTGCCTCCTGAACGTCAATCTGCCATTCCCCGGGATTGCCGTCCTGGTCCACCAGGGCATGTTCTGTGGATTTTAGAAATTCTCCACTGTAACCACCAATGGCATAGATGCGCCGGTTATATACGATCGCCTTGAGGCCGCGCCTCGGCGTTTGCATATTGTCCAATTTTTGCCACTCACTTAGCGTGCCATCAGGTTGGATCACTGCCCGTTCCACGGTTGCGACCGGGTAATTACCATCACCAGGAGGGCCGCTGCCCCCGCCTAAGGCAAAAATGAAATCACCGGCTGTAACAGCGGCGAGATAAAACCGCCCTTCATTGAGAGGCGCGGTTGGCCGCCAGGGTCCTAAGCTGCCGTCGGGATTAATTTTTGCGTACTCAACGGTGGTAACATACTGTCCCTGTTGATCCATACCTCCTATAACATAGATGTAACCCTTCGCTGCTGCCGTGGCAAGTGCCCGTCTTGGTTCTTGAAATGACTGGGTGAATTGCCATTCCGGCACCCAGTTTTCCGTATACTGCTTTGCTGGCTGGTTATAAATAAAGAAGAATACTACTGTTGTTAACACCAAAATTCCCAGAAAGGGCGCGGTATAGTCAGTAGATTTTTCGGATTTTGTCATCGTTTGTGAGAAATATGTGTAGGAAAAATAGTAAAATAGATTTATGAATTATTCCCGAAATGTCAGCAAGTTAACAAGTAAATTAATAATATAAATGCCTATATAAAAATAATTTTATTTTTCGCTGCCAATATTAGCGGAAGCCAGCATTTAGCAATACCCTGAAATACTGTATTATCTCCTCCAAGTACCGGGATTTCCTAATTCGGCGTTTCATTTTAAGAATCTACAGGTTAATCAACTGTCATAATCCTGCTAAATACTGAAAACATAAAAATTAATTATTAGGATTTCTGTTGAAATTTAGTACGATGTCCGGGTATGTTAAGTACTTATAAGTAATCTTAGTAGTACATACGTAATGGGGGATGGGCGGCAGTGATACTGTCTTAGTTATTGATTATCAATAACTAGCCTGTCTGTATTGGTAAATTATTCCAGACGGAATTAGTGTTAAGTGAGTACGGTATTTCGTCAAATGACAGGTAGTGGAAACAAGGGTACTGGCAACTCCCAGGCGACCAATTTGACCGGAAAAGCCAGGGCGGCCCGATTGTGTTATGTGGATGACAGCCGTACATCCGCCTATGTAGTAAAGCGCATGCTTAAACCCTACGGCTACATTGTTGATCATTACGAGTCAGCAGAACCCGCCTTGATTGCCCTGATTGAATCTGAGTACGACCTTCTCTTAACTGACCTCAAGGTATCTCCAACCGGTATGGATGGTGACGATCTTGTGCGGGCATTACGCTCAAGTGGCCATAAGAAAATTGCCTCAATGCCGATAATTGTGATTACTGGCGCGACGGATACAGAGATTTTGTCGCAGGTTTATCAAGCCGGCGCCAATAAAATTATGACAAAACCGGTGAACGGAGAGGAACTGGACGCTCATATCCGGAAACTGGTTTTCACCAGCAGAAGCAAATCTGCTGAAGATGAATTCGCCGATTTAGCCGCCGAAGCTGCATCATTGGAACATGCTGCCGTAGGAAAAGGACGTGCAACGGTGGTCCCGTTCGGTTCGGATGTCAAAAAATCCGGAGCGGGTGATGCGCCCAGCTTTAACGCAAAAGTTGAAACCGCAGATGATGCCGCCCGGCGTGTATTAAGCCAGGAAGCCGCTTCTTCTGCTCCACCTTTGACAACGCCGGATGGCAGACCTATTCCACGTCCTGCGGCGCAGGTTAAGCCGGCTCCCCGTGTGAAACCAACCATACGGCCGCCATCCAGTATCAGTATCAGTAGTACAGCCAGCATCGCGTCCGCCGGTCTGGCCAGCGGCGCAGGCGTAATACCAGCCACAGGTGTCTCAAAAAAAGTACCATTGCCAAAATCAGCGCAGGCCAAACAAGCGGATACCGTAAGAAGAGAACAGGAACTTGATGAATTAAAGAAAAAAGCAGCGGCCAGGCTGGCTCAGCAAACTATGAACAGAACAGCAGTAAAAGCCACGATGGCGTCCAGACCATCGCAAGCCGGCGTTGGCAAGCCGGTGGATCCGGAGGTGCTGAAAAAAATCAAAGCGGCAGCCGCGGCGAAAAAAGCCAAATTTATTGAGCAACAAAGAGCAAGACAGGGTCAGGCGCCGGGGCGAAATGCGCCCCAGACCGGCTCGCAATCAAAAGTTAAATCAATGCAGGAAAAATTGCAGCCGGAAATTCCTTTGACTCTGGAGCCGAAGGAAAACGAACCGGTTGATATATTTAACAAGAGTCAGGGAGCAGCAGCCGGCATTAACGGTTTTCAGTCACATGCCGGTGTACAGCACACGCAGTCAAAACCGGAACCAGCCAGGTCCAAACCTGAGATACCACCAGCCCGGGAACCGTTAAACGATCCCTTTTCAAATCAGCCACAGGCGGATCCTTTTGCAGAGGCTGCCAAATCAGCAGCTCAGAACTTCCGTTCCAGCCGGTCTTCACATACCGCCGATTTGTTTGGTCAGCGCGACAACGCGAATATACTCAGACAAATGGAACAATTCCCGCTCGTACAATCGGATTTCAGAGACAGTGTGGGTTCTTCCGGAGTATTTAATGTTGTTAATTCCATCGTGGAATTGTGGGGACCAAAAAAGGTTATTCTAGCGGTTGCTATAGTTGCGGTGCTGGCGTTCTTCTATAACTCATGGAGCGGAATTTTTTCAGAAGGTGTCAGTGTTGAGGCTACGGTGGTGGAACAAGGGGAGATTTTCCAGTCTATAACCGTTCCGGGTAAAGTAGTGAGCAAATTGCGTGTTGATATAACACCGTCCATTGCCGGCCGCCTGACTAACGTTTATGTCGAGGAAGGCGATGAAGTCAAAAAGGATGAATTACTGGCGCGGTTGGACGACCGCGAAGCGAAGAGTAATTTAAAACTTGCGGAAGCCAATTTGCATAACGCCGAAGAGGATGTTTCATTGGCCGAGCGTTCATTAACGCGCTTGCGCCAGGCGTTCTCCAAGGGTGCGGTTGCGCGCCAGTTGGTGGAAGAAGCGGAAGTCGAACTTCGTTCCGCTAAAGCCCGTTTGAGCGTGGCGGAAGAGGAAGTTCGTACCGCCAAGGTGAGCCTGGAAAATCCCCGTATCATTGCGCCATTTGCGGGCGCGGTCACAGCCAGGCATGTTGAAATGGGTCAATGGGTCGTGCCATCCGAGACCTTGTTCACTCTGGTGGATCAGTCACAACGCGAGATAGAAGTGCGCGTTGACGCGGCGGATAGTGGCGGCATTGCGGTGGGTCAGACAGTCACTTTGACCAGTGACGCGTTTCCTGGCCTGGAATGGCCGGAATCGGTAACACGGTTGGCCGCGGCCACCAGCAATGTTGGCAATGCCAACACCGTAAGCGTGTATATCAGTCTTGGCAACAGCGCGCCATCGCTTCGTTATGGCCAGCAGGTGGATGCAGAGATCCGGACCGCATGGAATCCCAGCGCTTTAAAAGTACCGTATGGTGCGATAATCAGCCGGGATGGAAAAACCTACGTTGCGGTGGTTCAGGATAATTTTGTCGACCTGGTTGAAGTGGAAACCGGAATTGAAGATTTCACCCATGTCGAGATTCGCCAAGGTGTCAGTGTTGGCCAGCATATCATTCTTGCTAACGGCGCTGATATTGAGGAAGGTGACCGCGTCGTCATCGCGTCCAACAATTGAAAATAAAAATCAATGATCCTGTTACAAGATGTAAGTAAAACTTACTATCTTGGAGAAGCTTCAGTTCCCGTCCTCAAGCATGTAACCCTCCAGATAAAGCAAGGTGAATTTGTTGCTATCATGGGCCCGTCCGGCTCAGGCAAATCCACGTTAATGAATATTATCGGCTGCCTTGATGTCGCTGACTCCGGGCGCTATTTGCTCGCCGGCACGGCGATTGAACACATGACGGAGTCGCAACTGGCAACAATACGCAATCGATATATTGGTTTCGTCTTCCAGTCTTTTAACCTGATTCCGCGCGTAAGCGCCTTGCGCAACGTGGAACTTCCCATGATCTACGCGGGAATCGATCCCGAAGTTCGCCGGCACCGCGCCTTAACCGCACTGCAGATCGTTGGTTTGCGGGACAGGGCGGAACACACCGGCGCCCGCATGTCCGGCGGCCAGCAGCAACGCGTTGCGATCGCCCGCGCGCTGGTGAATAATCCCCAGGTCATTATCGCGGACGAGCCAACCGGCGCGCTGGATTCACATACCGGACAGGAGATCATGAAGTTGTTTCAGCAACTTAATACCAACGGTAAAACTATCGTTATGGTTACCCACGAAAATGAAATTGCCGCTTTTGCGCAGCGGATTCTGTTTGTCCGGGATGGTATGGTTACTGAAACACGCCTCGAGCATATTACCGGTAAATCCAATATAGGCGCTTAACCGGCAGGAAATTGTCACCATGCTCAATACCGGTATTTATAAAGATGTTTTTGAACAAGCTCTGTATTCTCTCAGTGACAATAAATTACGGTCAATTTTAAGTATCCTGGGTATCGCTGTCGGTATCGGAGCGGTGATGGCGGTGGGTTCAGTCACCGAAGGCGTCCGGGATTACGTCTATCAGGAACTGGAGTCTTACGGTATTCGAACCATTTGGATATTCCGCGATCCCGAAGAAATAAAAAATCCAAATCGCGCTGTCCGGCAGGGCAGCGGTATCTCCACGGAAGACTATGAATTTCTCCGCTCCAGCAAAACCTGCTGCCCCGCCGTTAGACGTGTGACGCCCCAGGTATACTGGGCCGAACAGAAACCGGTGCGTGTCAATGGTGTGAATTATCTGCTTAATCTGGAAGGCGTCGGCGTTGAATATCTTACTATTAATAATGATCAGCTGGAGCAGGGACGCAACCTGACAAACAACGATATCGAGCGGCGGAATCCGGTTGCCATACTGGGCCCAACCGCCGCGGAAGAGTTGTATGGAAAGACCGGTCCCATGGGCAAGTCGTTCCGCTATTTCGATCAGAAATATACGGTAATTGGCGTATTAAAAAGAAAAAGCCGGCAGATTATCGAGCAAGTCAACGCTGACACTTATGATACCAATAAACGCATTTTAATCCCCTATACCAACCTGCAGGCAATACTGGGATCAAAAGACATCCATACCCTGTTGGGAGAAGCCGAAAGTCTGGAAGCTTCGGTGGATGCGATGGATCAGGTCAGAACAGCGCTGGAAAGGCGTTATAGTGGACGCTTCACCTACAAGACCGAAAATATGCAAAAGTGGATTGATAATGCGGAAAATTATATCAACAAGCTGCGCCTGACCGGATTATCCTTTGCCGCGCTTGCATTGTTTGTCGGCGGCATGGGTATTATGAACATCATGAGCACATCCGTCATCGAACGTACGCGGGAAATCGGAATTCGGAAGGCGTTAGGCGCGCAATATGAAGATATACGCTTCCAGTTTTTAATGGAAGCCACCGCGGTGAGCACCATCGGCGGCGTAATCGGGCTGGTGCTGGGGATTTTTGCAACCTATGTCATTGGTTTTTCGACGGGCTATGATTTCCGTCCTTCGTGGATGATCGGTATCATTGCCATTTCCGTTTCAGCGATCGTTGGTATGATGTCTGGTTTTTTTCCGTCACGTCATGCCGCGCGCATGAATCCCGTGGATGCGTTAAGGCACGAATGAATTTTATTGCGTGGCGTCAGCCGCGCGTTGTTTTGTGGAATTCCGCAAACGTTTTCAACACGCTCTGTATTCGTTTCCGGAGATCACCGGTTACCGGTTCGGTTTGAGTAATGGTGGTTTCAATGTGTTTTGGCGCACGCTGCGGATTGTTGGAAAAATATTCCTTGAATTGATCGGCGGGTACATTTACCAGGTTATCCGGTGCGAGCAGGAATGGAGGACCGTCATAGTAACAAACCTGTTCGTGTTTTTGTCCGTCCGTGAGTGTTACCGTGTTATGCGCGAGGGCGGTTTGGTATGCCAGGTCGCGGTCCAGAAAATAGGTATCTTCACAACTATTTTTCGCCGATTCACGCATCATTGCTGCAATAACCTTCTGTATGAGCAAATGTGTTGGTAGTGGGGTAAACATTATTTTAACTTACACGCCAAACTTATAGCGGCATTGATAACGGAAAGATTAAATTTGAAAGCCTGAATGAAAAAAATGCCGTGTATTCATGAGGATACTTCGACAGACAAGGAGTAACAGATTGGGTAATTTCAAAGCCGGGGTAAGCAATGATCGTCTTGTTTCAGGTAGCCGGGTTTGCATTCCCAGCTGTTACCCGGGTAATTAAGCATGGCGTTTTCAGGAATAGATATTTCGATACATTGATTGCCATCTTTTAAATATCCTGTCTCGCATTCCCAGTTGGTGCCAAAAAAGTTTAGTTTGGCGTTTTCCGGGACCGGGATTTGTACGCATGTTTGGTCTTCGCGATAATAGCCGAATTTGCAATGCCAGCCGGTTCCAAACAGGTTGAGATAGGCATTATTGGGTACAATGATTTCGACACAGTGATTGTCCTGTTGAATGTAGCCTCGCCGGCAATCCCAGCTGTTACCGTAAGAGTTTAACCGGGCATTCTCCGGAATCGGAATTCGGACACAATGATTGCCTTCCTGTTGATAGCCGCGCATGCATTCCCATGCGCCATCGGCGTTTCTAACGACCGCGTTCTCCGGTATTTCGATTGCGGTGCATTGATCATCCATTTTTTGGTAGCGCCGCAGACAGCCCCAGTTTGTGCCGGCATAGTTGAGCCGGGCATTCGCGGGAAGCAAATCAGGATCTATGAGCTTTTTGTCAAGCTCCGGCGATTTCGCCATACGTTCGCGGTCATAGAACTTCCCATGCGAGTGAAATAGATAGTGGGGAGGAACGACGGTGCCGTCAGCGCGCTTATAACCTTCAACCCAAATAGCTCCCGCAGAAGCCAGCTGTGTGGTTCCCAAGAGGCATAAGCAGGCCGCGAAATACTTCGCGAAAGATAAAATATGACATTTCATAACTATTGGGATATTAGCTTTTTTGGCCAGATTTTTTTAGGGTACACTCGTTTTTTATCATAAAATGATTTGTTTTTGAACAAATTAAGTCAGGGTATGGGATAAAATTTCCTTGAATAAACAAAACATTGTATAGAGAGTATCCGTTATAATCAGGAAAAATAAACCAAGGCGGTCAGATTTTTGCGGTTCTCCCTTGCTTTTAAACGTGCGGAATAGTTATTGGTAAATGTGGTTAATAGACAAAATTGCGGAGCAGCGGATTATTGAAGCCTGCGAGAAGGGCGAATTTAATAGACTCGCTGGATCGGGTAAACCGGTCAATCTCGGTGATGATAGCTGCGTTCCCGAGAGCCTTCGTGCCGGGTATAGATTGTTGAAAAATGCCGGTTATCTACCGCCAGAGTTACACGCACGCAAGGAAATCGCCAACGTGCAGCAGCTACTCCTCGCCGTGGATACCGATGATGCCGGCGCCATTCATCATCTTAACGCCAGGTTGAATTATTTATTGATGAAAGCGAATATCAGTTATGCTGGTACAATGGTTTGTGAAAATGGCTACTTTAAAAAGCTTCGGCGCAAAGCGGTTACGCTCACGTTTTCGTCTCGGGTGAAATCAGAACATAGCTGAAACTTATCTTGTCCAGACTGTTCTTATTAACCAATTCTCAAACTAATCCATTCACCGGTAAAATACCCCATTTTTCATTGCGTCCAGGTTCCCTTTTTCATATATGAAGCATATGCAGCGTAAAGTTGGCTTTGTCAGTCTGGGTTGTCCGAAAGCACTTGTCGATTCCGAACAGATTATCACGCAATTACGCGCCGAAGGATATGCGATTGGCGCAAGTTATGACGATGCGGATCTGGTGGTGATCAACACCTGCGGGTTTATCGAGTCCGCGATCGATGAATCGCTGGAAGCCATTGGGGATGCGCTGGGGCAAAACGGCAAAGTCATTGTCACCGGATGTCTGGGCGCCAAAGGCGATATTGTCAAAACTACTTATCCCAATGTATTGGCGGTAACCGGTCCGCATGCACTCCAGGAAGTGATGGAAGCGGTGCATGCTCATTTACCACCGGCGCATGATCCTTATACGAGCCTGATTCCGCCGCAAGGCATCAAACTGACGCCGCAGCACTATGCCTATCTGAAAATTTCCGAAGGCTGTAATCATCGTTGCAGTTTTTGCATTATTCCGGCGTTGCGCGGTGATCTGGTCAGCCGCCCGGTGAATGAAGTATTGCAGGAAGCACAAAACCTGGTGACGGCTGGCGTTAAAGAACTGCTGGTGATCAGCCAGGATACCAGCGCTTATGGCGTGGATACGAAATACAAAACCGCGTTCTGGAATGGACGGCCGGTTAAAACACGGTTTCAGGAACTCGTATCCATGCTCAGCGAGTTCGACGCCTGGATAAGGCTGCATTATGTTTATCCCTATCCGCATGTCGATGATGTGATACCGTTAATGGCGCAAGGGAAGCTATTACCGTACCTTGATATTCCATTTCAACACGCCAGCCCCGCCATTTTAAAAGCCATGAAACGGCCGGCCAGCAGTGAAAACGTTCTGGAGCGGTTGACCCGCTGGCGCGATATCTGTCCCGATATTGCGATTCGCAGCACGTTTATTGTGGGCTTTCCCGGCGAAACCGAGCGGGAGTTCGAGGAGTTGCTGGACTTTCTCGAAGCCGCGCAACTGGATCGTGTGGGCTGTTTCAAGTACTCGCCGGTTGAAGGTGCCAGAGCCAATGCATTGCCGGACCCGGTCGATGACGACACCAAACAGGAGCGCCTGGATTTATTCATGCAGGTGCAGGAAAACATCAGCCGCAACAAGCTGCTACAAAAGGTCGGCCGGCAGCTAACGGTACTGGTGGACGAAGTGAATGAACATGGGATTCTCGCGAGAAGCCGTTATGACGCGCCCGAGGTCGATGGCATGGTCATCATCGAGGATGATATTGAGGCGAAATCGGGCGATTGGTTGCGCGTAAGGGTTATTGATTCGACCGAACACGATTTATA
This sequence comes from Gammaproteobacteria bacterium, assembly GCA_022627515.1. Classification (GTDB taxonomy): domain Bacteria; phylum Pseudomonadota; class Gammaproteobacteria; order SZUA-152; family SZUA-152; genus JAKEGK01. The sequence continues at coordinate 9,456 of JAKEGK010000139.1, forward strand.
TGCGGAGGTGATTGAATAACGCAATTTCGTGTTCTCAACTCAACCGTCCTAACCAGGGTTGGTGGTCCTGGATAATAAAAACAGGCGAACAGCAGGCTAACGATATTTATAAACAATAGTAACCACCGTTTCAGTATCGCTTTTCTCTATGCCAACGGGTACTTCAGAAGTATATTTATAGGTATAGCTGAGCTTTAACGCCAGACTTTTGTTGATGTTCGCGGAAAGCGCTGTAATGGACTTTGTAATCGTGGCGTCTTCACCGATGTCAGAATAAAGATCCTGTGTAAATTCACTGTTATCACTGATTTTCCATTTCAAATTAGCCGCCAGGCGCCCCATGAATTCATCCTCCGATTCACCGGTATCGGGTCTGCTATAGCGCATACCAGGGCCAATTTCACCGTCCAGACTGAGGGCGGGTTCATGAATAATTCTGCGGCCGTAACCGGCGGAGAAGGTGGTGCGGTAGTCAAAGCCGCTGAAGTGGTCTTTGTCATAAGTTGCCGTTGCGTAGATGTAGTTGAATTCGGAATATTTGTAGTCACTTTTGCCGGAAAGGAAGTAACGTTCCGCGGTTGTGATATCCCTGTCGGAAGTATTCAGACCTTCTGCATTCACTGTGTGGCGCCATTTTTCGATTTCTTTTATCGCCTCGATATCACCCTTGACCGTTGTAGTTTCGGTATTCCCCGTTGTTTTGACATAACCCAGGCCAAGATCGGCGATCCACGTAGATGGTTTTTCTTCTTCGGCATTTGAGGCGAACGATAAAAAGCCAGTAACGAATGGAATAAACATATGTGTTGAAAGATTAAGTGTCACGGATACCTCGTTGAAGTTTTTAATTTGCCAATAATCGGAATCAGGCCATTTTAACAACATTTGATGGATTAATAAAAAGTGCGCCACCGGAGTTTTTTCGCGGTTACTGATTCGTCATATTTTCCGGTTGAGAGGGAGTTTTAACAACACAACAGCGTTCTGCGTTGAATTAGTCCATGAGTGGTGCGATATTAGCCTTTATCCAGTGAATCAGCCAATGTGCGTTGGCGGGATAAAACATTGTAAATAACACAGCGTCATATTACTCTTCTGCTGGTTTAGTGGGTTCCGGAAACCGGAAATACGGTCTGTCACAAACTGACTGTTTTGGAATTCAAGCTCAACAAAGGCATATGGAAGTACAATAGAACTATAAATCGCGTATGTGGAATATCATAAAATCTGCCCGGCAGGATTACTACGCTATCCGCTATAAATTTGGGCGTTGTTTGCGGGCGCGCCCGGTTATGAAAAACATGATGACCATCGCTGTGGCGATGATTGCCGTGTCCGGATGCGTCTCAATCACGTACACGGTTTCAGAAGAAATCGCGCAGAGCCTGTCATCCGGAATCGCCAACCAGTCCGACATCGAGTTGGTTAAAACGGGTATCCCTTCTTACGTGTTGTTAATTGATGGCATGATCGCCGAAAATCCCGATAGTGCGGAACTGCATCTGGCGGGGGCAAAGCTATACAGTACCTATGCAAGTTTTGTATACGAAGAACCGCAGCGCGCGCGATTATTGTCGCAGATGGCGTTTAACTATAGTAAAAAAAGCCTGTGTCTGACGGATGCGCAATGGTGCGGCATCGAAAAGCTGCCGCTCGGGAAATTCAGTGAATTTCTGGACGATGTAACCAGGGACGAGCTTGATATTATTTTTACCTTTGGCGTGACATGGGCCGGCTACATCGATTACCACAGCGGCGACTGGGATGCGGTGGCGGACTTGCCCAAGGTAAAAGCCACCATGGAACGTGTGCTTGAACTTGATAACAAGTACGAAGATGGCGGCGCGCATCTGTATCTGGGTATATTGGAAACCGTGGTGCCACCGGCGCTTGGCGGCAAACCGGACATTGCCAGATCGCACTTTGAGCGTGTCATGGAAATTACCAGGGGCAGGAACCTGATGGCGAAAATGTTGTATGCCGAGCGTTATGCGCGGCCATTATTTGACCGGGAGCTGCACGACCGGCTGCTCAATGAAGTCGTACAGCAGGATCCGGTTGAGCCGGATTTAACCCTGATCAATATCATCGCGCAGAAGAAAGCCAGGCAATTGCTGGAATCGGCGGATGAATTTTTCTAGAAAAATGTTCCTTCAATTTTATTTTATTATGGAGCACTGAAGCATGATCGTTGAGCTTCGCAAGTTATTGCTGACTGGTTTTATGACTTTGTCTTTGATGCTGTCCTGGTCATCCGCCAATGCCGTCGTCTTGAAAATAGCGACGTTATCGCCTGAAGGCGCGGCATGGATGGTCAGGATGCGCGAAGCGGCAAACGAAATCAAACAACGAACCAATGGGCGGGTGGAATTCAAGTTTTATTCCGGCGGCGTCATGGGTAGTGACGAGAGTGTATTGCGCAAAATAAAAATCGGCCAGTTGCACGGAGGCGCTGTAACGGGCGGCAGCCTGTTGGGTATTTATCCGGATTTGTCGGTGTATTCATTGCCTTTTATATTCAGGTCACTTGAGGAAGCGGATGCGGTGCGTAAAGAGCTTGACCCCGTCCTGATTCAGGGGCTGGCGGACAAAGGCTTTGTCACTTTTGGCCTGGCGGAAGGCGGATTTGCCTACTTTATGTCGAATAGTAAACTGCAAACCACGGATGACCTTAAACATCAAAAAATATGGTTAGTGACCGGGGACCGCATCAGCGAGGCCGTATTTGAATCCGCGTCAATTGCGCCTATACCATTGCCGTTGTCAGATGTAATGACCGGATTGCAGACGGGTTTGATTAATACGGTAATGACCAGCCCGCTTGGCGCCATATCACTGCAATGGCATTCCCGCGTTAAATATCTTACCGATACGCCGGTAGCGTATTTTTTCGGTATGCTCACAGTGGATAAAAAAGTGTTCGATAAAATTGACGCCGTGGATCAGGCCGTGATCCGCGAGGTAATGGCGGATGCGTTTGCCGGCATCAACGCGCAGAACCGTCTGGATAACCAGGCCGCACGCGAAGCGTTGAAAAAGCAGGGCATAGAGTTTGTGAGTATTTCGCCGGAAATGCTCGAGAACTGGCGGCAGGCGACAAGCAATGCAACGCAAAAACTGGTAGCGGAACACCTGGTGAATCCTGACCTGTATAAAAAAGTAGAGGATATTCTGACAGCGTACCGGGCGGGCAAATAGCGTTATCAACAATCGTTTCGCAAATCCGGCATCACTGATATAAAAGTTAACCAATGGCTGATCAAACGCGCAAAGCCGGCAGAATTTTGCAGTTTATACACAAAGCGGAAGATTGGCTGCTGATTCTGTTTACTTCTTCGATTGTTATTTTTTCCGCGCTACAGATCTTGCTGCGTAATCTTTTTGACGCCGGTATAACCTGGATTTCCCCCTTGTTAGGCGTGCTGGTATTCTGGATCGGCATGCTGGGCGCACTGGTGGCAACCCGTGATAATGCGCATATCAAGATCAACGTTCTGTCTGTGTACATGACGGAAAAACTGCAAGATATCTCCCAGATTGTTGTTTACCTGTTTTCGGCCGGAGTATGCCTCACGCTGGCGTATTATGCGCTTGAATTTCTCAAGCTGGAAATGCAATCCGCCGCAAAAGCATTCGCCGATGTACCGGTTTGGGTGGTGGAAATTATCTTGCCGGCAACATTTGCGTTGATGGGGCTCAGATTTCTGGTTTATGCAATCGCACAAGCCGCTTCACTTGTTAAAGGCGGCACAGCCGGATGATTGCGGCCAGCCTTGTTCTCATTGTGCTTGCCCTGATGGGGGCGCCGCTGTTTATTGTCATTGCGGCCAGCGCCATATTGGGTTTTATCGCATCAGAAGTTGATCTTACGGTTGTGATTATCGAGATTTACCGCCTGGTTGACATGCAGGCTTTGGTTTCAATACCTTTATTTACCCTGGCCGGTTATGTGTTAAGTGAAAGCAATGCGTCGCAACGGCTGGTTAGATTTATTAACGCATTGTTTGGCTGGCTGCCGGGTGGAGTGGCTATAGTGGCGTTAATAGCCTGCGCGTTTTTCACGGCATTGACGGGGGCGTCAGGCGTGACAATCGTTGCACTGGGCGCCTTGTTATATCCGGCGTTACAACAGGCCGGCTACGGGGAACGCTTCAGCCTCGGATTGATCACGTCATCCGGCAGCCTGGGTTTATTATTTCCGCCCTCCATTGCGTTAATACTGTATGGCGTTATTGCCCAGCAACTACAGGTATCTGAGCCGGTTCTTATCGATGACTTGTTTCTCGCCGGATTATTACCCGGCTTGTTGATGGTGCTGCTGTTATCGTTATGGAGCATGTGGGTTTACAGGAAAGACGTTAGCCCTTCACGCACAATCACACACGCCGGTGTGTCAGACCGCAAGGAAATCATCGCGGCGACGCGTGAGGCGATCTGGGAAATACCGCTGCCCGCAGTGATTCTGGGCGGGATATTTTCCGGATACTTTGCCATTTCGGAAGCGGCGGCTGTCGCCGTTGTTTACGTACTGCTGGTGGAAGTATTGTTCTACAAGGATATCTCTCTCAAACAGCTGCCGGGCATTATGCGCGAGTCGATGACACTGGTCGGAGCCATTTTGCTGATACTGGGAGCGTCACTGGCATCCACCAACTATTTGATTGATGCGGAAGTACCGGCGCGTATCTTCGAGGCAATCCGCGAACACGTCGATAGCAGAATTACGTTTTTGCTGATGCTCAACGTATTCCTGATGGTGCTGGGAATGATTCTTGATATTTTTTCCGCGCTGGTCATCATGGTCCCCATTTTGCTGCCGATCGCGGCCGGTTATGGTATTCACCCGGTTCATCTCGGCATAATATTTCTGGCGAATATGCAGATTGGATATTTTACTCCACCGGTCGGAATCAATTTGTTCATCGCAAGCCACCGGTTTAAGAAACCAATCACCGAGCTGTATATGTCGACGTTGCCTTACATGGCGATCTTACTGCTTGCTGTCATAATTATTACCTATTGGCCAGATCTGAGCCTGGTGTTCATTAAGCACTGACCTGGCGATATACAACGATCCCAACGTGTCAATCCCTTGATGGTGACGCGATTTCGAACCGGCGTTATTCAGATTATTTTTCCGAGCATGTCGATTTTTGCTTTTTTAATAGCGAGCAAAATACGCCGTGCCGGGGCATTACCCCGGCAGCACCCCACAAGTTAGAAATAGCAGTGACAATTTATTAACGTCGCTTTCAGGATTTAAGTGCTGCAAATTCCGGCACTTACTAAATGATATTCGGCGGTCAAAACAAGCACAGAGCCTCTGGCATGATTTTTTTGCGACAGAATTTTGACAGAACGCATTTCAGGTGTTTTACTCATAGTAGGTTATTTATCCGCGTCAGTAATCTACATACTAAAAGCAAAAACTCAAGTGAGAGGGGAATAAGGCATGCCAGAACCAACGGCTTTGCTGGTTGTTGAAAGTGATCATATTCAAATACAAAGGATAACGGCGGTACTGGAGTTTGTTGGTTACGACAAACTGCTGACGGCCAACTGTGTAAACATAAAAGAGCGCCTGGTTGAGCACACGGTTGGCGCTGTTTTGTTAGGACAGTGTGGTGAACCGCAGCGATTGCTGGATACATTTGAGATTATCAAGCAACATGATCCGGACATCCCGATTATCCTGCTGTTGACCAAGGAAGTCGGCCAGCAATCCGACCGGGAACTGGTGAAACGGGCCTTCGCTGTCGTGAATGTGCCGTTGACTTATGTGGAACTCACAGATGCCTTGCACCGCGCGCAGATTTTTCATGCCGGCAGCAAACGCAAAGGGGGCAGTTTCAATCTTGATCTGTTTCGCAGCCTGGTGGGTAACAGCCGGGGTATCCGGCAGGTTCGCCAGTTGATAGAACAGGTTGCCAATTCTGACGCGACTGTGTTGATTCTGGGGGAATCCGGCACCGGCAAGGAAGTGGTTGCCAGAAATCTGCATTATCATTCCTCGCGGCGTGACAAGCCGTTCGTGCCCATCAATTGCGGCGCCATTCCCGGTGATCTGCTGGAGAGTGAATTGTTCGGCCATGAAAAAGGCGCGTTCACGGGCGCTATCAGCGCGCGTCAGGGACGGTTTGAAATGGCCGAGGGCGGTACCTTGTTTCTCGATGAGATCGGTGACATGCCGATGACGATGCAGGTGAAATTACTGCGTGTTTTGCAGGAGCGCACATTTGAACGCATTGGCGGCACCAAGGTGCTTACCGCGGATGTGCGGGTTGTCGCGGCAACGCATCGTAATCTGGAAGAAATGATCAAGGACGGCAGTTTCCGTGAGGATCTTTATTATCGTTTGCAGGTATTTCCCATCGAGATGCCGCCGTTGCGCGAACGCATGGACGATATCCCGTTGCTGATCAACGAACTGATCGCGCGCCTGGAACACGAGAAACGCGGCTCCGTTCGTTTTACTCCCGCCGCTATCATGGCTTTGTGTCAGTACCGCTGGCCCGGCAATGTGCGGGAATTGTCAAATTTGCTGGAACGCCTGGTCATCATGTTTCCCTATGGCGTCGTCGATGTACAGGATTTACCTGAAAAATTCCGGCCGCTCGGTGTTATCCAGCCGCCAAAGCCAGCGCAAACATCGGATACGGAATCCGCGGGGTTTGACAGCAATCTTGCGCCACTCGAAACAACATTCAGTGCGCGTTTGCCCAGGGAAGGCATCGACCTGAAGGAACACATCAGTTCGCTGGAATGTTCTCTAATCAAGCAGGCATTGGATGACGCCGGTGGTGTTGTCGCTCACGCCGCCAAGCGCTTGAAGATGCGCCGCACGACCCTGGTCGAGAAGCTGCGCAAATACGGTTTGCAGCGTACAGAATCCATGACAGAAATTTGACCTCTGCAATTTTATCGCCTGTAACCTGCTGTTCTAAAAGCCTGATATTCTTCGGCATAGAACTTGCTCCCTAATTAGCCATTACTGTCCGCTATGACAGGCGGCAATTTCTGCCGCACAAAGACTTGACGGGAGCAAGTTGCCGCATGGGTGCGCCACTATCAATCCAACTACAATCACTGGAAGAAACTTTTCAGACCTTTGATCAGTTAACTGACTCCCTCGATACCAACTATAACAACCTTGAAGACCGTATCGCCCAGTTGCAGCTGCAATTAACCGAAGTCCGGCAAAAACAACGCCAGGAAATCGCGGCGCGTGACAGTATCGCAAAGAAACTCAGTTCAGTGCTGCAAGCATTGCCTGCCGGCGTCGTGGTGCTGGGGCCGGACGGCAGAGTGCAGGATTGCAATCCCGCCGCCGTCGAATTGCTGGGCGGGCCATTGCGTGATGAAGTGTGGCGCGAAGTCGTGGAACGCGCGTTTTTACCGCGCATAGACGATGGTCATGAGATTTCCCTGAAAGATGGCCGGCTGGTGAATATCTCAACCTGTCCATTAGGAAATGATCCGGGGCAGATTCTGCTGATCGCCGACGTTACTGAGACGCGCCGTCTGCAGCGGTATATCAATCAGCATCAGCGCCTGATTTCCATGGGCGAAATGGTTGCGAGCCTCGCGCACCAGATCCGCACACCCTTATCAACCGCCTTGCTCAGCGCATCCCAGCTCAAGAATACCAGCCTTGATGCGGAACGCAGAAAGAAACAGACTGAAAAGCTGATTAATAATTTGCGCCACCTGGAAAACCTGGTGACCGACATGCTGATGTTTTCCAGGGAGGGGCATTGCAGCAATGATGTTATTCCGCTTTCCGCGCTGGTAAAGAAACTGGTTACCGATGCGCAAGTCCTGGCGCGGGTGAATCGCGTGCATTTGGTCATGGAAGATCATTGTCCCCAGGCGCGAGTCCTGGGAAATCAATCCATTCTGTTAAGCGCGCTGCAGAATTTGCTGGACAATGCGATTCACGCTGTAAACAACATTAACGGCAATGTTCACGTGTGTATCACATCCAGTCTGATGGGTAGCGTGGACATTGTAGTTACCGATGACGGCAGCGGTATATCACAGGAAATTCAAAGCAAGATTTTTGATCCTTTTTTCACGACCAAGGCGCAGGGGACCGGCCTTGGTCTGGCAGTGGTGCAGGCGGTGGCGCGGGCGCATCAGGGAGATATCTGGCTGGATTCTGACTACAACAACGGTTGCCGCTTTATATTGCGGCTTCCGGCTTTGCTGTAATTCAACACTATAGGGGAAATCAATGAATCAACCAATGATTTTGGTCGTTGAAGATGATATCGATTTGCGGGATGCCTTGAGCGATACGTTGCAGATGGCGGGTTATACGGTGTGTGCTGCCCAGGATGGGCGAATGGCCCTGGACGTAATTGAAAGCAAGGAACCTGCCATGGTGGTGACAGACATACAGATGCCACGCATGGATGGTCATGCGTTGCTAAAACACATCAAAAAGCGCTGGCCGGACTTGCCCGTAATGATCATGACGGCCTATGGTTCGATTGAGAAAGCCGTACAGGCTATGCGTGACGGGGCAGTTGACTACCTGACCAAACCTTTTGAAG
>JAKEGK010000140.1 GCA_022627515.1 Gammaproteobacteria bacterium
ATCCGCCGGCATCATATTCATGAAAATAGTTTACAACGTCAGATCAAGCTGGCGGCGAAACAAGCGGGCGTTAATAAATTAGTTAATTGTCATGCGCTTCGCCATTCCTTTGCGACGCATTTACTGGAAAACGGCAGCGACATTCGCACGGTGCAGGAGTTGTTGGGGCATGCGGATGTGTCGACTACGATGATTTACACACATGTTCTGAACAAGCCAGGCGTGACGGTGATCAGTCCGTTTGATGTGCTGGATGCCGGCGTGGATAGTACTGATGATCAGGATGATACCTAATTGAATCCGATGATGCGTTATTTAGCCAGCGCGCCGCAGCACAATATCAAAAATAAATACGGGTTCTGCTTGGGTGGCCGGCGGGCGTTTGGCGATCACCATGTTCCGGTCGGCCGCGGAGAGATTCAGCAGTATGCGGTCTTCCTTGTTGAGTGCGTATTCGAAAAATTTCAGACTTGTTCAACAATCGTAAAAGACGCGGTGTACTGCCTGCCCTCTCGCGATCTAAGCTTATTTGTATATCAAGGAAAATACCTGTTAATGTCAAGCGCGCCGTGGAAAACGCCCAAAATATCAATACTGGATGGTGACTTTAAAAGATAGGTAATCCGGTAATGCCCTTAGAGCAGAATCCTGATTTCACCTTCAGCCTCGGTGCGATATTTATAACCGATCTCGGGAAAGCTCCGCAGTACCTGTGCTTTTTCATAAATTCCGGCTACAACTTTCTGCGCTGCACTTGGATTGTCTGCTGCTATGTAATCGTAGATACCGTGAAGCCAGTGATGCGCTTCTTCAGTCCATCTTATTTCTGCCATGAGCGAATCCGATGTTCCATATCTTCATTCGAAATTACGCGCCCGCTGCGGGTATCCTCCAGACCCCGCTCGATCATGCGTTCAAACGCGAGTTCCCGCATTATTTCTTCATAACTCGCGTCTTCTGGCTGCGACTGGATAACTTCGGTCATTTTCTCTTTCACGTTTGACATATCGCACTCCCGATAAATTCAACATAACCAAACAGTAGGTGAATATATTCACCGTAACTTTTAGGATGTATTCGATATAGCTACATCCTGAAACCATTATAAACAACACACTTCATTCATGCACACATGAAATTACGAAGTATTAATTATATAAATATATAGAACAATGTATTATAGAGCGGCAACCCCAGCCCCAAAAAAACTAACTTGTGCTGGTCCGGCTGTATGACGTCCTGACCGGGCAATCTTATTTTACATGGATAAAGCAGTTCACCTGATTTTATGGAAATCGCCGCCCCGAAATCATAGAAGAAAATCAAGTTAGGCAGCGACTCTCGCATTTTGCGCGCGAATGTCGTGTGACACCGTTCATTCAGAACGGTAGCACTTAACATAATACTTTTAAGCTACTGTTTATGTCACGGGTAGTCATTGGCAAAGCGGTTATTGGTTCACTGACCCGAATCACTGACCGGATCTTTAGAAAATGACAACGGACGGTGAAACTTGATGAACTAATCAGCCAGCCCGCCGCAGCACAATATCAAAAATAAATACGGGTTCTGCTTGGGTGGCCGGCTGGCGTTTGGCGATCACCATGTTCCGGTCGGCCGCGGAGAGATTCAGCAGTATGCGGTCTTCCTTGTTGAGCTCTTCATCCGGGAAGTACATTTGGGTGGTGACCGGGTAGTAATTTTCACCGCTCGCCTTGAAGTGTATATGCGGCGGCCGGGTCCATCCGGGGCCTGCGGGATAAGCGCCGGGTATGATGGTCTTGAATCCGTAGTGGCCGTTTGCATCGGTGTTGGTTTGCCCCCAGCCTTGAAAGTTGATATCCAGTGGTGCGTTGCTCGGATCCCTGTGATGAATGTATCGCCCCCATTTGTTAGCCTGCCAGATTTCTACGAATGCGTTGGCGATGGGATTGCCGTTGGTGTCGAGCACCCTGCCCCGCACGTGGATGATCTCGCCTGCGGCGCGCTGTGTGTGCCCTTGAATAATGGTCAGGTCAACGTCTTTGTCAGCCTGCTGATGAGCGGGGTAAAACGGTCCTTCGGTTTGCTGGGGTGTCCAGTTTAACCGGGCGCTTTCCGTGTTAGAACACGAGGCGCCGGTAATAGGGAAAATACTGGCGCCGAGTCCGATTCTTAAAAAAGTACGCCGCATTGCATTTTGCAACGGTTTGGCGCTTTGTGATGGCGCGGCAGCATTGTCTGAATCGGGCATGGATTTTCCTGTTGATGATTGCGTTGTTTATCGTAAAGACAGGCTGCGTATTCATATATAGGTGCGCCCTGTTTTTATGGTAGACAAGGGAATGTAAAATATGACCGGCTTGAACGCTACGGGTTCAGCGCCGCTTGGCGGACGCCGTGCAATATTTACTGAAATTGAATGTTGCCAAATCCATTGTTCCAGGGCTTTATATTTAAGGAGACTCTGATTAATTGCCTAAGTCGTCATACCGGCGGTTACAAAAGCATGCCCCAGCATGTAGTAAGCGGGGGCCGGTATCCAGTAACATACTGATTCAAAAGCACTGGATTCCGGATCTCCGCTGCGCTTCGTCCGGAATGACGCGTTAATCAGATGTTCCTTAAATAAAGAAAAAGGCCCCGGCACTGACGTGCGGGGCCTTTGATGTCATTGACCTTCCGGTCAAAACTCGGCGTCAACAAGTTCCTCCGGGAGCGCCAATAATACATCGATTAGACATGCGATCACCTCCTTTTCACAGGGAACCCATAAAACACACTGGCAATACCCCTGGAAACATTACCAGTGCGACGCTATTGACTTTAAACCGGATCAGGCAGTTGCAGCACTAACCTAAAATTAATATAGTCGAACTAATACGGAATTTCAAAATCTGGCTGTATTTACCGTGAAATCGTGAGGCATCGCGGTTTTTACGTTTTTTCTTGTAAAAAGTTTCCCCGGCAAAAAAGTACCCCTTGTAAAAAAGCGGCTCTTGTGAAAAAGTGTCTCTTATAAAAAATTGCATCAGAATAACAACCTTCCCAAAACACGATTAAATAATTATGGCTATCAATTACATTATTGCAATCGTCCGCGAATCCCAGGTTAAATCCATTGTTGCCAAACTCTATGAGCATAATGTACCGGGTGTCAGCGTTTCCACGGTAAAAGGTTGTGGCGAACATGTGAATTTGTCGAAGGATGATCTTGAAGAAAGCATGCGTATCGAGGTGTTTGTCGCGGAAAAAAATGCGCACCACGTGGTGAACATCATTATGCAATCCGGCCATACCGGCCTGGAGGGCGACGGTATTGTGGCCATTTTACCGGTTAACGAAATTCACATGATCCGGGATTACAGCAAGATTCGGGATGAGAATTTGATGCTGACTTAAGCACCATAACGGTTAAATTCCTGACACTGACTCATTCTACCGGCCAGCGCCGGCAGGACGCGAAAAAATAAAAGCGCATTGACCTTCTCATACCGTCTTACCGGCGGATGCCGGTGTCCAGGTTATTCTTTTTTCCAGATACCGGCTTTCGCCGGTAAGGCAAAAAAACAAGCCCCCTTTCACTGTCAAGATAAAAGTAAAACGCAGTGTTTAACGTTTCAGCCACCACCGTTTCAGAAAATTCCGCGTAAGTTCCTGCACGTTGTCCTGGTCTATCTGATCCTTGCGGAACCACGCTGCGTCCTGAACGTCGTCGCCGGGATGCGGATCACCACTGATATAGTCGGCCTGCAAATCAATAACGATATAGTGGCACGGTTGTCCGGTATTTGCGGTCTCAATAACGTCAAACGCGTAAACCGGTTCTCCGGCCCTGATGATCACGCTGGTTTCCTCGAGTATTTCACGCTCCGCGGCTTGTTGCAGTGTTTCGCCATAACGAACCTTGCCGCCGGGGATGCACCACATCCCCTGAAAAGGCGGCGTGGCCCGCTGTACGAGCAGCACCCGTTCCTGGTGGATGATGACGGCGCCGACACCGGCGATGGGCGATTTTTTCATGGGGGAATCAATATTCGTAAACTTTTATAAATATTTACCTGTCAAATAACAACGATTACCATGGTGATTCTTTAAATTGTTGTTGATTCCCGTATCAAATTTTTCATTATGCCTGATTACCGTTTGTTGTCCCTGCTGCGGCGCATCTTCCGCATAAATATATACGAGATTTCCCGGCTGCTGCTTCTAATGCTCTTGATTCAGTATCCTATTGCCGTTACGGCGCAGCAATCCGGCACAGAAACACTGGAACTCGACAGCAATACCGAAGCTACTCTAACGATATTCCCGGCTGATGGCGAGCAGTTGCTGATCTGGATACCCAATCATGCCGCACCCGCCACTGCCGTGGCGGATATTGCCAGCCAGTTGCAGCAGTTGAAGGTCGAGGTTTGGGCCATTGATCTTCTGGAAGCGCGCTTTTTGCCAAAGATGGGCAGCAGCAACTATAAAATTCCGGATAGTGATATAAATACTCTGCTCAACCACGCCCAAAAAGTCCGTAATAAAAAAATCTACTTTTATACGGAGGGCAACGCCGCCATTCCCGTGTTGCTGGGACTCCGTTTATGGCAACAATTGCCGCAACCAACATCATCCCGGCAGAAAACTTTTGGCGGCGTGCTGCTCAACAGCCCCAATTTCTATGTCGAAACTCCTGATCCTGGTCAAGCGGCGGAATTGATGCCGATTGTCAGCGCCACGAACCTCCCGGTTTATGTTCTACAGCCGGAATTATCACCACGCTATTGGCAATTGCAGGAAACCGTACCGGCATTGGAAAAATCCGGCAGCGATGTGTTCGTGCAGGTATTGAAAAATATGCGCGGCCGCTTTCATTTCCGGCCGGACGCTACCGGCGCCGAGACACGGTTTACCCATGAATTTGGCCAGGTGATATTCCGATCCATGCAATTACTCAATTCCGTCAATGCCAAGCCGCGCGTGGCGGCAACCGCAACACTGCAACCGATGAATATACGTGAAGGCAAGAAAGACCGTTATTTGCAAACCTACCAGGGCAACACGTTACCACCACCTTTGCAACTGCCCGCTCTGAACGGAGCCACAATCGGTCTCGGGCAATTCAAAGAGCAGGTGGTGTTGGTAAACTTCTGGGCAACGTGGTGCCCGCCCTGCGTGCATGAAATGCCCTCCATGCAACGATTGAGTGAAAAATTATCCGGCAGTCCGTTTGTGATACTCGGTGTAAACATTGCGGAAGACATATCAACGGTGGAAAATTTCCTGAAGACAAAAATCAATGTGGATTTTCCGATTTTGATGGACGTTGATGGCCAGGCGTTGCGTCAATGGAATGTCATGGCGTTTCCAACCAGCTTTGTCATCGATAAACAGGGCAAGATACGTTATGCACTCTTCGGCAGCATCGACTGGGATACGGAAGAAATTATTAACAAGTTAGATACATTAATTAAAGAAAAGTAACAAGATTGCAAAAATCAATAAACTTGAAAGAAAATAGTTCGATTTTTCATAAAAGCTTGCTAGAATTTGATAATCGCAATAGCAATTGAATTGCAGACAACATTGCATCGGAACTTGAACACATAAAAACTAAAACAATTGAACATTGCAAAAATCAAAACAACAACCGAATCAATAATAACAACAACAAAACAAGTGCCGCGGCAAGTCAGACCGCGCGGGATCAAGCAGAACGAAGCCAAGCAGTACGAAGTTAAGCAGTACGAAGCCAAGCAGTACGAAATCAAGCAGTACGACGCCAAGCAGTACGAAATCAAGCAGTACGAAGCCAGGCAGAACAAAGTTACACCGACAGAAAGTCAATAAGAAAAAACGCAAACAACGTGAAATGAAACGCGAAATAAGTCCAGCGAGGATTATTTAAAGAATGGTGACCTGGGTTTTATATCTTTGTATCGGACTCGTCATCGGTGGTATGGCAGGATTTTATTTCGCGAAAATGGACGATTTTTCCAGAAAGCAGAAGAAGGCCCTGGAAGAAAAACTGCAAAAAACTGAACAGGAATACATCGACTACAAGGATCAAGTTACCAGCCACTTCAAGGAAACCGCCACCCTCATCAACGATATGACGGAGAGCTACCAGAAAGTGCACAAACACCTGGCTCAGGGTGTGCTGAAGTTGTGCAGCAACGCTATCGAAGTGGATAAATTACAGGTTTCTCCCAATCAGTTATTGACTGAATCGAAGGATCGGTCAGTAACCCGACTGGCGGAAAGTGAAGCACCCAAAACCAACACCACGGAAGAAGTCAATAAAAACACGGAAGCAAAAGCAGCAGATGTAAAAGTCAGCGCGGCGAGCACGGCCGGCGCAGAGACGGTGGTTGCCAGAGAAGGTCTGCAATACCCCTCTGAAATAACCGTGATGCCGCCTGATTTAACATCAGCCCATTCTGAATCTGATTTCCAGCAACATCCGCCTGAAACCATGGCGGTTGCGGAGGAATCCGAGGAGACATCAACAGAAGCAGCCGAGTCTGAGAAAATCCGCGTCTCAGGCAGCCGCATGGTCCACTAGGGCTTTCCGCCCCCCGCTCTCACCCGCAAGTAATTGCCGTATGCATGTTGTAACCTTTGCGTACAGTCACCTTTGCATGCCGTAACTTATGTATCATGTAGAAGTATCGTGTAGGACTGGGCATTATGTAGTGGCTATAGCTGCAGCCACTTCGTATGCAATGGTGTCGCCGCGCCGCCGGGAATTTTCATTGGATTGATTTCACCACATTTTCAATCACATTGAATTTTTTGCCAAATTGACCTTCTTCATCTGCTCAATAAGCTCGTAATGCTTGCTGTGCCGTGCCGCGTCTGGGTCTTGCGCGGCTTTCACCTGACGAATGCCGTCAAGATAATATTCAGGCAGCCTATGATATTCCGCTCCCAGCAATACGATATTCTTGTACCAGCAATACGGCGCCAGATTGTCGTCAATATGGCTGTGTTCCGCAATATAAACGAAACAATCGAGTTGATTGCCGGCCAGTTCCAGGCGAATGGTGTCGCAGCGGTAGCCGGGGCCTTCGCACTTGTCCAATAGTGGTTTTTCGCCGGCATGCATTGTGTAAACGGCGCCATATACGGCGTCAGAATCCATCCCGGTCAAATACATATTGCATTTGCCCGACTGGTCTTCCTGATGACATTTATGGAAACATAATTTGTAGCCGGAAATTGCCGTTGGCCCAAAAAAGCGCGCGGATGGCACACGGGCTGCCAACCGCAGCGGATGCAGGTTGGAACCATAGGCAAGATAGTAAAGTAATTTCATGATCTCGCCACGTGGCGCTCAGATAGGCTCGTTGATATTTTCATTCAAAGTCAATGAATAATTGTTCAATAGTGACTGTAATTGCTGCTTGAACGATTTTTGCAAATTCTTGATGAGTTTCACGCTGTAAGACAATTCCTTAGCCAGTTTCTCTGGATCACCCCAGCTTGGGTATATGGCAACCACTTCCAATGGTTTTCCGTTTTTGCTGCTGAATTCGATGGACCATGATTCCAGCAGAGCAGGAAAACGCGAAGAATGCTTTTTGGAAAAATTATATTCTACCAGCACGTCAGTCCTGTCGATAACCAGAAGTCTGGCGCTATTGACTCCATGCTCTTCCAATCTCTGGTCTATGCTTCCCAACACTGCGGCCTGCTCCGGCAACGACAGAGGCCATTCGCCGTGCTGGCGTAAAAAATCGGACAGCGGCTGTTGTATCTTAACAGCAGAAAAGTGAATAGCGTGAGCAACGAAATCGAGATTATCGTCCAATACTTCCTGTTGTTTCCTGGTTAGATTTGAGGAGTTACAGCTGGTAACAGCAAAGATTATTCCTGCTAGCGTTAACGATGGTAGATGCCGGATAAAAAATAGTTTTTTGTGAAGCATTCTATGAAATCTGCGGTTACATCTTGCACGGATGCCGCACAGTTTACCTTTGTCGAAATTGTGGGTAAACAATAAGTGGCGGGAATTGTCGGGGGGTTTAAGGCGGATTTAAGCAAGCAATGATTATTTTGTGGAAATCACGCAGTAAATCCATGACTTACTGACTGCCTCAGACTAAAATCTTGAATTCCTTTGCTCCTGTGCCGATCTAGCATTTGCATCGGTGTTACCGGCCGCGCACAACTATTCAATCACATCGGAAACTGACTGCGTTGGGTGTTGTTTAAAGGACTACAATTTTTAAAACGATATTCCGTAACGAGATTATGTTCTGGATCTGGAAAAAGACAGATAAGAAATCATTCAAGCTGTTCACTATTAAACGCGCGAAGCTCGCAGCCAAATGGGGTGGACGTGCTCTGCTAGCTTTGTTTTTTATCGAGATTGGTTTTATTTTGGGTCTGATGCCCGACTGGGACGAATTTTCCTACGGGCCAATCCCGAAATCCCGCGCAATAAAAAACTACGAATACCTACACAAGGTTGATCCGCATACCCCGCCACTGCGCTGGCAACCGGTGGATCTGGAATTCCTGCCCAGGCATTTACCGCGCGCGATGATCGTGGCTGAAGATGCGCGATTTTATCAACACAAGGGCCTGGACCAGGAGGCCATCGAAAAAGCCATTGAATACAACCTGTCACAGGGGCGTGTTGTCTATGGAGCCAGCACCATTTCCCAGCAAACCATCAAGAACCTGTTTTTATCGCACTCCCGCAATCCGCTGCGCAAGCTGCATGAAGTCATACTGACTTATATGATGGAACGCAATGTTGGCAAAAAACGCATTCTGGAGATTTATATGAACATCGCGGAATTTGGCAAAGGTATTTATGGTGTTGACGCCGCCGCGCAATATTATTTTGGCAAAGCGGCGCGTCATATATCCGTGGACGAAGCTGTTGAGCTGGCGGCGACGCTCCCGGCGCCCGTCAACCATAATCCGCAAACCCGGACCGATTTCTTCCAGAAACGTGTTGATAAAATATCACGTCACATGGGAATTTCTTAAATCATCTGCATACCGGTATCTACAGGGATTCCCGGCCTCACTACCCACTCCGGCGAAACAACACGAACGCCACGTCATCCGGTTTGCTGGGAAATCCGGGGTCTTCATTGCGCATTCGCTTGCCGCACAAAGTGGCTAACTGCTGACTGACCTTGCGCAAGGGATTTTTCCGGATAATCTCCACGATCTCGTTTAATTGCAGGTTGTCAAATAACCCGTCGCTGGCGATGAGTACGGTATCGTATCGCGCCAGTTCAATGGCTGGCCCGATTTCAATGCGCATTTCCTGATAACCGACGTAGTTCGATATTTCATGCCGGTGATCATGGTGCATGGCTTCATCCTGATCCAGAAAGCCCGACTCCACCGCGTAGCCTACCGGGGAATGGGAAATGGTTTGCAGCTTGATTTTACCCTTCTACCCAACGACGACTATCATGGAATCACCGACATGATAGGGCCGCAACACGTTATTACAGATTTCAACGGCGGCGGCAGTGGAACCCGCGCCAACTCCCAGCGAAATAATCCGGTTGTTCGCTTCATCAATGCCGTTCAGCACATATTCGCGGTAACCGAATTCGGATGCGCTGGCCTTGGCAAATGACTCGCGCAGGGTTTCGATGACGATTCTGGACGCCTGCGCGCCGCAAGGCATACCACCTACTCCGTCAGCGATCGCTAACGCGCAGTCTTTGCCACCAAGGCTGAAGACAGCCGCGGAATCTTCGTTTTCCGTTTGTTTTTGTGGAGAACGCCGGGTATACACCACAACTTTTCCCGCGCCAATGGAGTACTTCTCGCCGGCGCTATCCATGTCAACATTGGTATAGATGACATCATGAAGCCTGGCGTCTTTGGCGGAAACAGCTTTGGCTTTTTGCATTATTGCCATTGCATGGTCTCTATATACTCGCGCAGCTGACCCGCGGTTTTGAATTTTTTCAGGATGAGCGTATTCTTCAAGCCGCAAATAATGGCCTTCACCTCCTCCGGTTGCTTCGCGTAATGCTTCTGCCCGCCCAATGCGTCATAAAACACCCGGATCAGGCTGCATACATCATGGCGGATATTTTCATACTTGGCCGATTTCCAGTAATAGGTGTCGATCAGCTTCAGGTCGTAACTCAATCCGAAGCGGCTGATAATGATGTTGTCGGTGTGCAGGTCGCCATGGTACTCACGCATGTGGTGAATGCTTTCCATTCCTTTGGCCAGCGCATGCAGCAAGTGCAATGCCTGGAATGCCGTGAGACGCTTGCCGGGCTGGCGGTTGATAAAAGCGCTTAGCAATTCCCCTTCAATGTAGTCCGACACGAGGAAAGTGATGGGCACACCGCGGTACAGAATCGTGTCCTGAGCGTAATATTGAATCAGGATCGGGCAATGCCGCAGCTTATGCAGTTTTTGCGCATAGAATTTGAACGCGGTATTTTTTGGATTGCGTTGCGGGTAGAAGAATTTCGCGGCCCGCTCGATGTTGGTAAGCTGCTCACGAACCAGGTACACCTCGCCCTCCCAACCCTGTCCCAGCTTGCTGATCACTTCGTACTTCTTCGCGAGCAGGCGTCCCGGCTGGAAATCAAAC
>JAKEGK010000141.1 GCA_022627515.1 Gammaproteobacteria bacterium
AATCGATTGCCATAATCGATTGCCATAATCGATTACAAGAGTCTATTACAACAGTCGATCACAATATTCGATCACAACAATGACCGGTCGAGGTTGAGCGCCCGATCCAGTCCTATGATGCGATGCATATTTTTCGCGCCGCGCATATTGGTATTTTTCAAATTTGCGCCACTGACATCAGCGCTGGCAAAATCCACTTCCTGCATGTCACTACCGCTAAAATCCGTCGCCACCAATTTGGCAAACGCCAGTTTGGATTCATTGATGTTGACTTCCACCAGTGTTGCGTTGCTGAAATTAGATGAGGAAAAATCCGATTTGCGCATGATTGCCTTGGTCAAATTGGTCCAGGTAAAGGACGCGTTAGTCGCCGTCACCTCAAGTAAATTCGCTTCGCGGGCATCGGAATTGGCAAAATTGGCTTCGGAAAGATTAGCGCCTCTGAACTGCGCTTTACGCAGATCGGCACCCATGAAGGAGGTACGGAAAGCATTGGCGCCACGCAGGTCGCTTTTGTCCATTCTGGCCTCATAAAAATCCGCGCCAAACAATAACGCGTGTTGTAAATTGGCGAACGACAAATCCGCGCGCTTTAAATTCGCGCCGGACAGATCGGTATGACTCAAATCGACGGAGCGAAGATTAGTGCCTTCGAAGTTGGTGCTGCGCAATATCGTGCCGAATAAATCCGCGCCTTTCAGATTAACCTTGCGCAAATCGACGCCGCTCAGGTTACTGTCACCCAGATAGGCTTTTATCAGACTGGCATCCGTCAACGTGGCGCCGGCAAGATTGATATTCCTCATGCTGGCGCGATCCATCTTCGCGTTCGTCAGGTTGGCGTTGGATAGATCCGCTTCGTCCAGAACCGCACCCCGCAAATCGGCATTCTCCAGATTCGCACCCCGCAGATTGGCGCCTGCCAACAGAGCACCAGGCAGTTTGGTCTGACGCAGATCAGCGCCACTTAAATCAGCATTCTGGAAATTGGTTTCCGTGAGATCGGAATACCGGAAATACGCGCCTTTCAGGTTGGCGCCGCGGAAGTTGGTCTGGGATAAATCGAGATCGGACAAATTCTTGCCGGAAAAATCCACGGGACGCAGATTTCCGGTCATCGCAATCTCGCGCATCACATCGACTTTCGCCATTGGCTTGGCGAAACTGCTACGTTTACCAGACGCTGAACAAGCTACGAGAAAGGCTATAGTGACTAGAACAACAAAAATTCGTCTCATAAATCCTGAAATACATTCATTTTTCGATCCAGTCTTCCAGCGATAAGACACATGAAATAACCATAGGTTTGCTTATAATTTAATATTCTACGCCCACTGTTACTATGACCGGCCGATGAGTGTATCGATATCATGCTTCCAAACGGCGGAGCATTTTTTGTAATTGCATGTTTTTTCAAAATTTTCCAGCCCGGTAGTCTAGCAACTTTAACAGCGCTGACCGAGCATTGTAGCGTATTTGTTAAAAAAGAAATGGCGCAATTCCTGTTGTTGTGCAGAATTTAAGCCAAAAACAGGCATTGAATTAATTTGATGGCTTTTCCGCCACACGGTCCCGCAAATACACCGGGATCGCCTCTTCCGCAGCGACCATCTGCCCTTGTTGATAAAGGACAGCGCCCAGCACGGCGGTGGACCTTGCCATCGGGTAATGATTATTATCGATCAGGGTAACGAACGGTAAACGGCGCTGCAAGGATTCACGATAAGTTTCCCAGCCCGTACCGACTCCTACCCAGCTATCCGATGCTTCCACCACCAGGATTTCGTCCGGCAGCAGCAATCGTTCAGGGGCCCGTTCGCAGACAGTACCGTTTGCCGCGGAACGGGAATATTGTCCCCAATACACTTCGTCCATGCGCGCATCAATAGCCACCAGTAAATGATCATGCCGGGCGCCCTGCGCAATGGCAGCCAGGGTGGAAACCGGCACCACGGGCAATCCTGCGCCAAACGCGATGCCCTGCGTGACACCGGCGGCAATCCTGACGCCGATAAATGAGCCGGGTCCGCGGCCAAAAGCGATTGCATCCAGTTGACTGACGCTTAACTGCGCCTCTGCCATCAGCTCGTCAATCATGCCAAGGATCAGGCTGCCGTGTTCGCGTGGCGCGATTTTAAACCGCTGTTCTATTTCACCGTCGATATACAGGGCAGCGGAACAGGCTTCAGTCGCGGTTTCTATGGCCAGCAAATTCATATCGCGGTAGCGGCGGCCTGCATCGCGCTAAAAAAATTTTCCACTTCGGACAAATCGCCGGTTACGGTCATGCGTGGCAGATTTTTCAAAAAGATTTTTCCATACGCCTTGGTTCTGAGCCGCGGATCACACAACATCAGCACACCCCTGTCATTAGCATCTCTGATAAGCCGCCCGATGCCTTGCTTGAGGGTAATGACCGCCTCGGGAATCTGGTAATCGAAAAATGGATTCATCCCCCGCTCGCGCATCGACTGGATACGCGCCTGCAGTAACGGCTCGTCAGGCGAGGCAAACGGCAGTTTGTCGATAATCACGCAGGACAGAGCGCTGCCTTTGACATCCACACCTTCCCAAAAACTGCTGGTTCCCACTAACACGGCATTGCCTAGCGCTCTGAACCGGTTCAGTAATTCAGTACGGGGCTGATCACCCTGCACCAGCAAGGGATAATCAATCGCCGGTTTCAGCAAACCGGCAACTTCATTCAGCGCGCGGTAGCTCGTCACCAATATAAATGTACGCCCTTCGCACGCGTTAATCACCGGTATCGCCGCATCGACCACCGCCCGGGTATAGTGCCGCGCGTTGGGCTCAGGCATTCCCTCAGGCAAATACAAAAGGCTTTGCGCCTGGTAGTCAAAGGGACTGTCCCATCGCCGGGTATGCGCCGATTCAATACCCAGGTTTGACGCGAAATAATTAAAACTGTCGCCCACCGCGAGCGTGGCCGAAGTGAAAATCCAGGCGGCTTCATGAGCGGTAATATAGTCATGGAAAGTTTGCGCGATACTGGCCGGACTCATGTGCAACATAAATCCACGTTGCCTTGTTTCATACCAGCGCACATATTGATTGGCGTCCGGCAATAACGCTTCGTCGCTGTCGATGGGTCCGCCAATGGCGTCCGATAAAAAATATTCCACGCGGGCGATCTGATTGCGCGTCCTTTGCCAGCACTTTTCGACACCCGCGCCGCGGCTGACATGCGGTTTCAGCAAGCGTTCGAGCCCATTGAGGCTGGCGCGTATGTCGTATAAAGCATCCATCACCCGTTCATCATGTTCGATGTTTTGCCACGGCGCCCGCCGTTCGGTGTCGCCCAACAGCAGGCGAAAGTCCCTGACCCGCTTTTGCACCTGATCGGTTTTATCCTGGATCCCTCCCTCATCGGCCGCCTCCCGCAATACTTCGTGCAGGGCGTCCCTGGCAAGATCCAGCAGTTGCCGGCTGCTGAGTGAGATGCCAAAAAACTGGGTTGCCACATCCGCCAGCTGATGCGCTTCATCAAAAATAAATCCCTCCGCGCCCGGCAGGATTTCCCCGAAGCCTTCATCACGCAGGGCCAGATCCGCAAAAAACAAATGATGATTGATTACCAGAATATCCGCCTGTTGCGCCTGTTGCCGCGCTTTCACGACATAACATTCCTTGACATTGGGGCACTCGGCGCCCAGGCAATTATCAGCGGTTGACGTGACTTGGGGCCAGATAGGCGCATCTTCCGGGACGCTGTCACATTCCGAAATATCACCTGACCTGGTGGTTTGCAGCCATGCTTCGGCAGCGCGCAATTGCTCGAGCTGCTGCGCGCTATAACGGCCATCCTTGAGTTTGTGATCCATGCGGTACAGGCAAGCGTAATTAGCGCGGCCCTTGAGCAGGGCGGTTGAAACTGGAACACCCAGCGCATTGCGCACTTGCGGCAGATCACGGAAATAAAGCTGATCCTGCAGGTTTTTGGTGCCGGTGGAGATAATGATTTTTTTGCCGCTGAGCAACGCAGGAATCAGGTAAGCCACGGTTTTGCCGGTACCGGTGCCGGCTTCGGCAATCAGCACGTCACCAACATCCAGCGCTTGTGCAATTGCCTGCGCCATTTCCTGTTGCTGCCGGCGCGGCGCAAATCCATCGATGGTTTGTTGCAGTGGACCGTGTTCGCTTAGTAGTTCGGCAATGGATAGCATAAAGCATTAAAAAAGGGTAACACCGTACACCACGGTGTCATGTAAAAAAACGGTCAGCCGTAATGTAAAAATCGTATTGGTATCCGGACGGCCTTGAGCGGCTTGTTGCTGACGCGTTATTGTAACTGCGCGCTCAGGCAGGCTCAACGAATATATGGCCGTTGCTGCCGCACGCGCTCGATCAGCTCGGCGTTCTTGCGTTTCAGTTCCCAGTCATCCTGGGCGAGAGTGCTGGACTTGGCGGCCAGGCTTTCGGCCTGGGTGTACTGTCCCTGTTGATATCGAATCACCGCCAGCCGGTGCCACAGGCGGGCATTCCTGGGTTCGATGCGCAACGCGCGCTCCAGGGTTGCCGCGGCTTTTTCCGGATTACCGGCTTCTTCCATCTTCGTTGCCTGATCCAGCAGGGCGAGCACGGTGCGGCTGCTGCTGGTGGTTTCATTGGAATAAGTCGGCGGTTTACTCAACGGCTCCATTTCGGTGACGCTATCACCTTGCGTGCCGGCGCCGGGATATTCATACACGGCTGTCGGACGGCGTATGGAGTCGTCAATTTGAGTACTGCTGGAGATATCCGGCGCCGGCAGTGGGGTCATATCCGGCGTGCTGACGCAGCCTGTCATTACCACGATCACACCAACCTGCAGCCAAAATGGGAAAATACGAAACCACAGCATGTTATTCATAATTGTTGATTTACCCGAGGCATTTAAAACAGCTCTCTTAACCATCTGAATCCTTTACCACCCTCCACTTCGGTACATGGCGAAGATTCTGAAGGTGCGGTGCCAATAATAAATGGCAATTCTACCGTTTCTTTGCAGCCAAACCCACCGCGCAAACCGGTCGCGGTGTCTATTTTGACCATTTCGATGTTCGGCGGTGGCGTTTCGTTGCCCGGCGTCAAACTGATTTGCTTAAAAATATCCACCCAGATCGGCAAAGCGCCCGAAGACCCGGTCAGTCCTATTGGTTCGTTATTGTCCATGCCCACCCAGATAATACCCAGTTTGTCCCCGGCAAATCCTGCAAACCAGCTGTCCCTTAAGTCATTACTGGTTCCCGTCTTGCTTGCCACAACCAGATCTTCCGGCAAAATGCGGTACATGCCGCGGCCTGTCCCGTAACGCGCGGCAATCTGCATGGCATACGTTACAAGATACACCGGCGTACTGTCATACACCTGCTGGATCGCAAGCGGATAGCGCTGCAACGGTTCTCCCTTTACCGTTAACACCTCACGGATCG
>JAKEGK010000142.1 GCA_022627515.1 Gammaproteobacteria bacterium
CCATCAAGGAAGATAATCCGTTTCTGGGCTGGCGGGGAATCCGCATCACGCTGGACCATCCGGAAATCTTTCTCGTTCAGTTGCGCGCCATGCTGCGCGCCAGCGAAGGCCTTGACAACATGCAATTGCTGTTGCCCATGATTAACAGCGTGCACGAAGTGGACGATTCACTGGCAATCCTGAAACGCGCCTATGATGAACTGGTGGAGGAAGGTCATAATATTCAAATGCCGAAGGTCGGGGTCATGATCGAAGTGCCGTCGGCGGTTTTTCAGGTGCGTGAGATCGCGCGCCGCGTGGATTTCCTGTCAGTTGGCACTAACGATTTGACTCAATATCTGCTGGCGGTGGACCGCAATAATTCCCGCGTCGCGGAATCCTATGACGCGCTGCATCCCTCGGTATTACGAGCATTGGTGCAGGTGGTGCAAGGCGGACACGCGGAGCACAGGCCCGTCAGCGTGTGCGGCGAGATGGCGGGCGACCCGGCGTCGGCGATATTGCTGGTTGGCATGGAGGTGGACAGCCTGAGCATGAGTGTTGCCAACCTGCCGCGCATCAAATGGGTGGTGCGCAATTTCACTTCCGGCCGCGCCAAGCGATTGCTGGCGGAAGCCTTAAGTTACGAAAGCGCGATGACGATACGATCCAACCTGAATGCGGTGCTGGAGGACGCGGGCCTGGGTGGCCTGGTGCGCGCCGGCCGTTGATGAATTCCGGCTATGCTTATGGATTGGCGAGGTATTAAAATGTGAATCCCGTATTGATATACCACTGATCTTCGCCTCCGGCATCGAATCCATGCGCATAGCCCAGGCGAAGGTTAATCGGAATAATGTAACCCAGCACCAGTTCCACATTGAATTCCACTCCCGCGCTCGTCACATAGTCCGCTGATTCAGTTCTATCGTCCCACGCATCGCCCGCACTGTAGAACAGAGCGCCATGCACCTGGTGTATCCCGGCCGGCGGCGCCATCAATCCGTTTTCGATCAGCGCCACCGGGAAACGCCATTCAAGATTCGCTGACAACAAACGGCGTCCGGTGAGAGTCCTCAGCCCGGTGGGATAGCCCCGCAGCGGATACTCGCGCCGGTTAAACACATGGGTTGTAGGTTCCATCAGCGCCGCCATCGGTGGAACCAGGGAGAAGTCCTGATCACTGCCGCCGAGCCGGAAGGGATTGGGGTCATCGGTTCCCCGTCCTGCCGACACCTGCGCCGCCAAAACATGTTGGCGATGCAGATTAAAGTAGCCGCGCCAGTCAACGCTGTAAACCTGGCCGGTAAAATCACTGTCCAGAGTGTCGCTGTCCTCGGCGACCGCGCGCCAGAGAAATCCGTCGTCCAGACTGATGGCGCGGGGAAAGTATTTGGCGGAATTAAACGTCACCGCAGCGCCGAGCAGTTCGTCCCGGGTTGTCAACAACGGGACGCCATTGGGTTCAACTTCCTTGTCAGATTCACGATTGGCGCTGGCGCCGAAATGGAAACTCCATTGCTGGTCGCGGGTAAGAAACGGCAGGATGGCCTCCAGCGTCAGGGTATCGGAATCGCGAAAGCTGTTCAGGTTATCTTGCGCGTCAAGCACCGTCAGCACCGTGTGTTCATAGAAAGCTTTCAATGCGACGCGCCAGCGGTCATAACGATAGTCGAACCAGCCGATCGGCCAGTTGTTTTGGGCGTCATACGCCAGCGTGAGGGAGTATTGATGCCGGTTCAGCGGATCGGCGCCAAATACATTGACACCGAATTCGCTGCGCTCTTCGGTTAATGAAAGATAGGGAAACCAGCCAGTAGGCGCGAGTTTATCCAGGGCGGAATAGGTGGCGGTATCAGTGAACCGTTGTTCATCAGAATATACCGCCGTAAACGCGTAAGGTTCCGGCAGCGCGCCAAAATCCACCGCTTTGTTGACCGCATTTTCTTCCGCCAGCTGATAAATATCGGCGCCGTTGGCATGCAAGCCAAGATAAAAAAAGTCCTGGCTGTTGGGCAACTGTGTTGCGGACAAGGCGGAACCCAATGCGTTGGTTATTTGTGTTGCCTGCCTTGAATCCAGCTCCAGTTTGTAGATGTTGTACACACCGTCATAGTCGGCGCTATACAGCAGCGCGCTGCCGTCATGGATAAATTGCGGTTGCAATTCCACGCCGCGCGTCGTTGTCAACGGCCGCCAGCGCTGGGTATCGAGATCAAACAATTCCAGGTTCCAGCGTGTTTGCGGACGCCACACGGCCGCAACGATACTGTTGTTTCCGGGGGACCAGTCCAGTTCCGATATGATTTCAAAGTTGCCGCTTTGCCAAAGCGTTTGCCGATATTCACCATTGGACGACAACAGGTGCAGGGCGCTGTTGCCTCCCTCGACTTGCACCGCGGCGATGCTCTTGCCATCGGGGCTCCAGGCGGCGTGTTTATAGCGCTTGCCGCGAGTCAGTTGCGTGCGTTTGCCGGTGGCGATGTCGATATGATGGAGGTCGGAGTAACTATTGACATTATCCACCAGGTCAATTTCCGCGATGAGTACGCCGGCCTGCGGATGCGCATCAAAGCGGTCGCTGTGAACTGTTGTTATCTCCTTCGCGTCACCGCCGCCAAAAGGCAGCAGCATGAGGCGCGGTTCCTGCAGCCAGTCCTGTTTTACAAACAGCACGTCGCCGTTGGGCAGGCTGCGTGGTTGTCCCGTCGTGTAGCCATAATGCGTCAATTGCCTGCCGGTGGTTAATCCTTTTTCCTTTATTGCGTCAATTTCAGGGTTAAACTGTTTTCTCAGATAGTCTTCAAATTCCAGCCACAAAGCGGCCATATTTTTATTGAACACGCTTTTCGCGGTGGTGTTCATCAAAAACGGTATCAGGTTTTCACTGTACTGCTGAAACCACTCCCTAGCCTGTTGTTCTCCATAGGTTTCAATCAGGAAATTAAAAAAATACACGCCGTAGAGATAGCGGGTGTTGCCGGCCGGCCAGCTGACGATTGGCTGGTTAACCTGTGACAGCGGTTTGATGCCAGATTCGACTTCCAAACGCATTAAGCTGCGGAACGAGCTGTTTTCCCCGCGGCCACTACCGGGCGCAATCCGGGTTTCGTTGTAGGTGGCAATGCCTTCCAGCACCCAGGGAGGCTGCAGGGCGTTAGGAAAGAACAATATTTGCCGCCCGAATATATTCCGCGCGCCCTTCGCCAGTCCGGCAACCATGTCGACGTGCACGATATGGGTGTATTCGTGGCTAATAACGAGGTCGAGCCAGTCATGATAGTTATCGATAGTGTCCACACCATCCGGTGGCGTCACGATAATGTACATGGTATTGCGCGGCAGGGGCATTGCAAACGCATTGCTGAAATCCATGCGGTCAATCAGCACAAGCTGGGTCGGCTCCCTGGGTTCCCATTGAAAGAACGTGCTGATGCGCTGGTGGGCGCGCTCGCTGATTTGCGCCGCTTTTTGCGCCAGCGCTTCCTCGCCATCATGATAGTGAATGTGAAAGTGTTCCGTGCGCAGCGTGGTCCAGTTCAGGGATGGATCGAAGTTAAACGCGGCGGCGCTGATGTTGTGCCATGCCAGGCTGATCAACGCGGCAAGGTAAACTTTTTTTATGATTCTCATGCTCTAATCCAAATCCGGCCGGCACCGCCAGCCGCAAAACCCCACCTTAAATGGCTTTGGCTTCACTCACAAGCCAGATGTTGTAAGCCATTGATATTCTACAGTTGCCGGAAAAAAGTGTGAACCAGTTCAAAGTGCTTCTTCTAAAGCGATCACACTTTCCGCCGATAAAAATCATGATTTCGCGCCGCAAAAGCCCGGTGGTTTCAACCGGCATCGGAATTTAAGTCGTTTTGCGGCACGGGTTTCCTCAATGCTGAATGGGATTTGCGGTCATGTGGCGGAAAGTCATAACAACAATACTAATCTCGCTAAGTTGCTGGACGCAGGCGGCGCTGGCTGATCCGGTCGCCGTTAAAGCCGCAACGCCGGTGCAGGTCTCGATTGTTCCTGAATCCGCTGTCGCTCCGGGAACCGCTGCGGCGTTTCTGGTGCGCGTTTCCTCTGACATTGCCAGCGATAATCTTGTAGTTGATATAAGCCTGCCACCGGGAGCGGAACTGCTGTCGGGTGACTTGCGGTGGGCTGGCGGTATTGGTCCGGGTGAGGTGCGGGAATTGCGGGTAATTGCGCGGTTTCCTGCGGACAGCGTCCCGCATATTGCTGCTACGGCTACCATCCGTTCAACGAATGGCGCGCAACTGGCGGCAAGCGAAGAGTATCGTCAAGCGGTGGCGATGCCATCCGCGGCGAAAATCACGCAGGGAAGAACGGTACCCCGTAACGGGCGCACCGTCGTGGAATATTCCCTGAAGTAGGTGGATGATGAGACACGGCAGTCAATTGTCCCACCTGATCAGGGAATATGCTTTGCCGGCAATCTTACTGCTATTGACGGCCTGTTCTGGTGGATCGGGTGGCGGTGACAGCAGTAAAAGCGTAAACATGCAATCAGTGCAGATCTCCGGCAGAATACAATTTGAAGACAAGGAATATGGTGCATTTGGATTTAACGGTAACACCGCGTTCAAGCCAGTGCGCTATGCCGTTGTTGATCTGGTGGATGCGTACGACAGCACCGTTGCAACAACCGTGAGCGATGAGTCCGGTCAATACACCCTGGCGGGTTCGGGCGCCAATTTGCGCTTGCGGGTGTTGGCGCAAACCGGCGCGGCGTCCGGCGCCGTCATCACAATCCATGACCATGAGGGCAATATCTACGCCATAACAGCGGAACTTGAGCTTGATCCAGTCCAGGTAGATATAGACATCAGTGCCGGCAATGACGTGGCTGGCGCTTTTAATGTGCTGGATGCATTTACATCCTCTACAGAGTTCGTCAATCAGTTTACTAATACACCGCTGCCTGAATTAAACGCTTTCTGGAAGGTGAGGTCCAGCCAGTACGGAACTTACTATTGTTCTTCCAATTACCGGAGTGGATCCTGTCCTCAAGGTAAAGGAATTTATGTTCTGGGTGGGCGGTCCGGCGGCGGTGATTCGGACCACTACGATGATGACGTGTTGTTTCACGAGTATGCGCACTATATCGAAGGCCTGGTTGGCGCCCAGGATTCCCCGGGCGGCGTGCACTATCTGACCGAGAATGACCAGGACCTGCGCCTGACATGGAGTGAAGGCCTGGGCGGATTTTTCCCGGCGGCGGTAAAAACCTGGATGACGCAGCATCGCCCGGAACTGTTATCCACAGCCGCTGGTCTGCCGCCGACCTATTTCATTGACACCTATGGTTCCACCGCCGGCATTTCCATCGACATGGCTGATCCCGCTACGATGTTTTGCCCCTGGGGCCAGGACTGTTTTGTCTATTCCTCCAGTGAAGTGGCGGTGGTGAAAATACTTATTGGCTTAATGAATGAGTTTGGCATGCGGGCGATCTGGGATATCTATGCCAACTATATGGCGAAAGGCACGGTGTTGCCGGCCACGCTGGAAACGTTTTGGGATGGATGGATGGCGCAGCGCGCACCGGGCAGCGAAGAGTTGGCGGCACTTGAAGCTGTATTCAACGAGCGCCTGGTGTTTTACCAGCAGGACCGTTTTGAAATAGATAACAGCGCGGGCATGTACCGTAAGTTATCCATCTGTGATACGGATGCGTGCGACAACGAAAAGCACTATCTGTATTACGACAATTTCAGCAGTGACAAGGATCTGGTCGCGTTTGACGCGGTGTACGGAAGCCATTACCTGATAGAAACCATCGAACTGAGCAATGGCGCGGATACCTATATCCGCATCGTGGATGCGGCGGGCAACCAGGTGTTTGATATTTATGGCCAGAAAATGGCGAATGATAACCGTCCGGGCACTGTCTATTGCGGGGTGTATGACGATCCCTGCCGGATCCACAATGACAGCAGCATGCTGTCGTCGGAACTCAGTTTTACGCCGAAGTATTCCGGCACCTACTATGTGGAAGTGACAACGTCACCCAACAAGGCCGCTGCGGCCGGACGTTATGGCGCCTATTCCCTGCAGATCACTTACTAGCGCAACCGGCCGGCATTACTTCAAAGCTGTTTGATAAATACCTTGGAATTTCTTTGATAGTTATACATCGCCTGTCTTTCGGCGGGCAGCGCTTCAATATCGGCAGGCTCGAATCCGCGTTCCCGGAACCAGTGGCTGGTGTGGGTCGATAGTACAAACAACTGCTGCAATTTCTGTTGCCTCGCCAGCGTTTCAATATAATTAAGCAGTGCATCACCCCGGCCTTGTTTTTGATAATCGGGATGCACCGCCAGACAGGCAAGCTCCCCCATTGGCGAATTTTTTAAGGGATAAAGCGCAGCGCACGCGACAATCATGCCGTCGCGTTCCACAACCATAAAACGGTTGATTTCCGTTTCCAGCCTTTCCCGGGAACGCCGCACCAGTACGCCCTGTTGTTCCAGGGGTTTAATCAGCTCGAGAATGCCAGGCACATCATCAATGACGGCCGGACGGGTATCTTCGTAATGATCGCGGTTGATCAAGGTGCCGGCTCCATCACGGGTGAATAACTCCTGCAGCAAAACGCCGTCGATTTTGCGGTCGAGAATATGCACCCGCCGGACACCGTACTGGCATACTTCGATCGCGCTGGAAAGAATGTGTTGAATGTCATCGCTCAGGCTGGACTGGATTTCCAGCAACTGTTGCGCCGCTTGCATGGATAATTCGCGCAAGGGATGCTGCTGATCATCAGTGATCTGCAACCCTTCGGTGAGGTAAATCAATTTATCGGCGTTTAACGCCACCGCAGTGGCCGCGGCGACACTTTCCGCGGTGACGTTGAATATTTCTCCCGTGGGTGAATAGCCCAATGGCGCCAGCAACACTATGGCGCCGTTGTCGAGCTGTTTATGAATGGCGTGCGCATCGATGCGGCGGATTTCGCCGGTATGCAAATAATCGATGCCATCCCGGACACCGTAAGGTTTGGCGATGACGAAATTGCCTGAAGTGACTCTTAGCCGGACGCCGGCCATCGGTGAGTTAGCCAGTCCCATGGAGAGCAGGGCTTCAATATCGGCTCTGGCGCTGCCGACCGCTTCCTTCACGCATTGCAGGGCCAGCGAATCGGTAATGCGGACATTTTTATGCAGTGGCGTACTGAGTCCTTGCTGTTGGAGGCGGCGGTCAATTTGCGGCCGGGCGCCGTAAACCAGCACCAGGCGGATACCGAGACTTTGCAGCAACGCGAAGTCATGAACCAGCGTATCGAAATTGTCCGCCAATAAGGCTTCACCATTGAAGACCAGCACAAAGGTGCGTCCTCGGAAAGCATTGATATAGGGCGCTGAGTTACGGAACAGGGTGGCGAATGTTTTTTGTGGGCTTTCGTCAGGCATATTGTTTTAACCCTATGTGATAGAGCATGCTCGCAAGGAAAACGTGGAATTTAGTGCATTCCGTGCTTCAATTCTTCCGCCGTAACCTATAACTTGTTGAAAATCCGCCGATTAATGGGGCGAAGCGCCAATATTCAAAATCGCGGCAGATGTTATTCTAAGGCATAAGTTATTGTATTTACAAGGATTCGATAAAACCATCGGTTTGTATGCGGGGCTAGCCTTACTGCCATTTTATGGCATAATATCCGGGCTGTGGAGGAGCAGCTCGTTTTGGTACTATAACTTATTAATATCAATCACTATTATCACGGGGAGAGTTCTTATGGAACGTAGCGTAACACTTCTTGTTAATGCGGCTTTAATTGTTGGTATCTTTATTTTGTTGATTGCTAACGCGCAATTCTAAACTACACAACCGTCGTTGTATCGTTTACATAATGATAAGTTTTACTACAATTACCCTGCCTGTTGTAGTAAATATATAATTGCGATGCGGGTTGTTTAGTGTTCCTTCTGAGGCGCAACGTTTTGAATGTTGCGCCTTAACATCTTCGGCAGAGCATGGATAGCTGACCGAGCTGAGATCCCGCCCGAAAAAAAATCTAATCCTACTGGTTCGTAAGGGAAAATATTCTGGATTTGACCGGATAATGTGCCGATGTAACAAACATCGGGAAGCGATTGACAACAACGTCTGGTTACTAACAGACCGGATGTGTGTCTGATAAGAACCGGGACTAGCGGCGGCAGCACGAATCGGAGCGTAAATAAAGCTGTAAACAAGCTATGACATGCGAGGTAACAGGTGTTTCACTGGGGTAAGTTGATAGGCATAGCGCTGGGTTATTTTCTGGGCGGCATTCCAGGCGCTGTGGTCGGCCTGGTGTTGGGCTTCCTGGTTGACAAGAGCGTTCTGGCGCTGAAACAGCCTCAATTTGCCAAAGTCGATCCCGCGGATCTTGCCAAATTACAAAAAGAATTTTTTGTCGCAAC
>JAKEGK010000143.1 GCA_022627515.1 Gammaproteobacteria bacterium
GCAGCTTGAACCGCAAAATGTGCATTCATAGTGTGTTGAGCAATACAAGCCAGTACGAAAAATGTTTGCACGCCAGAATTTTTATAAAATACCCATTTATGGATGGGCACTAACTACACTAGATATGCAACCTTGTGCGCACTCAGTGTAATGAGGTTTAAAAATGCGCACAACATGATCAAGATCATGTTTTAGATTGCGAGCGCGCCATATCTCCGTGTTGTTCCAGCGGATAAATGCATGATTCCAATGTATTGCCGGTTGAAAACTGTGTAAAATCGGCCGCTACAGCAAACCTAACAACATTGAATGCCAATCATCAGAATAATCGAAATTAATCCACGCGATGGACTTCCCAAAAGATTGCCGCGATTGCCCCGTCTGGAAAAAAAGCCTGTTTAAGGATTTTGATCCGGACCTGGTTCTCTGGCTTACCGAAAGAAAAAAGACCTGCAGTCTTAAAAAGAAAGACATCCTGTTTCATCAAGGCGCCAATGTTGACGGCATATTTTGCCATTTAAGCGGCCTTGCGAAAGTCGTTCAAAAGGATGCGGATGGAAATGTGCGTTTTTCCCGTCTCGTGCTGCCCGGCGACACATCCGGGCATCGAAGCCTGTTTATCGAAACCACCTATAAAGGTACAGCGGATGTCATCTCCGATACCTTGCAGGCCTGTTATGTGCCCAAGGCCGACATTTTGTATTTACTCTCCAACAACGCATCCTTTGCCAGGAACCTTGTCATCAAGATATCCCTGGAACTCATCCGGTCGGAAGAAGAACAAATCTCCGTCAAGGAAAAAACCGTGCGCGGCCGCCTGGCGCAATTGCTAGTAGAACTTTGCGGCGCGCATGCAGAGCAGATCAGCAACAATCAATTTCAGATTAAGTCGGAAATCACCAAGGTCGACATTGCAAGTGTTCTTGCCGTGGCCAATGAAACCATCATCCGCCTGATGTCAGAAATGAAAGCAGAGGGATTGATTGGCTATGAAGGCAAAAGGATAGTGATCAATGATCTTGCGCAATTGAAAAAAATCTCCAGCGTGTAGCAATCCAATGAATGTTGCGCGCTTTTTACAAAAAAACTCAATATGAAGTTATGCCGTTTTCTGCATGTGATCTGTCCGACGCTGCGGGCCGGGAAGTTAATCGGATTTGCTAATTTAACTGCGCATAAATGTTCATCGCTGTAAAGCCGCCATTATAAACAGCATGCAGAACGCGGTATTGTTTTCGGTGATGGGATCGGCGGTTGTCGATGTAACCTCACTGGTGACAGAAAAACCGCCCGCCACAGATGCCGTTGCAGTCAAATTGACGGTGACGATAAAATCCGCAGTCAGCGTTCCAACGACGCAGGTTACAACATTGGCCGCAGTTACACAGTCAGAAGCTGCGCCGCCATCGATCGAATACGTGGCGGTTGGTGAAGTCAATGCGGCCGGGAACGTTGTAGTCACCACTACATTGTCTGCTGCGTCGGCTGCGGTATTGTGCACCTCCGCCTGAATGGCAAGCGCACTGCCTTTGTTAATTTCATCCGGCGCTGTTATGTTATTAAAATGCAAGTCAGCCCTGGGAATATACAACTCGAAGGCGCCGATATCGCACTCAAAAGTATTGTCCAGGTTGCCATCCGCCGGCCTGATACTGCCGCGTTGATCATTGTTGGGGCAATTGGCGGTATCACCCGCTTCAACGGCCGGACTATCATCGGTGTCACCATTATTATCTGTATACGACAATGCGTGGGTTTCAGTTAAACCACCATTGTTGGTCAACGCTGCAAGCAATGGATCAGTATCGACAAGATCGCTCGCCAAATTCAATCCACACGTGTCCCCGCTTTCAAGATTATGCCCAATTGAAATAAAAATCCCCGGCGGGCAAGTGGCGCTGCCGCCGCTGCAACCGCAATTACTGTCAACGCCATTCTTGTCATTGCCGGCCACAATAGTGTTTAACAGACTATAAACACCACTGCCAAAGGAGTTTAATCCCGCACCGCCGCCCGGCGCATCCGTCGAAGCTTTGTTGTTCACCACCGTGGAACTTTTAAGATTGATGGTACCGTTAGTCGTAACACCACCGCCCACGTCGCTCGCTTCATTACCACTGATGGTGGTGTTCGTTATGTTAAACACAATCAAGGAACGCCCGGCGATACCGCCGCCGCCAATCGCCGTGTTGCCATTGATGGAAGAATTGGTAATCGTTGTGGTGTGAAAACCGGTATCAAATATGCCTCCCCCGTTTTCACCTTGATTGGTATTGGCCAGCATCGCGGCATTGGCAATGGCAATAAAAGGTACAGAGCTCGCTTTGCCAATAGTGGTTTTATCTATTGTTAATTCCGCATCATTGTAAAGACCGCCGCCGTTGGCGCCGCTGAAGTTGCCGCTAATCACCGATTCGTTGATCGTCGTCGGCGCGGCATTATAAATGCCGCCTGCATCCGCTCCGGCAGCATTGCTGATGACGGCAACGCGATAAAAAGTGACATCCGAAATGGTCCCGCCTTCTTCAGTTTCATCACCGCCTGGACCCACGTCGGGTGGCATGGCGCCGCCACCACCGGGTAATCCATGCTCTTCTGCGACAAAGTAGGCAATACTGGCGCCCGGACCCAACGCCACGGCGCCGCCGAAGCGGCGGAACTGATAAATGCTGCAGGTCTCTGCAGGGACAATTTCAATGTCATAGGGATAATCGGTAACGGTGCAAACCGTATTGGGCACCACACCCACACTGCCGTTGCTCAGAATCAGGTTGGAAAATGCCGCGCTTACCGTAGCACCCGTCAGTGCCTGCACATGGAAAATGCGGTCGCCAAGATTAACGTCGACCGCAGGACTCGTAACATCCTTTTTCACATCCCATGCAATAGTTGTTAACAACGTCTCGTCGATATCCACGGCGCCGGTAATCGTCAGGCTGCCCGTGATGTCCAGGTCGCCGACGATGCATCCGGTGTAACCACAGCGACATGAGGATCAACCTCTGTGCCGCTGCCCGCCCAGGTCTCATCAACGCCATCGATACTTAATATATAGGTTCCCGCGGATAGCGTGATGGTGTCCGGATCGGGACTGGATTCATTGGCGTAGCGAATCGCGGAGCGCAGACTGGGACAACTGACCGGCGGTCCTGCTGTACACATACCCGGCGCATCCGCCGTGTCAGTCATGCCCGTCACGGTTATATCAACAGCTCCAACCAGTGACGGCACACTTGCCAACACCAAAAACACCAGGCTATGCGTCAGCTTTTTCAGGCGCATATACATCATTTGGGTGTTCATAAAACATCTCCTGTATTTTAAAGGCTGAACCTTTAGCGATTATTCAGCCGTAAACTTAAGAATTCTGTCTATGCTGATTTCCGGCGAACTACTCTCCTCCAAGCAAATTGGGATTGAGGCCGCTAGCAACGAATGAACAATCCCAAAAAGTGAAACTCGTCCAACAACGCATGCCGAACTCTTAGAGACGAAGTAATGAAGGTAGATGCAAATAGGGTGGGTATACTTTATTTGGTTTGTAGTTAAAAAGTAGCCTATATTTAGCCATTAGTAAACAGTAAATACTTCTTATCCCGCCATTAATTGTTGATGTGTGACAATGTATTTTAACTATCCTGCATTATTACCTGCCGTTGTTTATTTGCCGCCAGCCCCGTTAAGGCAATCAATAGAATAATCAGCAAGGTAGGGTCAAAGCCGCCGCTTCGGACTGCACCTTGCGCCATGGCGCAACCAAATATGACATCCAATATATCCGTATCCTCTTTGAATTTAATGTGGACCAGCGCTGAATTATTTGCGGTATTCAGGTCATTCTCGGCGCCCGCCACGCTGGAATGTATATCAATCTCTGTCACGCCATCGACTGTACCAACCAGTTTCACACTTGAAGCCACGCCGGCCGCAAGATTATCTATTTCGCACATCAGATTGACACCAGAGATATGGCAACTGCCTTGTGTGATCGTAGCGGAACTTTGTTCCCACACCGCCGGTATGAATATATTCAGCATGATATCCGATGCTTGCCGGGCCCCTCATTGATCACGGAAAACGTCACCGTGACATGCTGCCCTTCCTGAACGGTGTGATAATTCACACTACCTGATAACGACAGGTCGATATTTGGGATACCGGTGACGACTATACCCGCGGTATTATTGGCCGTATCCGGATCAAATTGGGTCGCCGTTATCAGTGCGTTGAATGCTACAGGCCCGGCAACTTCCATGCGCATTTCGATAGTAAGCGAACTGGCTTCACCATTGGGCAACATGCCGATATTGCATCGAACCTCGCCATTCTCCTCATCGCACATATCTGGCGTTGCGCCAACAAAAACCGCACCGGCGGGCAACGCCGCCACCAGGATCACACCATCCGCATCGGAAGGCCCCGAATTGTTTATTTGGTACTGTAAACTGGCTCTGGCGCCCACATCGGCACTCTGCGCAACGCTGCTGACGGTTACCGCGAGATCACTGGCCATGGTCGCATTGACTACCGATTGCGCCTGGTTATTACCGGTAACCGGAACATCCAACGTATCGCTGGTTATTGACGCGCTAAATAGCAACGCGTCCTCTATTGTGCTTTGTACCGAAATCCCGACTGATACATTGTTGTTTATGTCGATGTCGCCGAGCTGACAGCGAATGACGCCACCGTCATTGCTACAGAAATCATTGGCTGACAGAAATAGCACGGATGCCGGTAAATTTATGGAAAATCCAACGTCGTACGCTTTGTCAGGTCCAAGATTTTCGACCCGGTAAGAAATATCAATATTGCTGCCCGCATGCACGGATGTTGGAGTGCTGGTAACTGTTACAGCCATATCCGAGTAAAGTGTGACTGGCGTTGCCAGGCTGAACATGCCGGCGGTGGCACCATTACTAACTTCATTCCACACCGCAAAGATGCGGTTACCATCCGGTGTTACCCGGAGCTGCGATTCACCCTGACTATTGGAACCTGATGCCAGGCTCGCGAATGGTTCCCAGTGCGCCGCCTTGTCGGTCGTGCGCGTGATATAAAGATCCAGATTTTCGCTGCCTCCAATATGTTCGTAGACATTGGTTTCGGTTCCCCACGCCGCAATCAGGACATTATTGTTCTGGCAATTTTCCGGATTGGTAATATTATTGGGATCAGTACAACCGGGTCCGTTACCCGGCATGCCTATCAGGCGCGGTTCCAGAACATTTATTGTGGTATCAGTAATGTTGGACAAATTCTCCGGCGGTCCCCATACACCGGTGGATGCATTAAAGCGGCGCACAAAAAAATTATAATTGGCAAGATCAGTGGCGTCCGCCACGATACCATCCTCGGCATAGATATATCCCACATACAAATCATTGCCGCGCAGCACGGCGCGGTGCGCGCGGGCGTTTTCCAGAAAGTTTGCGTTCGTAGCATCGGAAAGATTGATGTCCGCTGCCGCTAATGTGTTACTGCTAAGATTCAACGGTGCGGCGCTGGCAAGATTTATGGCCGAGGCATAATCCAAGGCGAAGCAATTGGCATCCACGGGCGGATCCAGATCCGCCGGATTCAAACCGGTGGACTGCGGATCTGCCGACCGGTAACCAATGCGCATCATGATATCCGCCGGTCCACCCTGATCGTATAGCCCCTGGCGCCAGAACAACGCAAAGCGAATGCCACTGCCACTTGCTGCATTGGTTTGCGCGACGAAGCGGGCGCGCCGGGCATTTTCGGCGGGATCACTGATAATACAACCCGCCTTTTCAGTAGCGGTGGCTGGCGGACTGTTATAGGGAAACACGTGGTAACGCAAGAACTTGCCTTCGTCGAGACCGGAAGAGCCTTTGGTTTCCTCATACGCGATAACGGTATTCAGTGGACTGGAACCACCCACAATTTGCAGATTAGCGCGGGAGGCCCCCGTAATACCTTTTTCTATTTGCGAGGGATCCACCGAATTACCGGCAGTATTTTTGATAGGGTTAAACGAACCCGGCACACCAAACGCGGTTTGATTATCGGTAATACGAACCGGCGTTCTCCAAACACCAATATCAGACACCGTGCCCGCCACATTCGCAGTAAAGGTATACCAGATGTCGGCGCCATGACTGACCTTGGCGCACGAACTGCCTTCACCGGGACCTTCGGCTTCGCCCGGTTGCAGACCCAGGGGATCCTCCTGCCACACCACCGACCACACGCCGGAACTAATGCCTTTGCTGTTGTCCTGTTTCACATCGCGTGAACCATCGGACAACCGGTTGACTGTCCAGTCAGACAAATCCGCAAAACTATTCGTCGCATGAGCCACATACAGGCAGCTCATGGGTATTTCGCGGCTACTGAACTCCAGGTAAGTGACACTGCGTTGCTGACCGCCGGGACAATATTTATCACCCCAGGTAATGACCACGTGGTTACCGCTACTGAACAGATGGGGATTATCAGAATCGCCATAATAATCGGTTCGACTGCCATCACCATTCCAGTCGGTTGACATACTGGACAATAACGCGGTATTGGAGATATTGACCGGCGCACTCCAGTTGGCATTCACACTGCAATCGCTAGTGTTACTGTCGCAAACCGTAACAAAAACATCCCTTGCCGGCCTTTCACCGGCATCCTTGGTGTCAAACACGTAGTGCGCCGGATTGTCTTCCACGAAATCTCCGTAGACAACGACTAACATGCCATTATCAGCGCCTTCTATTTTGGTTTTATAAGCGCCACCGAGAGCAGGGAGTTGAGTGGAAAGTTCAATCGGTGTGGAAAGCACAAGTTGATCCACTCCGTAAATAACGGGTGAATTGACTAACAACACAAATAACAAGAACTTTCTGGTCAGATCGTCCATATAATTTCACACCCGCTGCGTGGAGTTGCAGATGAGATGAAAGCAAACAGATAGGGAAATTGCTTATTTTGATAGGATAAATGCTTAATTTTATTCGATTACTACTAACACTAAAGTACTCATACAAAGTTTATTACAAACCCTCGATTATTGAAAATTTAACTCACACATCTATTGCATATTAGCTTGACGCATATCAGCGCAATCATTTTTTGTGAAGATTAGTATTGGTTTCGCAGTAAAGATGAAGTGGATGATAGGGTTATGCTTATGCATAAAGCAGCGTAACGCTTTATCAGTGTTACGATAATAATGTTCCGCTGCTTTTTTTATGTAAGGCAAATTTTTTCACCATATCATCGAATAAATATGAGGTCTTTCTTCAGATCCTTTCAGCGATCAATGTAATCCTCACTTGATGCGGCAGATATGCATCAGCAAAAACATAAAAGTCCCGGTTACGGTAAATATTTGCGCAGCGCAATATAGCTCTGTATCCGAACCAGCCTGTGAGCATACTGGCAACTACTCCACGCCTTGATTCATATCATGGTAAGTCCAATTCCTTAAACACAGAATTTAATATCATGATAACCTTATACATAGCACAACAATCCATTTCCCAGATACTGGATGGAGCAATCCATGGGGCAATCTCAAGAAAATAACACTTCAGGCAATGACACTTTCCCCCCGCTGGCGAATCTGCAACGGCTGGCCATTAGTGAAAGTGGATTTGTATTTGATCCGGTCAGCGGACACAATTTCACGGTGAATGAAACCGGCCTGTTCATTTTGCGCCTGCTGCAAAAAAACAACCGGCTCGAACCCCTGCTGGATCGATTGACGACGGAATACGACTCACCGCGCCGCGAACTCGAACGCGATGTACTGGAATTCGCGGGATTACTAAGGGACTATGTAGGTGAATGATTTCGTTGATAACCGATTTTGCAGGTAGCCAATGACACTGGATTGCACAGTTGCGATTACAGGAATGAACGCCAAACCGGACAATCCCGGTCCCGGCCTCGCGGTGGCCCGTTGTTTGCGAGAAGCGGCGGAATTCAAGGGCCGCATTATCGGTTTTGGTTATGACGCCCTCGATCCCGGTTTGTACCTTAATGCGTATTGCGATGCCGGGTACCTGCTGCCCTATCCGTCATCGGGTGACGAACTGTTTATCGAAACACTGAAGAAAATACAAGACGAGAAAAAAATCGATGTCTTGATTCCCTGCCTGGATGCTGAACTGCCGGGCATGATCCGCTTGCAACCGCTGCTCGATGAACTGGGCATCAAGGTATTCCTCCCCACCCAGGAACAACTGCGGTTCCGCAACAAGGACCGCCTGACAGAACTGGCCAAGCACGCCGGGCTGGAATGCCCGGAAACCAAAAGCCTGACCAACTCTGGATTTTTTCATGACTGCCAGGACAAAGGCTGGCCGTATCCATTTATGGTAAAAGGTTTGTTTTATGATGCGGCCGCGGTGTACAACCCCCAGCATGCGGTTGATGTGTTCCGGCGCATTGCGGCGGATTGGGGATTTCCGGTGCTGATCCAGAAACTGGTGAAAGGCGAAGAATACAATTTAACGGCGGTGGGTGATGGCGAAGGCAACATGCTGGGCGCGGTGATGATGAAAAAAATGGCGGTCACCGATAAAGGCAAAGCCTGGTGCGGCGTCAGCATTGATGACAAAACCCTGTTCACCGCCAGCGCCAATTTAATCAAGGCGATTAACTGGCGCGGTCCGTTGGAGGTGGAAGTCATCCGCGACCGCAACGGACATTATCAGCTAATTGAAATCAATCCGCGCTTTCCCGCCTGGACGTATCTCTCCGCCGGTGTCGGCCGCAACCTGC
Organism: Gammaproteobacteria bacterium; assembly: GCA_022627515.1. Classification (GTDB taxonomy): domain Bacteria; phylum Pseudomonadota; class Gammaproteobacteria; order SZUA-152; family SZUA-152; genus JAKEGK01. The sequence goes on from JAKEGK010000143.1 coordinate 8,743, forward strand.
CCGTGGCGCTGCTGAAACTCGCGCTCGGCCAGGAACCGCCCGCGTTTCCGGAAACAAAAAGCGGCGTGATGTTTATCCGCTATGCGCACGAGCAGATCGTGTCGATCCATGATTTCGAGGAAGTAATCATGAACGGCGGGCACGATTTAACGCCGCATATTCAAACCAACATCTGAGAAAAATTTCCATGAGCACGAAAGACAACAACAATGCATCGGAACCAAAAAAGAAACCCTGGGTAAAGCCCTCCATTACACCGTTACGCAGCGGGTTTTTGAATAAATCCGGCGCCGCGCGGCATATGATCTGGCGTGACAATATTGATGGCGTACCCGTCAGTAAATTGCTGGAAGATTTCAAATCACCGCTGTTTGTAGTATCGGAACATACATTGCGCCAGAACAGCAAACGCCTGCGCAAGGCGTTCAGCACACGCTATCCCGATATCATGTTTGGCTGGTCGTATAAAACCAACTACCTCAGCGCCGTGTGTAATGTATTGCACCAGGAAGGTGATCTCGCCGAAGTGGTTTCACAATTCGAATATGAAAAAGCGCGCGGCCTCGGTGTGCCGGGAAACTGCATTTTGTTTAACGGTCCGAACAAGACGCGCGCGATCCTGGAGCGCGCTGTTAACGAAGGCGCGCATATTCACATCGACCATCTGGATGAGTTGTACTTACTGGAAGATGTCGCCAAAAACCTGGGCAAGGTGGTGGATGTGGCCATCCGCCTGAACTTCGATACCGGTTACACCGAACAATGGAGCCGCTTTGGCTTCAATGTCGAGTCCGGTCACGCAATCGACGCCGCCTGGCGCATCGCCGCCAGTGACAATCTGAATCTCGTTGGTTTGCATGCCCATATCGGGACTTTTATCATGGAACCGCTTGCCTATAAAGCGCAGGTCAAAATCATGAACAACTTCATGAATGAAGTTGAAACCAAAACCGGTTGTGTCATTAAGTATATCGATATCGGCGGTGGATTCGCTTCCATGAATTCACTGCAAGGTATTTATCTGCCGCCGGAGCAAGTGGTTCCCAGTATTGAGCAATACGCCGAGGCTATCTGCGATACTTTGCTGGAATTAACGCACGAACGCGAAACACGCGAATGCCGGCGTCCAACTCTTATTCTGGAAACCGGCCGCGCCGTCGTGGACGATGCCGAAGTATTGATAACATCGGTGGTTGCCAACAAGCATTTGCCGGACGGCCGCCGCGCCGTGGTGCTGGATGCGGGCGTCAATCACTTGTTCACCGCATTCTGGTACAACCATGATGTGGTTCCCACCCGCCATCTGTCAGGCAGGCCGGAAGAAACCGTGTTGTATGGGCCGTTGTGCATGAATATCGACGTGATGCGTAACAGTGTGATGCTGCCGCCGGTGAATGTTGGCGATACCCTGATATTCAGCCCCGTGGGGGCGTACAACAACACGCAATGGCTGCAGTTCATTGAGTATCGTCCGAACGTGGTCATGGTGCAGGAAAACGGTAAAGTGTCGTTGATCCGGGAAGCGGAAAACCTGGAGATTGTCACGCAACAGGAGCGCCTGCCGGAGCATTTGAAAAACCCCTACCCCAAGGGTACGCCACGTAATTTTTTGACAACGCCAAAATAAACACTGAATGATGAAGGATTCGCGTAAATTATTATCCATACCCCGGGCCTACGCCGCTATCCTGTTTCTGGATAATCCGCTCGCCGGCCTTTTCATCCTTGCCACCACGCTGTTCTTTCCCAACATTGGCCTTTCAGGTTTGCTGGCCGCCACTGTGGCGTTTATCGTCACCCGCCTCTGGCAGTTTCCGGACTTCGCGGGCCACATCCAGATTTTTAACAGCCTGCTGGTAGGGCTGTCCATCGGCGCGTTTTACACCATCAACATCCCTATTGTCGGCATTATCATAGCGGGCGCCATAGCTACTGTATTTATCGCTACGGTGCTGGGCGATGCCTTATGGCGGCTGGACCGCCTGCCCGCACTGAGCGCGCCTTTTGTTATCGCGGCCGGCCTGATGTCGCTGGTGGCGCGGCGCTATACGGAAAGTTCAGATTACATGGGGCTGGCGCAGGCATCCTATACATTGATCCATCCCGCCGCGGATGGTTTTTTCAGCAGCCTGGGTGCGGTGTTTTTTACACCGGCGCCACTGACAGGCGCGATATTGTTTATCATTCTGTGCGTTTACTCCCGGTATCTCGGACTGCTGGCGATTGCCGGTTACACGTTCGGATATCTGCTGCTGACCCATATCTTATATCTACCGCATCCCAGCTTTGTTGTCTGGACCAGCTTTAACTTTATATTGGCCGCCATCACATTGGGCGGCATTTACACCATTCCAGGGATTGTCAGCCTGGGATTTGCCTTGGCCGGTGTGTTAATGACAGCGCTGCTGGTCATCGCAAGCCAGAACTTATTATTAGTGGAAGGCCTGCCGGTCATGGCGCTGGCGTTTGTAATCACAGCCATCACGATGCTGATGGCGATGAAAAAACGCATGGGCCTGACGCTACCCTATCTTGCGCCGGAGCCCGGATTGCCGGAAGTGAACTATGAAAAAGCGCGGCTGGCAAAATACCGTTATGGCGATATCAACAGCGTGCCATTGCTGGCGCCGGTACTTGGCGCCTGGACCATTTACCAGGGTTTCAATGGTAAATATACCCACAAGGCGCCCTGGCAATACGCGCTGGATTTGCATATCACCGAAGGCGGCAAAAGTTTTCGTAATCAGGGCGTCCGGCTGGAAGATTATTATTGTTACGGCGCGCCGGTGATATCACCGGGTCACGGCGATATCGCGCGAATCTATGACCGGTTGCCGGATAACACGCCTGGTGAAGTGGACAATAAAAACAACTGGGGTAATTTTATTATGATTCGCCTCGCCAGCGGCCTGTATGTGTTGCTGGCTCATTTGCAGCAAGGCAGCATCAAAGTGAAGGAAGGACAACATGTCACGCCAGGCGTATTACTGGCGGCATGCGGCAATACCGGCCGCTCACCCCAACCGCATCTCCACATGCAGGTGCAGCACAATGCGGAACTGGGCAGTCCCACGTTTCCGTTTCACCTGTGCAGCGTGGTGCATCACAATGATGACCGCACGCTGGAATACCGCGTGGTGTCAGTCCCCAAAGAAGGCGACCGCATTGAACCGGCCCGGCCGGATGATCAACTGGCCAATCAGTTTCATTTGCCTGTAGGCCATCGCTTGAGTTACCGGCTTGCGGGTCCGCAAATGAAAACCGAAATCAGGCGCAACCTCACCGTGGAGCTGACATTGCTCGGGCAATTCCGGCTGGTAAGTGATACTTCCGCCAGCTCGGCATTCGAGGAAAACAATGGCGTGCTCGCTTTCTATGACCGCAAGGGCCCCAGGGATCTGGTGCTCGGCATGTGGGTATTGGCCAATGGTCTGACGCCACTGACTGAAATCGCTCATCAATGGCGCGACTCGCCATCGGCAACACTGTTGCCGTTAACCGCGTTGCAAAAGTTCATACTGGGCATTGTCCGCCCCCTGGGTTGCGGCCTGGACAGCCGCTACGCCCGGCATTGGAACGATAAGGAAAATGTCTGGATTCAAACCGGGATTCATGAATTACACGCAGGCCCCCTGCGTCTAACCGCCAAAACACAAACCGATATCGATCCTGTTTTTGGTTGCCGCCTGATTACCCTGAAATACGCCGGAAAAACCTGGCGCGCAACACTGACCGAAACGGGTTTAATTGCGGACCACGGCATTCCCGATTGGAGCCAGAACATTAATCCACATCAATAACCACATGTGAGAAAGCGTTTAATATTTATAAAATAGTATTCATAAAATAGTAAAATACCAGATCAGGAAAAATTCATGACACGGCTGTTAGCGGCAGGAGTGCTCAGTTATTTGCTAATGGGGTTTGTTGCGCTGCTTCCAACCGCCAGCCTGGCTGGCAATCATAATTGGCAGCACAGCGCCATGGCGCAGGGCTACTTTCTCGATTACAGCGGCTCCAGCACGCGGAACGCCGCTTTCAATATTGGTGTTTCATTCATGTCCGATTATCTGGAGACCGGTTCATTGTCCTTCGGTTACAACTACACCTCCGTTGACATACCGCAAAATACCGTAATCAACGAGAACATGTTTCATCTGGGCGGCAGGTATTCCTGGTTTTCCGATGCGCTGGCGGGGAAACTGTCGATCGGACTGGATGGTTTTGCCGGAGAGTACACCAGCGAAACCACCACCATCATCAGTGACGGCGGCGGCATGGGCGGCAGGGGTGGCACCATACGTTTAACCAGCAGCGAATCCACCGGCATTGCGGTGCTTCATCCACAACTCATGTTTATGAATTTTTCCAGGACATTTTATGGGGACCTTGGCTATGCCTATTCCGAATACGACAGCGACGCGCCTTACGATACCGAGGCGGAGCAGATCACGGCAACGCTTGGCTTTGGCTGGAACGAAATGTATGACTGGCTGCAATTGCGCGGTTATTTCATTAACGTTGAGCAGGAAACCCGGTTCCTGAACGGCGATAATTTCAAGTCGGTGGAAATCAAATACATTCATTGGTTCAGCGAAAAAACCGCGCCTTATTTAAACAACGTGCGTATCACCCTGCTGGCGGGTGAACGGGTGTTAGCGGTGGATGCGGACGCCAAGGCGGTGTATTCCATCAGCGACAAACAAACCGGGGGAGTGTCGATTGCCGGACAATGGAAATTATCGCAGTCGATGGAATTGATGTTGCTCGCCGGATACGACCAATATGAAGACGATCTACTGGCTGAAAATTACGATAGCCTGCTTATTTATGGAAATATTAAAAGCCAATGGTGAAACACATGATACACAAAAACAGAGTCACTGCAGTTATTTTAACGCTTGCGCTGGCATCCAGCCTTGCCAGAGCGGAAATCGATCCCTGGGCGGAAAGCTACCGGCTGGAAGGTCTCTACCAGTATGACGCCGCTATCAAAGCACTGGATATCGCCGCCAACCAGGACCCCGGCAATGAATTGTTATGGTTGCGGCGGGGCTGGCTTAATTACCTGGCCGGCAATCATAGTAAATCGATTGAGCATTACAAAAAAGCCATGAGCGTCAACAGCCAGTCCCTGGAAGCGCGACTTGGAGTGATTTTACCGTTAATGGCGCAGCAACGCTGGCGCGAAGCCATGCTCGAAGCCAACAACGTGCTGGAAACTGCTCCCTGGAATTATCACGCCCACATACGCCTGATGACATGTGAAGAGGCGTTGAAGCAATGGCCCGCGCTGGAGAAGCATGCGCAACAGGTTTCAGCGCGTTACCCAACCGATGCCGGCGTATGGGTTTTTCTGGGGAGGGCCCGCCATCAGGCCGGTAACAGGGACGGCGCCGGCAAAGCCTATGAAAAAGTATTGCAGTTAATTCCCGGCCATTTCGAGGCCAGGCAATACGTGGATAGAAACGGGAAGCATATGCCCTGATTTACGTGCGCAACCGCACAATGCTGCGCGAATGCTTTGGTCAACCGGCCGTGGCCTGAGTGTTTTTTGCCTGCAGTAAATCGTCATAATGGGTAATCCGGTTGCGTCCCTGATCCTTGCTGTGATACACCGCCGCATCGGCCTGCCGGTACAGCTCCTCGGCTCCCTGACTGACGTTCAATTCATTGGTGGTGGCTATTCCAACGCTGATGGTGACATTGATTTTTTCATCACCGAAACGCATGGCCGTGCTTTCTATGTCACGGCGCATTTTCTCGCCGATTGCCAGGGCCGCTGTTCTGTCCGCGCGTTTGCACAAGGCAACAAACTCTTCGCCACCGACCCGGCACAGTATGTCGGTCTTACGCAGGTTGGCTTTCAATTTGCCGGCAATCTGTTTTAGTACGGCATCCCCTCCCGGGTGTCCGTAACGGTCGTTGATTTTTTTAAAGTGATCAATATCAATCACCAGCACACTGCTAACATCGCCATGCCGCAGGGACATTTCCAATTCAGTTTTCATCAGTTCTTCGAAGTGCCGCCGGTTGTGCAGACCGGTTAATGAGTCCGTTACCGACATTTTGCGGAACTCTTCATTAATACGCTGCAATTCCTCCGATTGCTGCACCAGTTGGCGGTTGTTCTTGATAAGCTGCTTGTCCGCCAGATCGATCTTCGATTGCAGCCGCAAATTGGCGTCATTGAGCTGCGCGCTCAGCATGTTGAACTGCTGCGCCAGCTTGCCAAATTCGTCTTCGGAAATGACCGGAACTTTCCCGATGATCCGGCCACTTTCATCCACGCTGTCATTGAGCGATTCGGACATGATGCTGACAGGGCGGATAATAATGAAGGACAGCGCCAGGAACTCACCCAGCGCTATCAGAAAGATCACAAACGCCTCGCGTTTTATCAGGGCGAATTTCTGCGATTCCAGCCGCTGCAGGATATTCTCCGTGCTCAATCCCAATGTCAGGTTGCCAACGATTTCATCTTCCAGGCGGATATCCTGATTGAAAATCACAATATTGGGATTTTTGCCGTCACCCGACTCGGCCATGGTATTGCCTTTGAAGTTAACCACTTTTGCATAACCAATGTCTTCGGCAAAGGTGATTTCATCAAGCAGGAGCTGCACGGTGTGATAGTCATAACCTACAACACTGTAGGCAAGCGACTTGGCGACAAAACGGCTGATATCCGAGCCCCGCTGGTTAATGTCTTTCAGGGTATTGCGTTCTTCCTGTTTTAACGCCATCCAGCCGCTGATCGTAAGTCCGATCAGTAATACCGACATCAGTATCAGCAGCACTTTCTGGCGGACACCAAAGCGAAACAGGTTTGAAAATTTACGGCGATGCATTTGTAAAATTATTTACGGCCTTGTAATTAAGACTCGCGGAGCCTGGACGAAAATCCAGTGTGTTGCCGCAGCTGATGAGACAAACTACCCCGCATAAAATGCGGGGCCGGAACAGGTTTCCACAACACGGAATCGCGTCCGGCAACATGCAGTATTCGTCATCGCCGCTTGCTAACTTATCGGCCAATCCACTGAATTCTTTGAAATTATCAGCTCAAACGGTGGGCGGCGCCGGTCAGTTTCCCAGCTTAATATCCGGAGAAACTACTTATATATGTGTTTGTTACGCATGCCGTTGTCAATATGTCGTTATCAGCGTTTTGCGTAATTTTTGTAGTGAGCGGCGGCAATAGGAATCTGCTGCTCTTTCACGGGTCATGACGCAACGGATTCCGGCGATTCCAGCAAGGTGTCACGGCGAAGCAGACGCTCCACATCCAGCGCGGATAGCGGGCGGCTGAACAGGTAGCCTTGCACGGCGTTCACACCCACCCGGCGCAGGAACTCCAGCTGTTGTCCGTTCTCGACACCTTCCGCGGTAACCTTGAAACGCAGGCTTTTCGACAACGCGCAGATCGCTTCCACGATGGCGGCATCATCAATATTAACTGTTATATCACGGACAAATGACTGATCGATCTTGAGCGTGTCCACCGGCATGCGTTTCAGGTACGACAAAGAAGAATAACCGGTGCCAAAATCGTCGACACTCAGCGATATGCCGGTTTCATTCAACATGTCCAGAATCTGAATGGTATGGTGGAAGTCCTCAATCAACATGCTTTCAGTGATTTCGAGATCAAGCAGGTGCGGGCGCAATCCGGAACCATCCAGCGCTTCGTTAACCTGCTTGATCAGATTTTTATGCAGCAGTTGCTTGGCGGACATATTGACATTGATCTTAAGGTCGCGGATACCTTTGTGTTGCCAGGCCACGTTCTGTTTGCAGGCATGTTCCAATACCCATTGTCCGACAGGAATAATCAATCCGGTTTCTTCCAGGAGGGGAATAAACTCCATCGGCGCGATAAAACCCAATTCAACTGACTGCCAGCGTAGCAGCGCTTCAACCGCCAGTATCTTGCCGCTTTTGGCCTGCACCACCGGTTGATAATACAATTCAAACTCATCCCGCTCCAATGCCCGGCGTAACGCATTTTCAATAGAGAACCGCGAAGCCAGCTGCTGCCGGGCGCTTTCCGCAAAATAACGAACGGTGTTTCGCCCGGCATTTTTCGCCTTTGACATGGCGGAATTGGCTTTTTTCAGCAGGGAGCTGACGTCGTCGCCGTCATCAAAGGGATAAACCGAGATACCGATACTGGGTGTGACAAAAAACTCCCTGCCTTCCATGACAATCGGCTCGGACACGGTCATGAGAATCTGCCTGGCGATTTCTTCCGCTTCATCGAGCACGGCGATTTTTCTCAGGATAATCACAAACTCATCTCCGCCAATGCGCGCCACCGTGTCTCCACCGCGGATGCAGCCTTTCAACCGGCTGGAGACCTCCATCAGCACCTGGTCGCCGATCGCATGACCCAACGCATCGTTCACTTTCTGGAAATGATCAAGATCGATAAACAGAACCGCCAGCAACGATTCCTGTGACACACATTCATTCATGGCGTCTTCGAGCCGGTCACGGAACAGGATTCGATTCGGCAATCCCGTCAACATGTCATGATAACCCTGATGCTCGATGAATTTTTCCTGCTGGCCAATCGTTGCGGCGAATTGCTTTATTTTCGTTTCAGCGTTACTTGCCAATAAAAAAAATACCGCGATCAACGCCATCAACAACAACGCGATCGTAAAGTAGGCCAGACTGATGTTCTGGTTTATGTTACTGACATACCCCGTTACATCAAGGTGTATTTCAAACACCGCAACCGGTTTCGCCTCGCTGGCTTCGCGAATCGGCACGAAACTGATAACGATATAGCGATCCAGTTTTATTTCTTCCAGCGAAGCGACTATATCCCGGTGAACCAGGCGGGATGCGGCTTCGCCATTCACGGCTTTGTGGAAATTCAGGTCCGAGTTTTGATAAATGCCGAGGTGGCGGGGATTAGTGGAAAAAACGGTATTACCATTGAGGGCCAAAACACTCACCCGGTGAATATCGAGTCGTTGTATCTGAACACGCAGCATTTTATCAAATTGCCGCACTCCGGCATGCTGGCGCAGCCGGGCGTTACCCATATCTTTGATGCGTTGCAGAAAATGCGAAAAATCCGGCCACGTCACATTATTAAACGCCTGGGCCAACGCGGCGCTTTCACCCGTGGAAAATGCTATCAAGTGGTTAATTTCCCGCTCACGATATAGATATCCCAATATGCCGGTTACCAAAACCAGTCCTGCTAATCCGGCGATCGTAAAATTTCTTAAGAATTTAGACATTTAGGGAAAAATTTGGGCAATTAAGCAGAAAAATCCCGCCAGGAGGCATCCCCTGCTGGTTATGCAACTCTCTCATTTAATTAATTAATTTCGGCTTGCGAGGTGAATTCTTTAGCTGTCCGCGGCTTGTTAGCCATCGATTTTCAAAGGTTTATATATTTGTTGCGCGCCAGCTGTACTTTATTCCCCGGTAATGCCCCGGCATGGCGGCCCTTTTTGAATGAGTAAGAATTCCTGGTGGCGTGCAGACAAAATCCTGCTTACTGGATTTAGTGGTTGTTGGATTGGAACAGGTTCGTGGTATCCCATGTATTCAAATTATCCTGTAGCCTTATAACCGGCCAGACAATTCTCCACACGCGATGCAAGAACAGGATGCAGGCGAAATTGATTGGAGGTACACTACGCTGCTATAGAAACTTTCAAGCATCGATCAGATTAAAAAAATTACGCCCATGACACTTCGCAACATACCCGCGGTGCAAATCGGCGGCCCGCAGCAATCCGCACCGCTGTCAAAATCGCAAAAGCAATTTAACACGCTCAGCAGGAAGGTTGAAAAACTCAAAGCGGAATTGACCGCGTGGCAGCAGGATGTTGTCCCTTATCATCAAAAAGTCAGCCACGAATACACCACGCTGCGCAAGACCTATAACGATTACCGGGCCAAACTCGTACAGTTGTTTGATAGCGCGTGCAATCACAATTCGGTTAACAAACAGGAACGCAAAAAACTCAAGCAACTGATTGCGGACATTACCTCCGAATTGATGGAAGAAGCGCCCACGGATGCGCTCAAGGCGTTGCACGACAAATACAGCGACGTGCGCTTCGACACCAAAACTGAATTGACCGGTGATTTAATGAAATCGGTTTTTGAGGACATGTTTGGCATTGAGATTGACGATGATGTCAATGTGGATTCGCCCGGTGAATTGGGGGCGCACATTGAAGAAAAACTGCGTGAATACAGCGAACATAGTCAAAAGCAAGGCGAATTACACGGCCACAACGGCAAGCGGCGCAAGCAAACGGCCAGACAGGCGGCGAAAGAACAACAGCGGCAGGCCGAACAACAGGATATCCGCAAGTCGCTGCAGGACGTGTACCGCAAACTTGCGTCAGCCCTTCACCCCGACCGCGAACCCGACGCCGGGGAGCGTGAGCGCAAGACCAGACTCATGCAGCGCGCCAACATCGCCTACAACAAACGGGATCTGCTGCAACTGCTGGCGTTACAGCTTGAGACCGAACAAATTGATCTTGCGCACATCAACACGATTTCAGACAACCGGCTGCAGCACTACATTAAAATTCTGAAGGAGCAATGCCGCGAATTGCAGGAAGCTATAACGGAAACCCTGTTCGCCTTTGGTCCGGAATTCGCGTTTTCAGATTATGGAAAAATGTCCCCCAAAAAAGTGATGACCGGCATGCAACGGGACCTCTCGGAAATGCGCGGCAGCGTGAAAGCGATACAACATGATCTGTCATCGTTTCAGGATTTCAAGCATCTCAAAGCCTGGCTGCGCCATTATCAACTGCATCAGGAACATGAATTTGAAGACTTCATGGATTTTGCGCTGGACGGCCCGTTCCCGCTGTTTGACGATGATGAGTTTTTCACTCCGTCTGAACCAAAACGTAAAGCCGGAAAAAAACCGCGCAAGCGCAGGAATCAACGCGCGTAATATTTGGCTCACCCGGCGGCAATTATCGCATTTACTCCAGATAGAGCGCCTGCCATTGCAGGTACATTTGCCGCACGGATTCGGCAAATGCTTTCTTGTCGGTATAACCCGTGGGATAAATGGCGTCGTACACATAATAATTCGCCTGATCGTTGCGGCTGGTCATGAAATGCCACAACTTGTGTAAAAGGGTTTGCGGATGGCGCCACTCAAAGGTTTCCTGCGCTTCGTAGTGCAAAAACACCGGCAGCAGCGGAATGCCGGTGCGCAGGGATATATCAAACGCGCCGCTCTGAAACTTTTCAAAAATACGCCGTCCCTTGCAGCCGCCTTCGGGGAATACCGCGATGTTATGCCCCTGTTCCAGTTTTTTAATCATCTCGTCAAGGACCTTGTGCCGCGACTCGGGATCCTCCCGCTTCACGAACAGCGTTTCCGCGGCGGTGTTTATTTTTCCCGCCAGCCACCAGTCTCTGACTTCCTCTTTCGCCAGGGGATAAACATCGAATAATGACGGAATGCCCACGTCTTCAAACGCGGAAGGATGATTCGCAATCAGGATATATTGTTTTGGCAACGGCTGGCGGTTTTTTTCATGCAGGCGCAAATCCACACCGAGCGCGCGGACAAAGAAAGAGCACCAGACCCGGAACAGGAAATGATAATAGGGACGTATAAGAAATTCCGGCGCCCAGGCCAATATATAAAGAAACAGGGTGAAGACGGATAGTTCTATCCAGCACCACAGCAACCAGATTGTCCGGATCAGAAATGCAATCATCAAACAAAAATAATTTCGTTAAGCATCCTCCTAAGCATAGACGCAAAAGAAGCAAATAAAAGCTGTTTAGTTTGTCTTTGCCGCGAAACAGTCCGCAAAGATCGGGGTAAAAGGTTAAAGGTTCCGTTTTCTCTATTGCGACGGGAGGGGATAAACCCCTCCCTGGCAGGATGCTATAGATTATCCAGGTTTAGCTTATTTCACTGCCGTGACAGCGGTCTGTTCATCAATATCAGGGTCGCCATCGGCGATGGTGGCGGTCCAGGCGATGTCACCAGCCGTTGATGGAGTGTAAGAACCAAAGTCGAAGGTGGTTGCGCCTCTGCCGATATCGTCAAACACATTCAGCCGCAGCCGGTAAACTTCCATACCGTTTTGCATGCCAACCACAGTCGCGATCGCCTGGCCAAGCACGGTGCCGTTGTTTTCCACCTTGAGCTTGATATCGATCGCCTTGCCGATCCGTGCAGTCCTGGATACCGACAACGTATTAACATCGAGGTCCAGCAACTCGGGCGGTGAGATAGTTGCTATGGTGCCTGCCGCATTGGTATTGCCGTCATTGTCGGTCACCGTCAGAACTACATTGTAAACGCCTTCTGCATTATAGGTGTGCTGGGGTTGTGGACCGGCATCCATGGCCACGGCGCCGTCGCCGAACGACCAATCGTAACGTACGATTTCGCCGTCATCGGTTGAGCCGCTGCCGTCGAAGGTGATGGTCTCGCCGACCAGCGCCGCATATGGTCCGTTAGGGTTGGCGATAGGATCGCCCGTGAAAGAGATGTCGTACGGCAGCGGGACGCTGTTGGGCACGGTGGAATCGGCCGCGATTTGCGCACAGCCCTGGGTAAAATCGGCGATATAGAGCGGGTTGAAGCCCCCCGATGTCCAGCCGGGCTGGGTATTATTGGCGATCTCCGTGCCGTTGGCTGAGCCGTCACCATCGGAGTCCAGTGGCTCGATGTCCAGGTAAGTCTGACCCCAGTCACCGGGCCGCGCGCCGTCCGCCGCAAACGCGAGGCAAATGTTACGGCCGTAGGCATTGAGCTGGTTGGTGCTGCTGCCATGACACAGCTGGCAGCCGGCGTCATCCGAGTTGGAGTTGGGGTAGGTGTCCCGCCAGTCGGCGAGCCCGTTGCTGGATGCATAGACCGCAGGCGCCGCGATCAGCGCGCCGGCGCCCAGCAGGGCGGCTATCAAAGGCCTCACTAAAAAGGAATGGGTGTTCAGCATGTGCATGTCCTCCACTAATCGGTCTTAAGTTCAAGATGAATCCGTAAGCGCCGGCTTATTATCATGCTGTTTCGCCGCGCACCGTCGGTTTTTGAAAACTCTGTTGTTGAAAGGTCTGTTTTTGAAAACTTTTGTTAAAAACAGGGTAACAACCGGACCCAGCGGCGGACCTCTATACACCAGAGGTCCGCCCTGTTTCATTGTGATTCAGAGCCTGTTGTTACACTGTTCTACACGTCTGTTTTTGCACGTCTGTTGTTACGCGTACTCCTCATTGCCCCTGGCTGGTGCCGGGCAAGTCCCACGCGTTGTCCAGCGAGATGTAGTCATCGATGTACCACACCCGCCGGGCCGCGGCGTCGGACTCTTCATTGGGGTGATCGAACTGGGCCCACACGCCGTACATGAACGTACCGCTCGGATTGGCTTCGATGCTCGCCTCGCTGGCCTCCACGTCGGGCCGACCGGTTTCCATCTGGTCGAACTCGTTGCAGAAGCCGCTGCCGACAATTTCTTCCGGCACTTCCACCTCGTGCGGATCGGAGGGATAGCAGACGGTAAGATCAGTTTCCTCCGCCCACACCTGGTAGTGATCACCGAAGAACACGGCGCGGCCGTAGAACAGGTCGAGTGGCTCCGGTTCGCCGAATTCGGCGGTGGTGTTATCACCGGTCTCGTAGATGATGAAGTAGCGCGACGGATTGCGCAGGTCCTCACCATCCGGATCGAAGATACCTACACCGAAGGGATCCGCCGTGATGCTTTCGCCGCGCGGAGAACCGCTCATGGCAAAGCGCGGATCCAGCGTGGTGGTGCGCATGGACTTGTGCTGGGTCACGTTGCGGGCCTGTTCCGCTGCGCCGGCCGCATACTCGTTGCACACGTGCGGTTCGACGATGTCACCGCCGCCGGTTTCTTCAGTGCGGAAAGTTTCGCAGGTCACGGTACCCGCGCCATCCCAGCTGGTGCCGTCGGCGTGTTTGTAACCGCTCGGCAACGTGGTCCAGGTTTCGCCACCATCAAAAGAGCGGCGAATATAAAGTTCGTACCGATCGTTGCCCACCGCGTTGGTGCGCCAGTTCGGCGACCAGGCGTACAACACCATCACGAAGTCGCCGTCCAGGAAACCGCGGTGACCCTTTGACACATCCAGCGGGTTATACCACGACTGGTCTTGCAGGGTGCTGGCGTCGGTGCGCAGATCCGTTTCACAGGTCAACACCTCAAGTCCGTCGCTACTGCTGACTGTGGTGAAGCTGGACGGACACTGGCGCCAGGTGAGCACCTTGGTCTGGTTGGGCTCGACCAGGTTGCCCTGCAGGATCGGGTTGGTGTCGCCGACACCGAAGGTCGTGCCCTGGCTCAGGTCAACCTGCGGGCATTCGACGGACTCTCCGGTCGACGAGTTGATGCAACTGTCCGGAATATAACCTGACAGGTTGGTGGCGGAATCCACGCACAGGCCGTCGGGATAGAACGGATTCTCCGGCATGCCGTCGCGGCCGCGCCCGTACAACCAGTTGTCGCAGGTCATGTTGCGGAAGGCATAAGGGTTGCCTACGTTGGGATTGTTGGGGTTCCAGCCCCTGGGAATGATGATGCGGCGCAACATGGTATCCGCCGGACCGCCCTGTTGCATGATGCCTTGCTTCCACATCGGCATGGCAAGCAGACCTGCTTTGGCCTTGGACAAGCCACCAACCGGCGAGACATCCTTGATGTCCTGGGCCATCAGGCTGGCGCGGCGGGCGATCTCGGTGTTCCAGATTTCGTAGTTGTAATCACCGAAGTCCCACATGTCGGCGGTATCGCGCACCGGATAGAACTCGCCGGTAATCCAGTCGACTTCCGGCTGGTTGAGCATGTTGCCGTGGCCGCCCAGGTTGGCAATCAGGCTGTCGAGGTTCGTCTTGTCCGCGTAATTGCCGGCCGCGTCGCCGGTGAGTTCCATGTTGAAGGAGTGGTACCACATGTTCTTGCCTTCATCGAAGGCGATGCAGCCTTCGACGGCATCGGGATCACAGGGCGCGCCGTCGATAAAGCCGAAGCGGCCCAGGCCCTTGGACTCCTCGGCCTGGAAGATCACGAAGCCGCTGTCCGCGATGTCGTCGTTGTCGCTGTCGTAACCGAACAGACCCACCCGCGGCCGGGTGGACGCAATGTTGCCCACCAGCGGCAGGCCGTACTCGGTCACGCAGATGGCGGACAGCGTGCCCTGCGGTCCGGTCGGGATTTCTACCGTGTCAGCGCACATGTCGACCATGCCGTAAGCCAGAGGGTCCAAGTCTCCTTCCTCTTTTGCCGGCAACGCTTCGGCTGAACCCCAGCAATAAGGTTGCGGATTTTCAACGTTACAGCGGGCATTGTCGATCACGCGCATGGGCATGGCGAAAGGAATGCCGACCTGCGGCTTCTGGGTGATATCCGCATTTTCGGCGGCCAGCACCTCGTACTCCGCGAGGGTGATGATTGTCGCGCCGGTCTCGTCGGTGGGATCTTCCACCAGGTTGAAATGCTCCCAGCTGATATAGGCGTACCACACATCAGTCTGACTCTCGGCAACCGCGCCGCTCCAGCCCTCGCCGGGACCTTCACCCTGGCCGGGGCGCAGACCCTCCGGGTCTTCCTGCCAGGTGATGACGCAACCGGCGCCGGCCACGCAGTCCGACTCGATACGGTTGGCGTCACGCCGACCGGAAGTAAGACGCTCGGCGCGGAACCAGCGCAGGAAGCTGGACTCGGTGATGTCCAAGGTGCGTGGGTCGTCGCCCTGCACCAGGGTGCCGCGGGCCGCCCACAGGCAATTGAACGGCACTTCACCGACCACGCGGTTTGGCTCGAAAGTATCTTCAGAATAGTCAATCGAGCCCTGCTGACCACCTACGCCAAACATGTCGATCAGGTAGAGATCATCCGGCGAAGGATTGGCCGGGTTGAGCACATCAAGCCCGAGGTCTATCCCCATATAATCCGCAATAGCGAGCAGCTTCTCCGGGTTGCTGTTGGCTAGGGAGTAGTTCGGCGAACCGCTGTCGCAGTAGCGGCTCAGCCACACAACCAGCGCATTGGTGCCGGCCGTTGACTGGTACACGTTGACCACGTCACCGGGATAGGCGAAATCCGTGCCCTCGAACAGCGGGATGTCCTCGCGGGTCACGTTGCAGCC
>JAKEGK010000144.1 GCA_022627515.1 Gammaproteobacteria bacterium
GCGGAGGCGTCTGGCAAGACCGTTGGCGGCAGGGATGCCGCCCTCGAGCCTACATGGAGGTATTTACGGCGTGTCTTGCCAGACGCCTCCGCTTCCCGTGCTGTGTACGCGGCTATTTAATGTAACAAAGTAGAACTATTGACCAATCCAATTAGCGAGAAATCAGCATGGCAATCAAATCTTTAGTTCCCCCGGTGCGGACCCTGATGGGCCCCGGGCCTTCCGATGTACATCCGCGTGTATTAAGCGCCATGGCGCGCCCGACGATTGGTCATCTTGATCCCGTATTCGTCGCCATGATGGATGAAATGAAAGAACTGCTGCAATACGCTTTCCGCACCAAAAATCAGTTAACGATTCCGGTATCCGCGCCGGGTTCAGCCGGCATGGAAACCTGCTTCGTAAATCTGGTGGAACCGGGAGACAAGGTTATCGTTTGCCAGAACGGCGTGTTTGGCGGCCGTATGAAAGAAAATGTCGAGCGCGTTGGCGCGACACCGGTGCTGGTGGAAGACAACTGGGGCGAGGCGGTTGATCCGAATAAATTGCGCGGCGCTTTGAAAGCCAATCCTGACGCCAAAGCGGTGGCGTTTGTGCACGCGGAAACCTCAACCGGCGCATGTTCCGATGCCCGGCTGCTTTGTGAAATCGCCCGTGAATACGATTGTTTGACCATTGTTGATGCCGTGACATCGCTCGGCGGCAGTCCGCTGGAAGTCGATGCCTGGGGTATCGATGCCATTTATTCCGGCGCCCAGAAATGCCTGTCCTGCACGCCGGGATTGTCACCCGTGAGTTTCAGCGAACGGGCCGTCGAGACTATAAAGAGCCGTAAAACGAAAGTGCAAAGCTGGTTCATGGACTTGAACCTGGTGATGGGTTATTGGGGCGGCGCCAGCAAACGGGCCTATCATCATACCGCGCCGATCAACGCCTTATATGGCTTGCATGAAGCGCTGGTGATGCTGCAGGAAGAGGGCCTGAAAAATTCCTGGGCCCGCCACAGGCGCAATCACGAAATATTACGCGCGGGTATCGAGGCTATGGGACTCAAGTTTATAGTCAAGGAACAGGATCGTCTGCCACAACTTAACGCAGTTACAGTACCTGAAGGCGTGGATGAAGCAGTGGTAAGAAAGCGCTTGCTCAATGAGTTTAACCTGGAGATTGGGGCGGGCCTCGGCGCATTGGCCGGCAAGGTATGGCGCATCGGCTTGATGGGATACGCCAGCCGCCCGGGCAATATTCTGTTATGCCTTGGCGCTCTGGACGCTATCCTCACCGACATGGGCGCGGCCATTCATTCCGGTCATGCCGTCAAAGCCGCGAATGAAGTGATGATGGCTAAATAACTGACCATTCAAAAGACATTGAAAATGGGCTGGGGTCCTGCCAATACCAGCCCATTTTTTTGGTGTGGAGAATTTCCCGAGTAATATATCCTGTGTGCTTGATGTAGCTCACATTCATATGATGTCTATTTATATCCTTAAACGCTCGATAGCGCTTTATGCGTAACTGGCCGCACCACAACGCCTCGCATGGCCAGGTCTGGCATATCGCCGGGCCCATGATCCTTACTAACCTGACTGTGCCTTTATTGGGCATAGTTGATACGGCAGTGGTGGGTCATCTGGATGAACCTTACCATATGGGTGCGGTATCTATCGGCGCGGCGATTTTTGGCATTGTATTCTGGGGCTTTGGTTTTTTGCGCATGGGCACCACCGGCATAACCGCCCAAGCCTATGGGCAAAACGATAATGGCGAGCTTCGCGCGATTCTCGCCCGCGCATTATCTATTGCCCTGGCTCTCTCCCTGTTATTGCTATTGCTGCAAGCGCCCATTGCCTGGATGGCGTTTCAGGTGATTCAGGGCAGTGACCTGGTGGAACAGCATGGCAGGATTTATTTTGATATACGAATCTGGAGCGCGCCCGCGACATTGATGAACTATGTATTGCTGGGCTGGTTCCTTGGAATGCAGAATGCCCGCGCGCCTTTGTATATCCTGATTTCGATTAATCTACTCAACATGCTGCTGGATATGCTGTTCGTTATTCGATGGGATTATGGCGCCGGCGGCGTGGCGCTTGCGTCGGTGCTTACGGAATACCTGGGTGTGGGTTTTGCCTTGTGGCTTGCGAAACGTCAATTGGCGGCGCATCCCGGTGACGTGTCCCTTATACTGATATTCGACAAACATAAGCTGAAAAAACTGTTGTCAATTAATAGTGATATTTTCATCCGCAATTTGTGTTTAATGTTCACCCTGGCTTTCTTCGCCGCGCAGGGCGCCAGGTTTGGTGACCTTGTGCTGGCGGCCAATGCCATCCTATTTAACATGTACACATTCATGGCGTATGCGCTGGATGGCTTTTCCCATGCTGCGGAAGCGCTGGTGGGTAAAGCCATAGGATCGCGTCAGTGGCGGGTATTTCTTGATATTGTCAAGGCCGCCGCATTCTGGGCGTTTATTACCAGTTTACTGATCGCAGGACTTTATTATTTTGCCGGTTACCCGATAATTACGGTGATGAGTGATATCGAAGCTGTGCGTGCGACGGCGTTGGCGTATCTGCCCTGGCTGGTGATTCTGCCGTTAATATCCGTGTGGGCGTTTTTATTGGACGGTATTTATGTTGGCGCCACCCGCACCCGTGAAATGCGCAATGCCATGCTGTTGTCCACGGTGTTGATTTTCTTACCCGCCTGGTATCTGTTATTGCCAATGGGCAATCATGGACTTTGGCTGGCGCTGATATTGTTTCTGGTAAGCCGCGCTGCCTCCATGCTTGTTTTGTTAAAGCCGGTCATACAGCGCAGTGGATTCAATTTCCGTTCATGACTGCGCAACGTTGCTACCTTCGGGTAACTTGAGGCGTGGTGGAATTGCCGCGCGGTTGCCTGTCTCATGAAGAGTTTTCGCCATATTCCCGGATAATTTCCACGATCTGTATTTGATAAGACTGATACCATTTTACCCGTCCCAGTTCCTGCGCCATACGGTGTTCCGGATCCTTTTTCCAAGCCTTGATTTGTTCCTGATTGCTCCAATAGGAGATGGCGATTTCCTGATTTCCTTCGGTTAACGTAGTGAACTCAACACAACCATATTTGCTGATCGCCAAATCCCGCATCCGGGCAGCTGTGGCAGTGTAGGTTTCGTCGAGTTCCTTGATAGTTGCTTTAAAAATGACGGCGTACATGGTTGTGAGCTGGTTTATTCGGTAATCCAATGGCAATTCTTTATCAAGGTATTTTGACAATGTTATTTGCAACAATCAGGCGGTTGCAATCATTTTGGCGCCGGCAATAGCCAGTACAATAGCCAACAGTTTTTGGATGGCTGGGTTGCCAAGCCGTTTACTGCCATATTCAGCGCCGATATAACCACCCGCAATAGCCGCCAGCGCCCAAAATGGTAATGCGGAGGGTAAGGTGGTATTCGCGGACATAACTCCAAACAGCCCGGCGATGGAATTGACAAGTATAAATGCGGCGGCAATGCCTGAAATGACTCTCATTTGCGCCCAACGCAGAAACAAAAGCAAGGGACTTAAAAATATGCCGCCACCTACGCCAGTGAGGCCGGAGAGAAAACCTAACGCCGCGCCTGCCGCAAACAATAGGATTAAAGGTGGACGAACATCGATAATCTGCGCTGGTTGATGCGCGGTATGATATGAACGCCACGCGGCATAAATGAGTACAACTCCAACCAATGGTTTGTAAATATGCCCCGGCAACGTCAATAAGCCGCCCAGGTAGGCAAACGGAATAGACGCCACGGCAAACGGCCAGAATAAAGGCCAGGAAAATGCGCCGGCGCGGTAATATTTGAATATTGCGATGGAGGCAACCAATATATTCAATGTCAACGCGGTTGGTTTCATAACAGCGGGCGCCACGCCAACGAGCGCCATTGCCGCCAGATAACCGGAAGCGCCAGCGTGGCCTACCGAAGCATAAAGCGTTGCGGCTAGGAAAATAAGCGCGGTAAGAATGATATCTTCATCCAGCATAGTCATGCTCGTACCTATATATCTCTGAAACATGCATCAGAAGCTTTCCAATTTATGGTTCGTGCGCCGCCATGTGTTTGACCTTCCAAGGCCTAACACCATGTAATCTTCAACATTTTGCGTTTTCCTGCCGATATGATACTGATTGCCGCGGCATGCGAATTTTGGCTTGCGCTTAGCGTTTGTACTCTTTATTGACGCTATGGCGTTGAGTATGATCCCGTAGTTTCGGACAATTTCCAATCGTTACGGTATAAGTTTTTAAGTAGTTTGCGGAATATTCAACGAAATTAACGGTTTGTGAAGGATAATTTTTGGTCACACGATACGAAAAACAGAATCAGGGATTACACTTATATTCATGGGTGTATGGGGCAGATCTATCCCGTTTCGATAAACGGAAAAAAAGGTTTTTCCAACTGGGTTGAACAGCATGATAAAAACAATTCAAAAACGAAAATGTTTGTTGTTTATGCGGTGTTTAATGCTTTGCGTAATGTTGTTATGGACCGTTACGAGTTTCAGCCAGGAGCCATCGTTTGAAGCAACCAGCGCTAACGAAGCCGCTACGGGTGAAGTGTTGGAAACAGCTCAGGATGCCGGGCCAACGGATGCCGTGCTGCAGGAGCTGATTCAACTTCTGGAACAGGAAACCGAGTTAGCCACCAAATCCAAAATGAACGTGGATTTTGTTCCGGGGATGATGAGTGTGCTGCACGGAAAAGACATGCTTGCCCGCGGCGTGGAAAATGTTTATCAGGCGCTTGGCCTATTGCCGGGCATCGAAATTTCCAGAACCAATGACGGCCAGCCGCAGATTCTCGTGCGCGGTATTGGAAAATCGTTTTTCAGCGCCAAAGTAAAATTTTTACTCAACAGTACTCCATTCAACGCCACCCTGGGCGCCGCGACCACATTATTAACCCTCCCCATTGAACAAGTGGAACGTATAGAAGTGATACGTGGTCCTGGTTCCGCGGTCTACGGGGAATATGCATCGGTGGGCGTTATTAATATTATCACCCGCAAGGATGACACGGCATTGTTTGGCCGCGCTAACGATCTGAAAAAGCACAGCTACGGTGGTATGTACTCTCAACAAGCGCCGGGCAAGGATCTGGCGTTTAATATCAGTGTTTCGCAGGTCACAGCGGATGGCGGTGATGTGGATGCCGGCCCCGACATTTTGTTTGGCACGCCGCAGGAAAGCATATCCAACGCGCCGGGTCGTATAAATAATAAAGAAGATCATAAGGCCTTGTTACTGGATATCAGTTATAAGGACTATCTATTCAGCTGGCAGCGCGTGGAGCAGGGCATTGGAGATTACTTTGGGCTGGCAAACGCCTTGCCTTCAGACCAGCAGCGAATTATTCGCGTTGTGACAATGCAAAGTTTTGAGCTATCCAGAAAATGGCAAATCAACGGCGACTGGAATTTGAAAGGCACGGTGGGTTTGCTGGACTTTAAACTTGAAAGCGACGTAAATGAGTTGTTCCCGGCGGGATTTACTGTGCCGAATCCAGCGCCGCCGCCGGCGGCTTTCACCTATCCGGAAGGTGTGTTGGGCGGGCCGAATTACGACGATGACCGGTATTATGTCAGCGCCGATGTTACTTTTAACGGGGCGGAAAACCATGAATGGTTGCTGGGCGCCGACCTTTCCTATATCGAGCAGGGAGAGACGTTTGTAAACAGGAACTATGATCCGGACGATTTAACGCCTATCACTGCTCCGCCTTCGGTAGTGCGCCTGGAAGGCGATGAAAACTGGCTCAAGGAAGGTTTGAGCCGGACTGTTGTCGGGTTGTATGCGCACGATCAATACACGGTCAGCGAAAAGCTGAAATTTACCATGGGTCTGCGCTTTGATCACTATGATGATGTTGGCAGTGATGTCATGCCGCGTCTGGCCGGAGTGTATCAAATTGCGGACAAACAAACACTCAAATTTCAGTATGCGCGTTCCTTCCGGCCGCCAACTTTTCTGGAATTGTATACCCAAAATAACCTGATCGTTGAAGGTAATCCGGATCTGGAATCGGAAAACGTTGATACGATTGAGGCGGCTTATGTTTTTAATGATGGCTCAACGGTATTCAGGTCAACCGTTTTTTATTTTATTGTGCACGATTTAATAGTCATTGACTCTACAATTAATCGTTACACCAATCAGGGAAAAATCGGTACTGCCGGACTGGAGCTGGAGTTCCAGCAGCAGATAACCCGCACATTAAAGGTAGATGCTACGTTAACCTCGATACACGCGGAAGATGATCAGACAGGTGAAGACGTGGCAGGCATCGCCAAACTTGCCGGCAATGTTGCGTTGCTGCTGCAACCGTGGCCTGACTATGTGTTTGGCCTTCAGTTGAAGGCGCTGGATGACCGCAAACGGGAACCGGCTGATAGCAGGCCCGATCTGGATGGATACAGCGTGCTTGATGTAACCCTGAACATGTTTAACCTCGGATTGCGTAATCTCAACCTGCGCACAGGCATTAAAAATTTATTCGATAACGACGTCATATATCCTGCGCCGCTGGTATCGTTTCCACTTGGGACTCAGCAGCTTCGTCCTGCGTATCCTGATGATTACCCGCAAACCGGCAGAGAGTTTTTTCTCCAGGTGGATTACGCCTTTAATTGATCATTCAGTTGCTATGCGGCCTGTTAAAAAACTTCGCTTACTTGCGTATAACGCCCTAAAAACAGTTTTGGCGGTATTGTGTTTATTTGTTATCGCACATGCGGGTATTGCCAATGAAGCCACTGACCGCCGGGTGCAGATTTCGCTGCCGTTGTTTCCAAGAATTGTTGCCGTTGATAACAGGTTCCGTGAAAAACTGACCGCGGATAACAAGGCGCGCCTGGTGTTTGTTTACGACCGGGATAAATCCAGAGCCAACGATCTGGCGAAAACCGTGGGTACGGCAAATAAAAATATTGTGGATGTCCGGGTGGATACGGTGCCGGTGCCATTGATTGAGCAATTAAAGGAAAACAGCCAGACACCAACCGCCATTTTTGTCGCGGAGCCATTAGGTGAGGCCGATTTCAAGCAACTGGTGCTCTACAGCATTAACAGGGGAATTATCGTGTTTTCTCCCTATTCAGGAGATGTCGAACGCGGCGCAACGGTTGGCCTGGCGATTACCAGCCGTGTGTTTCCTTATTTCAACAACAATACACTGGAAGCGTCCGGAGTGGAAATCAACCCGATTTTACTGGATATATCGAAGCGCTATGAATAAGTTTTTCAGTCAAATTACCAATAAGGTTACCGTGTTCCTGGTCGGGATCATGGTGTTTGTCATGCTTGCGATATCAACACACTGGGTATTTATCATGGCGCCCGTGATAAAAGATGGCGAGCAGACAAAAGCCGATTTGCTGGTTACTCCCTACACCCGGCTTATCGAGCAGTCGGTCAGCAGCAATAACCTGAACCAGGTGGAAGAAATCCTTAATCATCTGCTGTTACTTAAGGATTCCAAGTTAAACCAGCCGATGGTGGTAAATATCAGGGTGGCGCTGGTTACCGGTGAAGTGATTGAAAAGTCCAACCGGATTAATTCGGGGTATCCGCCTTTTATTGCGGAGACGCCTGTATTTGATTCCTTGACATCGATGTTGCTCGGCAAGATTCATCTCGAATACAACAGCGAACTGTATCACCATTTGATTGACGATGCGGAGCGGCGATTGTATATCGCACTGGTTGCCGTGATTCTTTTAATACTGATTGTGCAAAGGAAAATTTCAATACTGCTCAAACCGCTGAATGTGCTTGCGCATTACCTGGAATCCGTCGATATCAATAAAGCCACCACCGTTCCGCAACCCAGGAAAAAAATGGCCATGGAGATAACCCAGGTATGGCAGGCCGTCAATCAATTGTTTTCCCGCCTGCAATTGCGGGATGAGCAGCTCAAGCTGGAGCATGAAGCGGCGCAAAACGCGCTGAAGCAAAAGCTGGAGGCGGAGTCGGCCAACAAGGCAAAAAGCCAGTTCCTGGCCAACATGAGCCATGAATTAAGGACGCCGTTGAACGCCATTATCGGGTATAGCGAGATGCTTAAGGAGGAAGTGACGGATGACAGCCATCCGAATCTCACTAACGACCTTGCTAAAATCTACACCGCCGGTAAAAATCTTTTGTCGCTGATAAATGATGTGCTGGATCTCTCGAAGATTGAAGCCGGAAAGATGCAGCTTTATCTGGAAGATGTGAAGGTGAATTTGCTGGTTGATGAAGTGATGAATATTATAAAACCGCTGGCAAAGAAAAATGACAATGAAGTCGTGCTTGATTCCACCGAGGGGATTGGCACAATCAAGGTCGACATCATGAAACTGCGCCAGTCCCTGTTGAATCTTTTAAGTAACGCGGTGAAGTTTACAACAGGTGGCAAGATTGTTTTGCGGGTGTACCGGGAACTGATCGGTAACGAAGAGTGGATCAAGTTTGTGGTGAAAGATACCGGCATTGGCCTGTCCGAAAACCAGGTGGAAAACCTGTTCGACGCTTTTTCCCAGGCGGATATGTCCACCACGCGCCGTTATGGCGGCACGGGGCTGGGATTGACGATCAGCCAGAAATTTTGCCGCTTAATGGGCGGGGAAATAACAGTCGAAAGCAAGCTGGGCAAAGGCTCGGTATTCACTATTTCATTGCCAGTGCACATCAAGGAACCCGCTGAAGCGAAAGCGGAGCGGGAGAGTGAGGGGCAACTTGCCGATACCAGCGCATTAGCGCGAGCGCGAAAACCGGATAGAAGGGAAGTAAAGTATGAAAGGCGCAGCAAGACCAGTACCGTGCTGATTGTTGATGATGATCCCATGGCATGTGAACTTCAGCAACGGCATTTGAGCCGGCAATCCTATGAAGTGATTTGCGCCGAGTCGGGTGAAGACGCTATCAGAAAAATCAATGAGCTTTTGCCGGATGTGATTTTACTGGACGTGATGCTGGCAGATATGAGCGGCTGGCAGGTGCTGACCTATGTAAAAAGCCAGTCACACCTGGTTCATATTCCCGTGATCATGTTAACCATGATCAATGAAAAAACCACAGCTTACTCATTGGGCGCTACCGCGTATTTAACCAAGCCTATCGACCGGGAAGAATTGACCACCACGGTCAATAAATGTTTGCGTAAAGCCGGACAGGAAACAATCCTGGTGATCGATGATGATGCGGACGCCCGGAAGCTTGCCCGCCTGATACTGGAAAACGACGGTTATTCCATTATCGAAGCGGAAAACGGCTACCTGGGATTAATGCGTGTCGCGGAACGCATACCATCGGTTATTTTATTGGATTTATTGATGCCGAATATGAATGGTCATGAATTCCTGAATGAACTGGAGTTAAACGAGCGATGGCAGGACATCCCGGTTATTGCGTTGACGGCCATGGAACTCGATGAAAATGACAGGCGGAGTCTCGAAAAACGCGTTTCGGTGATTATTCAAAAAGGCGCATACAGTATCGATCATGTGCTGAATACCGTACGGGAAATCTCCAGCAAAAAACAGCAACTAGAAACTCAAAATGTTAAATTCCCGGACGATAAATCACAGGGTGGGTAAGAATTTAAAAAATCTTTATAATTTTTGCTCACATCTATATAGTAGTTCGTTGCAAAGCGTGGTATTAACATGAGTTCAGCAGATGTATCGGCTTGCTGGGCTATCTGACCAGGATAGAAAATACATTTATTATGAGTGGTGTAGCGAGTTCACAGGCAGTGAAAATGAGTCTTGAATCGGCAGGTTCGGTGTTAGTGGTCGATGATAACGAGATGAATCGGGATATGCTCGTGCGCCGGTTGCAACCACTCGGATATCAGGTTTCAACCGCAAGCGATGGCGCGCAAGCCATGGATGTTTTAATGCAGACTGCGTTTGATCTTGTTCTGCTCGATATCATGATGCCTGTGAAGGACGGGTTTGAAGTGCTGCAGGAAATCAAGGCTCATAATGATTTGCGTATGATACCGGTTATCATGATTACCGCGCTGGATGACACCAGCAGCGCGGCCCGCTGCATCCAGTTGGGCGCCGAAGATTATCTCACCAAACCATTTGATCCTATCCTGCTCAAGGCGCGCGTCGCAACTTGCCTGGAACGTAAACGGCTGCATGATCAGGAAAGGTTGTACCGAAATCAGATTGAGCGCTACAACGATGAGCTGCAGGATCGCGTGCAGCAACAGGTGCAACAAATCACCTCAGCGCAACTGGGCGCCATCTTCGCCATGTCCAAACTTGCGGAATCCCGTGACCCGGAAACCGGCGAACATCTGGAACGCATGCGGGAATACTGCAAAGTGCTATCGGAATATCTTGGCCGCTTGCCAAAGTACCAGTCGCTGATTGACCAGGAATATATAGATAATATTTATGCTGCCAGCCCGCTGCATGATATTGGTAAAGTGGGCATTGTTGATAGCGTATTGCTAAAGCCCGGCAAGTTAACGGCCGAAGAATGGACAGTAATGAAGTCGCATCCGATTATCGGCGCTGAGACATTGCGCGAAGTGGATCGGCAACATCCCGGTAATTCATTAATTCGCATGGGCATAGATATTGCAGAAAGTCATCATGAGAAATGGGATGGCAGCGGTTATCCATACGGATTGAAGGGCGCCGAAATTCCCCTGGTGGCCAGGATACTGGCATTGGGTGATGTATATGATGCGCTCACTTCCAAACGCTGTTACAAGGAAGCCTTCGATCATAATAAGAGCCGCGCGATTTTGCAGGAGAATGCCGGCAGTCATTTCGATCCTGATATAGTGGATGCATTTCTGGCTACAGAAGATGAGTTTCAACGGATCAAGGAATTTTACCAGGATTCCGAACAGTGATGGATTGATGGTGGAGAACAGTTTTAATTAACTTAGCCAGAAAAATATATAACGCTCACGGGAGTGTTAAAATGCCGAAATTATTATTAGTGGAAGACAACGAAATGAATCGCGATATGTTGTCGCGCCGTCTGCAACGCAAAGGGTTTGATGTAGTGTTTGCGCTGGATGGTCAGGCGGCTGTTGACCTCGCGGATTCAGAACGCCCCGACCTTATCCTGATGGATATGAGTTTGCCGGTAATGGATGGCTGGGAAGCAACACGTCAAATCAAGTCCAAAGACGATATAAAAAACATTCCTATTATTGCGTTGACTGCTCACGCGATGTCGGGGGATCGCGAAAAGGCCCTTGAAGCGGGTTGTGAAGAGTATGATACCAAGCCCGTGGATTTTCCCCGCTTAATTGAAAAAATCCGCGTATTGTTAAAAATGTAGTTGGCAAAACTTTGGCTTCAGTGTAGAGTTTTGTACAATAACTACCGGCGGATAGTGGTTGCTGGACGCAATTGAAACCGCGTGTAGGCTGGCCGGGTGTTACAGTTCCGTGCGATGTAATATACAAACTAAGTAAAATACAAAAATTTCAAAGAAAAAAATCAAGACTAGTTCGCTGAATATTCCCTGTGGCTGCCGGTACGCCAAGAAGAATTGGTTCGTCGTGTTTATAAAATTTGTGTTTATAAAGATTGCGTTTATAAAGCTTATGTTTATAAAATTTGAATTTATATAACCAGTATTATTTTATAAAACCAGTTTTTAAAGTGCATAGTGTTTTTAAAAGCGTAATGGAAACGCCTACATCGAAATCCTAAACCAATAAATACAGAGGCAGCCATGCAGTCAAAAAGTAATGCTCCCAAAGTTGAACGCCGTGCGCAATCCCATCGTGAAATAGGTACTCTGGTAGAATCCCGCACCGATACCCTGGCATTACTGAGCGAACTTGCATCAAGGCAACCTTTCAAACCCGAACACGACACCCAGCTCCTGTTACAGAATTTTTGTGAAAGCCTGATAGATTATACCGCTTCGGCGCATTTCCAGTTGTACCGTCACATTGATGAGAACAAGGAAAGAAGGATTGCGGTGCGCGACGTCGCTGAACAGATCTATCCGCGCATCGCTGAAACAACGCAATCATTTCTCGATTTCAATGACAAGTATGATTGCGAAGACCATTGCGACAACATGACCGAACTTGCCCATGACTTATCGAAGCTTGGAGAACTCCTCGCGGACCGCATTGATCTGGAAGATAAGTTAATCGCCGTGTTATGCGCGCCGCGGCAGGTTTAACGCGCCATATCAAGCATCTCTTCTTATTAAATTTTTCCTGACACCAGTAAAATACTGGTCATAGACTATTGTTATAAATAGCGCCGGACTCCTTCGCTTGATCTTTTTATGCAGCATCCGTGAATAGCAGCGCCCAGCGACCCTGATCTAGCCGGTAGCGGTGGTGGATGCCCGGTTGGTTGCCGGCCAAAATGAACCAGTGTCAATACTGTTGTCTCATGGACATATGTCTCACAAAAATGTGTCTCTGCGGAATATGTCTCATAGACACGAGCGTTGCTGGAAAATGTTTTATAACATTCGGAATCAACAATGTTGAAGAAGAACCGTAAGCTCGTCATGGTCTTTGTCCTGCTGGCAGGTGTTTTGACCGGGCCGGTTCAGGCTGATGTTAATGAAGATCTTCAAAAAGGCCTGATAGCATACCAGCAACGTGATTACGCAAAAGCGTTGAATTACCTGCGGCCACTGGCGGAGCAAGGCATAGCAGAAGCACAGCGCAAGCTGGCTGTAATGTACCGTCATGGTCTGGGTGTAAATCACGATGACAAGCTGGCGATCCACTGGTATCGAAAAGCAGCGGAACAAGGCCATGTCCGCGCGCAAAACAGTTTGGGCGTTATGTATCGTTTTGGATTTGGCGTCAGCAAGGATAGCCGGGAAGCTGTAAAATGGCTAACCGCCGCGGCAGAACAGGGTGATGCAAAAGGGCAGGAAAATATTGCCATGATGTATCTTGAAGGTGATGGCGTTGCGCAAAGTGACCAGCAAGCGATTTATTGGCTAACAAAGGCCGCCCGGCAAGGGCAGATGAAATCCCAGCTGTCGCTGGGTTTAATGACATTGGCGGGCAGGGGAGTGAATAAAGACGAACGGGAGGGCATGCACTGGATTATGCAGTCTGCCAATCTGGGATATCCTCAGGCCGCGGAAGCTTTGGCAAAAGCCTATGCCGAGGGGCTCTATGGATTGAAGCAGGATGCGCAGCAAGCTCATTATTGGCATCAGCGCGCCGGCAAAAAGTTTCAGTAACCAAAAATGCAATCAAACACACGCACCATGAATCCGTTAAAAACCATCCTCGTAGTGTCCGCCGTTTTCTTGTTCCACGGTTTATTTCCGGCCTGCGCCAACACGGTTCCGCTCACTGTTATTTATTCCGGCAACCTGGACGGGGAACTTGAGCCGTGCGGGTGTTCCGATGAAGGCAATCTGGGCGGTATCAAACGCCGCACGACGATACTCGACGATATCAGGGATCAGTCGCCGGATGCGGTAGTGGTTTCCGCCGGGGGCTTGATCACCAGTGCAGGGACCAATGATTTCCTCAAGTCAGTCTATATACTGAAAGCGTTTTCGATGCTCAATTACGATGCGATTGGCGTGCAATGGCAAGATTTGAATTATGGCGCCAGCCTGGCGACGCAAAATAAGTTACCCTGGGTTGCCAGCAACTGGATTGAAAGTGACTTCGCCCGGTCCCGGACCATTACGCGTACAATTGGTGGAAACAATATTGTAATTCAATTTTTCACATGGCTGGATCCGGAAAGTTCGCCAACCCGGCAGATGCCCGGTGGCAAGCCCGTGGTCTATGATGATATTGGCAAACTGGCTGACCAGTTGCGTGCGGCAAAAAAACAGCAGGCACTGACTGTTTTAACCGCGGCCTTGCCGCTGGAGGTGCTGCAGGAACAGTTGATGCTGGATGCGGTTGATATATTGGTTGTGCGGGCCGCCTATGAAGTCTATGGTGAACCGAAAAAAGTGGGTAACACTCTGGTTCTGGAACCGGGTTCGCGTGGCATGCGCCTGGGGCGGCTGGAATTAAGTCTGGAAAAAAATCATATCAAGAGTTGGAAACATGAAATCATTTCCATGCCCGGCAGTGTCCCGGACGCGCCACGGATGTCCGGCTGGTACGATGAATATAATGCCAAGGTAAAAGAGGACTATTTAGAGCGTGTAGAGCTGCGTAAACAGCGCGAATCGGGCGAAAGTCCGTTTATCGGCGAGGAACAGTGTAAAACATGCCACGCCAAACAACACGCAATCTGGCAGGAAAGCCAGCACGCCATCGCATTTGAAGATCTGGAAGCCGTGAAAAAGTCGTTTGACCCAGAGTGTATTCAATGCCATGTGGTGGGATTCAATAAATCCGGGGGTTATGTCGATCTCAATATCACTCCCCATCTGATGAATGTGCAGTGTGAAAATTGTCACGGCGCCGGAAAGGAGCACGCTCTGTCAGGTGGAAAAAAGCCGGTAGCAAATAAAAACTGGCCAAAAGAGCAGATGTGCGGCCAATGTCATGTGCAAAAACACAGTCCATCGTTCCAGCTTGATCAATATTGGCCTAAAATCGCGCACTAAATTGCACTAATATAGTGCGTATGAGACGTCAACGTCCTTAACCTGTCGAACAACTTGCCAAAGGTAACCGTAATTCACTTCTATTTTCTTCCCTTCGTATTATAAAGCCTGTTCTTAAGAGCTTATTGATGCTGGCTGCTGGATTCACTCCTATGTTATAAATAGCGGCAAATTTTAAATGCACTATAACGGCGCAGTCGTCGTACTTTCGTTTTTTACCAACATAAAGTTAATCCAACAACACTTAATAACAAACTGGAGTGATCATGGAAGCTCTACAATCCGGCAGTGACGTTCTTTTTATTTTGTTAGGGGCCATCATGGTGCTGGCCATGCATTCGGGCTTTGCGTTTCTGGAAGTGGGCACGGTAAGAAAGAAAAATCAGGTCAACGCACTGGTAAAAATCATTTGCGACTTTTCTATTTCCACGATTGGTTACTTTTTTATTGGTTACATGGTGGCATATGGCGTCAGTTTTATGAGCGGCGCAACTGAGTTGAGCGTAAAAAGCGGTTATGACCTGGTGAAGTTTTTCTTTTTATTGACATTCGCGGCGGCGATACCCGCGATTATTTCAGGTGGCATCGCAGAGCGGGCCAAGTTCTATCCGCAATTACTGGCCAGTATAGTAATCGTTTCTCTCATCTATCCGTTCTTTGAGGGTATCACCTGGAATGGCAACTTTGGTGTCCAGGACTGGATTAAGTCGGTTGCGGGCGCGCCGTTTCATGATTTTGCAGGTTCCATTGTGGTTCACGCCATGGGGGGTTGGCTGGCGTTGGCCGCAGTCGTTCTTTTAGGGGCGCGCATGGGGCGCTATGCCAAAGACGGCAGCGTCAGTTCGTCGCATCCTCCGTCCAGCATTCCATTTCTGGCGTTGGGCGCCTGGGTATTAACCGTGGGCTGGTTCGGGTTTAACGTCATGTCAGCGCAAACTATCGCCGCGGTGAGTGGCTTGGTAGCCCTTAACTCGCTAATGGCGATGGTAGGTGGCGTGCTGGCGGCCTTGCTGGTTGGTAAGAATGATCCAGGTTTTGTCCATAATGGTCCCTTGGCCGGTCTGGTCGCGGTCTGCGCGGGCTCGGATGTAATGCATCCTGTAGGGGCCCTGGCGACGGGTGTGGTCGCGGGCGGGTTGTTTGTATGGACATTTACCCTGACCCAAAACAAGTGGAAGATCGATGATGTTCTGGGGGTATGGCCGCTCCACGGCTTGTGCGGCGCCTGGGGTGGTATCGCCTGCGGCATATTTGGCTCCCAAGCGCTCGGCGGTATGGGTGGCGTAACTTTTCTGTCGCAATTGATGGGTACTATTTTAGGGGTTGTTATTGCTCTGGCGGGAGGATTTATCGTTTATGGCAGTATTAAGGCCACAATGGGAATACGGCTAAGCCAGGAAGACGAGCACCGTGGCGCAGACCTGAGTATCCATAAAATCGCTTCCGAGTCTCCGTACGAGTAATTCCGTTCTAAGTCCCGGAAGTACGGATCAAAACTCTGTATTTCCGGGTGGTTCCGTTATTCCCCAAGTGGTTATTTACCTTAAAATATTGTAGACTTCCTCGCCCTGAGAATGGCGCATTCATGCCGGTACTTGTAGTAGAAACATTATAATTAACAATAAGTTAATATGTATTCCGTGAAAACAGCCGGTCAGTGCCTTGAGATCCGGCGGGATTAGTATGCTATTCTTGAAATTAGAGGCGTTATCAAACATATATGCCACGAAAGTTATTTATTAAGACATTCGGTTGCCAGATGAACGAGTACGATTCCGCCAAGACGGCGGAGTTGCTCAAGGAAAGCCACGGTCTGGTCCTGACATCCGATGAAAACGAGGCCGACGTATTACTCCTGAATACCTGCTCCGTACGGGAAAAAGCCCAGGAGAAAGTATTCTCGCAGCTGGGCCGCTGGCGGGAACTGAAAGAGGCAAATCCTGCGATAGTACTCGGTGTCGGCGGCTGCGTCGCCAGCCAGGAAGGTGCGGCAATCCGTGTCCGCGCACCCTATGTCGACCTCGTTTTTGGTCCGCAAACTCTCCATCGTTTACCGCAAATGTTGCAAGAGCACCAGCAACGCCATACTGCGGTGGTTGATGTTTCCTTTCCCGAGATTGAAAAATTTGACAACCTTCCCGAGCCCCGGGCGGAAGGCCCGGCCGCATTTGTTTCCATCATGGAAGGCTGCAGTAAATATTGCACGTTTTGCGTGGTGCCTTATACCAGAGGCGAGGAAATCAGCCGCCCGTTCGATGATGTCATTAGTGAAGTGGTAACCCTGACAAGCCAGGGCGTGAAGGAAGTGACTTTGCTGGGGCAAAACGTCAACGCCTATCGGGGCCCCATGCATGATGGGGATATCGCGGACATGGCGCTGTTAATTCGCTACATTGCGGCGATTGACGGTATAGAACGAATTCGTTTTACCACGTCGCATCCGGTGGAATTTTCCGATGCTCTCATCCAGGTATTCGCTGACGTGCCGCAATTGGCGAGCCATGTGCATTTACCGGTACAAAGCGGTTCCGACCGCATTCTTTCTATAATGAAACGCGGGCATACAGCGCTGGAATACAAGGCTAAAATCCGCAAGCTGCGCGAAGCCAGGCCCGGAATCAGTTTGTCATCCGATTTTATTGTCGGCTTTCCCGGAGAAACCGAGCAGGATTTTAATGACACAATGAATTTGATAGAAGATATTGGTTTTGACCACTCTTTTAGTTTTGTTTACAGCGCACGGCCCGGCACACCGGCCGCCAATTTCGTGGACGATGTGCCACTGCAGATCAAAAAAGAACGTCTGGCCCGGTTACAGGCACGTGTAAACAGTATGGCGAACGCAATCAGCAGCGCCATGGTGGGCAATATCGAAAGAATTCTGGTGGAGCGCCCCGCGAGGAAAGACGCCAGCGAGCTGGCCGGGCGCACCGGGAATAACCGTGTCGTCAATTTCAAAGGCCACCCCCGGCTGATTGGTGAATTTGTCAATGTGCGGATAACAAAGGCCTTGCCCAATTCCTTGCGCGGTGAGGTCGTAACGATTGACAAACATGCACCGCACATAACCGAAGCCGTTCAATACGCGTGAGTATTAATTCATTTTGACTAACCAGGCCCAAGCACACAGTTTTATCCTCGAACCAACCGATAATGCAAGATTGGCCAATTTATGCGGCCAGTTTGACGGCCATTTGCGGCAGATCGAACGTCGCCTGGGGGTTGAAATCAACAATCGCGGCAATACATTCAATGTCATCGGTGAGCAACCGTCGGTAATGGCCGCAGGTGAGGTATTGAAGGAATTATATGCAGAGACCGAAATGTCGCAGTTAACCGCCAGCCGTGTGCATTTGTTCCTGCAGGAGGCCGGTGTGGATGCCCGGCTTGAGCAATCGCAACAACAGGAACCGGTAAAGGAATTAGAAATCACCACCCGCAAAGGCAAGGTCAAGGGCCGTGGCCATAACCAGCAGCGGTACATGGAAAATATTTTAAGCCATGATATCAATTTCGGCGTGGGTCCGGCCGGTACCGGTAAAACCTATCTGGCGGTCGCGTGCGCGGTGGAAGCCCTGGAAAAAGAACGCGTGCGCCGGTTGATTCTGGTGCGGCCCGCCGTGGAAGCGGGAGAGCGCCTGGGTTTTTTGCCGGGCGATCTGGCGCAGAAAGTCGATCCTTATTTAAGACCATTATACGATGCGTTATATGAAATGCTGGGCTTTGAGCGGGTCGCCAAGCTGATCGAACGCGACGTGATTGAAATTGCCCCGCTGGCCTATATGCGCGGGCGCACGCTGAACGAGTCATTTATCATTCTGGATGAAGCGCAGAATACCACGATGGAGCAAATGAAAATGTTCCTGACCCGCATCGGTTTTGGTTCAACCGCTGTCATTACCGGCGATGTAACCCAGGTTGATTTGCCACGTGGGACATTGTCGGGGTTGCGGCATGTGATAGATGTTTTAAACAAAGTTGAAGGAATCAGTTTTACATTCTTTCAGACGAAAGACGTGGTGCGGCATCCATTGGTGCAGAAAATCGTATCCGCTTATGAAGTGCATGAAATGCAAATTAACCGGCGCGCCAAAAAAGGAAACGGCAAGAGTTGAACGCTGCAATTGAGATCGATTTCCAGGTTGTATCCGGTTTTGATGCGGCGGCTTACGTGCCCGGCGAACAGGACGTCAATTCATGGATTAAGTGCGCGCTGGCGATGGCCGGCTATGCGCAGCCGGCGCAGGTCAGTGTTTGTGTCGTTGACAGGCAGGAAATCACGGCATTAAACCGACAATACCGGAAAAAAAACCAGGCGACCAATGTATTGTCGTTTCCCTATGAACCCATGCCGGGAGTGGATGCGCCGCTGCTGGGCGATATAGCTGTTTGCGCCGAAGTAATCAACGAAGAGGCGCGCGAACAACATAAAACCGCCGGGCAGCACTGGGCGCACATTATCGTGCACGGTGTGCTGCATTTGCTGGGATTTGATCATATTAACGATAATGATGCGCAGCAAATGGAAGCTATGGAAGTCAGGATTCTTGAACAACTGGGATTTTCCAATCCCTACGAGGAAATTAACAATTTATGAACGAAGGCCGATCTAGACACGCTGCCTCCAGCGATGAAGGGCAGCAACGCAATTGGTTTGAAATATTAAGCCAGGCGCTATTACGTGAACCAAAAGACAGAAGCGAATTGACACGCCTGCTGCGCGACGCGCAACAGCGTAATCTGCTGGATTACGACGCGCTGTCTATGATCGAGGGCGTGCTGGAAGTATCCGAAATGCAGGTGCGCGATGTAATGATTCCGCGGACGCAGATGGCGGTTATTAATATCAACGATACACCGGAACAGTTTCTGCCAATCATTATCGAATCCGCGCATTCCCGCTTTCCGGTGATTGGCGATAACCGCGACGAAGTACTCGGCATTTTACTGGCCAAGGATCTTCTGCCCTATTTCGCGCAAAAAGACCAGCAGGAATTCAATATCCGCGACCAGTTGCGGCCCGCGGTGTTTATACCGGAAAGCAAGCGCCTGAACGTGTTGTTGAGGGATTTTCGCGCCAACCGCAACCATATGGCGATTGTTGTCGATGAGTATGGCGGTATCGCCGGACTGGTTACGATCGAGGATGTTCTGGAGCAAATAGTGGGTGATATCGAGGATGAGCACGATTTTGACGAGGATACGTTCATTATCAAGCATTCCGACAAGCGCTACACGGTCAAGGCGTTAACACCCATCGAAGAATTTAACGAACAGTTCGCGGTGAATTTTCCCGAAGACGAGTTTGATACCATTGGCGGGCTACTGATACAGAAATTTGGCCGAATGCCAAAGCGCGGCGAGATTACCACCATCGAGGGTTTCCGGTTCAAGGTGTTGCGGGCGGATAGCCGCCGTATCTATTTGTTGCAGGTTACGCGGACGGAAGGAAAGCGAAAAAAGAAAGCGTCCACCAATGTTGCTGAGCAGAACATATCGTAGTAAATAAGCCCGGGAATGAAACGCACATAAAGGCTTGTGCGTACGTTTGCATGAAGTGGTAGTTTCCGGAGTCCGTTGCTTTTCAAAAACCGTTCCTAATAACAAAAATGTGAAGAACAAACTTTTTCGTTCAATACAAGACTGGCGCGGCGATATTGCCGCGTTGTTTTTTGGGGTGTTGACGCCTCTTGCATTCGCTCCCTCTAACCTGTTCCCGGTTGTATTCATTGCATTAGCCGCGCTTTTTTATATTGTGGACAACACGCCGGACCTGCCGCGGGTATTTCTGCGCGGTTATCTTTTCGGGCTGGGATATTTCGGGGCCGGGGTTTCCTGGGTGTCCGTCAGCATGGTGCGATTTGGCGGCATGAGTTTGCCATTGTCTATAGCGTTAACCGCCTTGCTGGTGTTGTTTCTGGCGCTCTATGTTGCCGGCGCAGGTTTTCTGGGCAGGAAATTTTTTCCGCACGCGCCAGCCCGCGTCAGACTGTTATTCCTTTACCCGTCATTGTGGGTGGTGCTGGAATGGGTGCGCGGCTGGTTATTTACCGGATTTCCCTGGATAAATGTTGGTTACAGCCAGGTGCTTTCACCGCTGGCCGGTTTGTTCCCGCTAATTGGCGTATATGGTGTCACGTTTGCCGTGGCGGTCTGCTCCGGTTGCCTGGTGTTGCTGTTGTATGAGCAGGGAAAAAAGCTGGCGAATATCGGGCTTTTGTTGGTGAGTGTGTTGATGTCAGGCGGCTTGCTGATGCTTGTGGAATGGTCGGAACCGGCCGGCAAGCCGCTCAACGCCAGCCTGGTTCAGGGCAACATTCCCCAAGAACTCAAATGGATTCCACAAGAACGGCAGCCCACTATTGATTTGTATACCAGCCTGACGCGGCAGCACTGGAGCAGCGATATCATTATCTGGCCTGAAACAGCCTTGCCCGCCTATTATCATCAAGCTGAGGAATTTCTTGCTCAATTAGCCCGTGAAGCGCAGGCAAACAATACCAGTATGCTGATTGGTTTGCCGTTTCTGGATTTCAGGAATGAGGACAGGCGTTACTATAACAGTGCGGTGGTGCTGGACAATGGCGATATCCAGTTCTATCACAAATATCATCTGGTGCCTTTTGGCGAGTATGTGCCGTTAAAGTGGCTGTTGGGTGAGTTTCTTGGTTTTTTACGCATTCCCATGGCGGACTTTAGCCATAGCAACAAGCATGAACCGGTTGTCAGCATGTCAGGTTTGAAAGGCGCGGTATCAATCTGCTATGAAGACGCGTTTGGTGAAGAGGTGATAAACGGCCTGCCACAGGCCAATTTCCTCATCAATATCAGTAACGATGCGTGGTTTGGTGATTCCCTGGCGCCGCACCAGCACTTGCAAAAAGCGCAAGTGCGCGCGCTGGAGACGGCGCGCCCCATGTTGCGCGCGACCAACAATGGAATTTCCGCCATCATTGATCATGAGGGAAACATTCTGGACACTTCCCCGCAGTTTAAACAGGATGTGCTGACAGTTGAGTTTCAACCGATGCAGGGCAGCACACCTTACGCGGTGCTGGGCAACTATCCCATTCTGACCCTGTGCAGCTTGATGCTGCTGCTGGCCTGGCGGTTAAGCCGCGCTGCTTCGGCAGGTTGACTGAATTATCCATATTAACCGTGTCAAATCCTTTGATCGCCGGGAGTGATGAATTATCGCCCATGGCAGGATTGCCGGAATTTAGTCTTACCTGGCTTAACGTTCAGAAGCGTTGGATAACTGCTGGATAGGCAGTAACAATCTGCGATCCAATTTCTGAATTTTGTGTGCGTCATGCAATGAATCGCAATAAACAACTGATATCCGGTACAATTGTAGTGTAGTAATTACCCGGAGTTCCCCGTTTCTTCGCTGCTTATCATGAGTTGTTGTTAGCAAGTATTGTACTGCGGTATTCTTGCTGTTTTTGATCGCTTTGGTGGTCGAATTTGTTTTAAACGGATGGTTTTGACGCGAATTGAAAAAGGTTTAAGCGATTATTTATGTCATTAAAACAACAATATTATCCCGCCGAAATTGAATCCCAGGCGCAAGCTTATTGGGACGAACACCGCTCATTTGCTGCCAGGGAAGATGCGGACAACAAGGAGAAGTTCTATTGCCTGTCAATGTTTCCCTATCCCAGTGGCCGGTTGCACATGGGGCATGTGCGCAACTATACCATCGGTGATGTGATCTCCCGGTATCAGCGCATGAAGGGAAAAAATGTCCTGCAACCCATGGGATGGGATGCGTTCGGCCTGCCCGCGGAAAACGCCGCGATTAAACACAATGTCGCGCCCGCCAAATGGACTTACGAGAACATAGACTATATGCGCGGGCAATTGAAACGCCTTGGTTTTGGTTACGACTGGGATCGTGAACTTGCCACATGTCATCCGAAATATTACCGCTGGGAGCAATGGCTGTTTACAAAGTTATATGCCAAAAATCTGGTCTATAAAAAAACCGCGCCGGTAAACTGGTGTCCCCATGACATGACGGTGCTGGCCAACGAGCAGGTAATCGAAGGCAGGTGCTGGCGCTGCGACACGGCTGTTGAACGCAAGGAAATACCCCAATGGTTCATGAAAATAACCCACTACGCCGACGAGCTGCTGGACGAGCTGGATAATTTGCCTGGTTGGCCCGAACAAGTGAAAACCATGCAGCGCAACTGGATCGGTAAATCCAGGGGTGTTGAAATAATTTTTGGCATAGCGGGTGATAGCCGCTTACCCGGCGAGGAAAATGGCTTGAAAGTATTTACCACGCGGCCGGATACCCTGATGGGGGTAAGTTATGTGGCGGTCGCTCCGGAACATCCGTTGGCCGCGCATGCCGCCCGCGACAATAGCGCATTACAGGCATTTATCGAGGAATGCCGCCAAGGTGGAACCGCGGAAGCCGATCTTGAAACCATGGAAAAGAAGGGCATGGATACCGGCATGAAAGCCATCCATCCAATTACCCGGCAAGCGATACCGGTATATGTCGCTAACTTTGTCCTGATGGCGTACGGCGAAGGCGCGGTGATGGCGGTCCCGGCGCATGATCAACGCGACTGGGAGTTTGCCCGCAAATACGGGTTGCCGATCAAACAGGTTATCAAGCCAGCCGCCGCGGAGGA
The DNA here is from genome assembly GCA_022627515.1 of Gammaproteobacteria bacterium. Taxonomy (GTDB): domain Bacteria; phylum Pseudomonadota; class Gammaproteobacteria; order SZUA-152; family SZUA-152; genus JAKEGK01. The sequence goes on from JAKEGK010000144.1 coordinate 23,220, forward strand.
CAATGGTTCTGTCGATTTGAATAAATGCGCGTATATCGAAAAGGGAATCCTGTTTGATAGCGGTGAATTTGATGGCATGGACTTCCAGCAGTCGTTTGATGCCATCGCTGCCCGGCTGGCGGCGGAAGGAAAAGCGCAGGTCAAGGTCAATTACCGGTTACGTGACTGGGGCGTGTCGCGGCAGCGTTACTGGGGTGCGCCGATCCCGATAATCAATTGTGATGCGTGCGGCGCCGTGCCGGTGCCGGAAGCGGATTTGCCGGTCGTATTGCCGGAAGATGTTTCCATGGAAGGCGTGGGGTCACCCATTAAGAAAATGCCGGCGTTTTATGAAGCCACCTGTCCCGCGTGCGGCGGCAAGGCGCTGCGCGAAACGGACACCTTCGATACCTTTATGGAATCATCCTGGTATTTTGCGCGCTTTGCCTGTAAGGATAATAATGAGGTTATGCTGGATAACCGGGCGGATTACTGGCTGCCGGTGGATCAGTATATCGGTGGCATCGAACACGCCATTTTGCATCTACTGTATGCGCGGTTTTATACAAGGCTGCTTCGCGATGCGGGTTTGCTCAACAACAATGAGCCTTTTACCAACCTGTTGACGCAAGGCATGGTGTTGAAAGACGGCGCCAAGATGTCAAAATCAAAAGGCAATACCGTCGATCCGCAAGCCCTGATCGATCAGTACGGCGCCGATACCGTGCGCCTGTTCACCATGTTTGCCTCACCGCCGGAGCAGTCGCTGGAATGGAATGACGATGCGGTGGAAGGCGCGTTTCGTTTTCTGAAACGCCTGTGGCGCATGGTGGCGGACGACGACAAACACGCCGTGTTATATGAGTGGATCGGCAATCACAAGCTGAAACACGTGTCCTGGGATGCACTTTCCGCAGAATTAAAGTCTATCCGCGCGGAACTTCACGGACTGCTGGAACAAGCCAATCGGGACGTTGGCAAGTATCAGTTTAATACTGTCGTGGCCGCCGCCATGAAAATGGTAAACTGCCTGCAGCCGTTGTCGGAACGGCTTCGTGAACACACCGATGAAGGCAGCCGCGCGGTTTATGCCGAAGCGATCGACATCCTGTTGCGCTTGTTATCCCCCATCGTGCCGCACATTACCCACACCTTGTGGCAAGGTGTGGGGAACGCTACAGATATACTTGATGCGCAATGGCCGGCGCCTGATGCAACGGCATTGGTCAGGGACACGGTCGAGCTCGTGGTGCAGGTCAACGGTAAGCTGCGCGGCAAAGTGTCGGTGCCGGCGGATGCCGGAAAACAGCAGATAGAAGCTATCGCCATGCGGGACGACAACGTGCGGCGTCATGTCGAAGGCAAGGAAATCATGAAGGTAGTCGTGGCGCCGGGCCGGCTGATCAATATTGTTGTCAGGTAAATCCGGCTGTTATGGCGCTGATCCGCAACACTGCAAAAATGTTTGGCCAATATGGTTTTACGTTAATCGTGCTGATGGTTGTTTGCCTGCATGGTTGCGGCTTTCATTTGCGGGGCAGTATCGAATTGCCGCCCGGGATGGATAGTATCGCGATCGACGATGTGACGGCGACTTCAGGCATTGCGCAGGTGTTGAAAACTCAGTTGCGGCGGCACAATATAACACCCCTTAAGAATATTGATGATGCCAGGCTCGTGATTGTGATCGATAGTGAAAAACATCAGCGCCGGGTAATGACAGTCAGTCCGGAAGGAAGGGTGCAGGAGTTTGAACTGATTTATACGGTTGCCTATTCCCTTCTCAATAAGGAAAATCCGGAAGCTACGGTAGCCAACCAGGTTCTTTCGATAAAACGGGATCTGCGTTTTGACGA